>SYLY01000026.1 GCA_005808475.1 Acidobacteriota bacterium
GAGGCCCTAGGCGGCCTTGGAGCGGCCTTGGATGCCGCCGATCGAGGCACGGAAATCGTCGCCCTCCACATTTTCGGGGCGGCCGCCCGGGCCGGGCCCCGAGGTTGGTCCGATTTTGCGGATCTTGGGACAGGCTCTATCCTAGGGCTGGAGTTCTTGAATCAAGCTCGTGAGGCGCTGGACGCGGACGGCTACAAGCTCCGCTTTCAGGCCGCGTGGCACGCGCTAACCTCTACCGGATGCGCGGAAGGCGGGCGCACGGCGATGTGAGAACTGCGTGTACCGGAAACAATAGACAGGAGGGTTCGATCGATGCGGAAGCGTGCGGCGTTGGTGGTGTTGCTTGCCGGTTGCCAACTGGATGCGGAGGAAGGGAGGGTCGCGGCCATCTCCGGTCAGCGGTTCGAGTTCGTCCGAATTCCGCCCGGCCGGTTCGTCATGGGATCGAACGACGGCAATGAACGGGAACGCCCGGCCCACACGGTGCGGATCACGCGGCCCTTCGAGATGGGCAAGTTCGAGATCACCATGGAGCAGTGGGACGCGATCATGGAGAAGAACCCGAGCGGCCGGAAACTGAAGGGCAAGACGCTGCCCTTGGACAGCGTGAGCTGGGAGGAAGCGCAGGAGTTCATCCGGCGCTTGAATCGCCTCGATCGTCAGTACGAATACCGCCTTCCCACGGAAGCGGAATGGGAATACGCGTGCCGGGCGGGCAGAAGGAAGGACTCCGCAGGCGATCTCGATGCCGAGGCCTTCTGGTCGGCCAACTCGGGCACGTATTGGAAGAACCTGAATCAGCCCGGCGAAGTGCTGATGGGGCCCAAGATGCCCGCCACTGCCGGGAGCAAGCGTGCCAACCCGTGGGGTCTGCACGACATGCAGGGCAACGTGTGGGAATGGGTGCAAGACTGGCACGGGTCTCATCCGGCCAGGGACGTGCGCGACCCACTGGGGCCGGAAGCCGGCGCCACCAAGGTGTTCAAAGGCGCCAGTTGGCTCAACTGGGGGCTCGACAGAGCGGAGGTTCGGCCATCGTACCGCGATCACCGCAAGCCTGCCTTCCGCCACACCGATCTCGGCTTTCGTTTGGCGCGAACACCAGCCACGCGGCATGCGGTGCGCGCCGGTGACACGCTGTACGTGGCGGCGGGCGAAGGCGCGGGGGGCACGATGGAGCAGCAGGTGGAGGCATGCAAGCGGACGCTCCAAGCCAACGGATTCAGCCTCTCGGAAGTGGTCTCGAGCCAGATCTGGGTGACGGGCGCCGGTCGCGCCGCCGAGGTGAGCAAGAGGTTGCGCGGGCTTTTCGGCGGAACTGCCCCGGCAGCTACCATCTCGGAGGTTTCGGCTCTGCCAGGCGGCGCCACCGAAGACTTCTCGCTGGTGGCCGCGAAGGGCGCGAGGAAAGCGATCGGCCGTGGTTCGAAGCAGTCGTTCAGCCCGGCGATCCTGGCTGGCGGCGCTTTGTACATCTCCGGGCAGACCAGCGTGGATTCGGTGACCGGCACGCCCGTGCAAGGAGCAATCGGTTCGCATGTGAAGAGATCGCTCGAAAACATCGGCGCGATCCTGCGCGACGCCGGGATGGACTTTTCCCACGTCGCGCAGGCCAGTGTGATCCTGACGAACCCGGCGGACTTCGCGCCGATGGGCGATGTCTACCGGACCTTCACGAGCCAACCCCGGCCAGCGCGTGTGCCCCTGGGCGCAACGCGATTGCCCGGTGAGGCTCCGGTTTCGATCACGATGATCGCGCACACAGCCAAGGGTTCGCCCGTGCTTCCGAAGGGTATGGAACCGAGCGACAACTACAGCCGTGGATACAAGGTGGGCGATAAGCTCTACGTTGCCGGCATCGGGTCGGCCAAGCCATCGATGGAGGAATGCATGGAAGATGTCCTGTCGCGCGTCAGACTGATCGTGGAAGCGGGCGGAGCTACGCTCGATGACGTGGCGGAGGCACGCGTCTATCTGCGCGACATGAGGGATTTCGACGCGATGGACCGCGCATTCGGTAAGTATTTCTCCCGCGGCCGGGCGCCGGCCCGATCCACCGTGGCGGTTTCGCAGTTACCCGCCAATCTCAGCGTGATGGCGAGCTTCGTTGCGGTACGGAAGGGCCGTTGATCGCGCACTGGGAAACCGAATCCGCGGGTCAATGCCGGGTCTCTCCCCTGTATTTCCGCTGAGCCTCGCCGGAGGGGAGATCGGAGAATCCGCCATTTTCGCGAGGGGGCATGAATCCGTGTTGAAGCTGTCAACTCTTGGAACGTAACGTCCGGCCCTACAGCAACTCTTCGACGGGACTGCCCCGCTTGTCGCCGATCGAGTTGGCGATGTAAATCGGCCTGCCGCCCGGCGCGAGGTAGATTTTCGCCGGGTCGATTCCCATTGCTTTGTAGATGGTCGCGAACAGATCGCCCTGCGTCACCATTCGCGAAGCAACATTGGCCGCGGTCTCGTCGCTCGACCCGACCACCGTGCCCCCGCGGATTCCTCCGCCGCCGATCAGCAACGACCAGCAGTTGGCATAGTGATCGCGCCCGCCCTCGGGATTGATGTTCGGCGTTCTGCCGAATTCGCCCATCACCACCACCACCGTCGTTTTGAGCAGGCCGCGCTGGTCGAGATCGCTCACCAGCACCGAAAGCGCCTGATCGAGTTTCGGCGCCAGATCCCGGCGCAGGATCTCGTCGTTCTTGAAATGGGTGTCCCACTCGCTATGCTCGTAACCTTCGGCGGTGACGAACCGGCAGCCTGCTTCCACCAGGCGCCGGGCCAGCAGCATCGACTGGCCGAATCGCGACCGGCCATAGGCATCGCGGTCCTTGGGCGGCTCCATCGTAAGGTCGAACGCCTTGCGGACATTGGGCGCCAGGATCATGCGCAACGCCTGCTCCTGATAGGCGTCCATGCTCGCGAACTCGGCAAACCGCTCTTTGTCGCGGACCCGCTTGTCGACCACCTTCAGAAACGCCAGCCGGGTTTCGATCAGTTCCCGCGTCAGCGACTTCGGTAGCGTGAGATCCGGAATCTTGAAGTCCTCCTGATTCGGATCCGGCGTCACCATGGGATCGTATTGAGGACCGATGAAACCCGCGTTGTAGGAGTGCGGGTACGATTGCGGTGGCGTCACCACGTAGGGAGGAACGTCGTTCCTCGAGCCCAGTTCCTTGCCGATGATCGACCCGAAGCTCGGAAAGCGCATCGTCGGATTCGGCCGGTGCCCGGTCATCCCGTAGTAAGTTCCTTCGGGGTGATTGTTCTCCTCGGTGTGCATCGACCGGATGATGGACAGCTTGTCCATCAGTTTGGCGACGCGCGGAAACAACTCCGAGATCTGTATGCCTGCCGTATTGGTGGAGATCGCCTTGAAGTTACTGTTCGGCTTGGGATCCCACGTATCCATGTGCGGAGGCCCGCCCGAGAGCCACACCAAAATGCAGGACTGGGCCCTTCCGGCCGTCGCGGCGCCGGCGGCCTCCTTGGCCGCGGCCGCCCGAAGGTATTGCGGAAGGCTCATCCCGAGGTAACCGAGTCCCCCGGCCCGCAAGAAGTTCCTTCGATGCCAATGACGGATTTCATCCATACGGTTTCTCCTTCAGTGCCGGTAGGCGAATTCGCGGGAACTCACCAGCGCCCACATCAAGCTGAAAATCACTTCCTTGCGCGACGCGCCGGAACGCATCAGCGCATCGAGTTGATCCACCTCGGCGCGCTCCGGAAAACGCGCCAGCGCGGTCAAGTACAATTCCTCGATCGCTTGCCGGTTGGTGACGCCCGCGCGCGCCAGGCGATCGATCCGGCCGCCATCGTCCAGCATCCTGGTGGAGTAGGTGGGGCCGGTGATCATGTGGAGGGCCTGCGCCAACCCGGGTTGCGGCTTGGCTTCGGGCAGCGTGGCGCGGTCATTCTGGCCATAGGCCTGCAGAAACTTGTTCGAGAACAGATCCGGGCAGATCTCAATGGCTCGCGCCGATGCGGGAACACCCATCGGACCTTCCTTCAATTCTTCCTTTACGCCGGTTACCGCCGCGATGGCATCCATCAGCACGGCGGCGTCGAGCGCCTTCGGAACCACGTGCGACCAATTGGTCCGGTCACCGCTGTTGGTTTCGTTGGGGACGCCGGAAGTCTGGTAAGTCCGCGAACTGACGATCAGCTTCATGAGGTACTTGAGGTCGAAGCCGTGCTCGCGGATGTCTTTCGCCATCGCCGCGAGCAGTTCCGGATGGGTGGCGGGATTGGTGGAACGGAAATCGTCCACCGGCTCCACGATACCGCGTCCGAAAAACCAGTCCCACGCGCGATTGGCCAGAGTCTCGGCGAAATAGGGATGGCCGGTTACCCACTCGGCCAGCCGCCGCCGCGGATCGTCCCGCGCTTCCTTGGCCAGCGGCGTCCCATCGAGAAAGCGCGGCTCGGCCGTTTTCTTGGTTCGAGGATGGATTACCTTTGCCGCCGCTTCGGGCGCGTCGATCACAACCGAATCGTCCATCACCGTATTGCGCAAATCCACCATGCTGCCGTAGAAGGCGGCCAGTCCCCAGAACTGATCCTGGCTCCAGGATTCGAACGGGTGATTGTGGCAACGCGCGCACTCGATGCGGCGGCCCAGGAACAGCCGCGTCTGCTCGGCGATGATCTCCGGCGGTTCCGCTAGGAACCGGAGTTCGTAGTAATACCGGCTCGGCCCCGCGTAGCCTTCGGCGGCAATCCGCTCCCGCACGATCCGGTCGAACGGCTTGTTGCTGGCCACGCTCTCGCGGATCCACTCGCCGTAGAGTTGTGTGTCCTTCATCAACTGCGTGGACCGCTGGCGGTAGCGGAGGATCTCGCCCAGCCGGAACGACCAGAACTCGACGAACTCCGGCGAATCGAGCAGCGCGTCGATCAGTTGCTCGCGCTTGCGGGGATTCTTCGACGCCAGAAACTCGCGCACTCGCGCGGGCGGCGGCAGCGTTCCGGTCAGATCGAGACAAACCCGGCGCAGAAACTCGGCATCGCCCGACAACCCGGAGGGGACAATATTCAGTTTGCGCAGCTTGGCGAGAATGTGATCGTCGATGTAGTTGTGGGACTTGATCGCCGGATAGTCCGGCGCCGGTTTCGACATCACCGAGACCATCTTACTGACCGCGTGTCCGGCGGCGCGAACCACGATGGCGGTCTCACCCGGTTGCAGCGCGGTGGCCAGGCCGTCCGGGGTGAGCTTGGCCACGTGGACGTCACTGACCGAGTAGGAAGCCTCGGAGGTCACGTCTTCCACGGTTCCATCGGAGAGCTTGGCCAGCACGACCAGTTGCTGGCGGCCGTTGGCGTCGAGGATCGTCTCTCCGGGCAGCACCTCCACGCTCTCGGTGCGAACCGCCGCTTCCGTGGATTCCTCGCCGAACGGGGCGCCTTGGCGAATCCAGCCAAGCAGCCGGTCGTAGTCCGGAGATCCCTTGGTGAAACGCTGACCGCCGCCATGTGGGACCTGCATCGCCGGCTTGAGCAACAGCAGGCTCTTCTCCGGCTCCTTTGTATCCACGCGCGGGACCGCGGGCCCCCCGGACTCAGTGGTGAGCACCTGGAAGACTCCGCCCTTGACGATGTAATGGTGGTCGTCCTTCGGCTGTGTCGCGTTCACCGAAAGTTTCAGCCCGCCTTGCCCTTTGACGCCGCCGTGACACTCGCTGGTGTTGCATCCTTTCTTGGTCAGGATTCCGCCCACCTCGCGCGCGAAACTGAACGGCCGCGGTTTGTCCGCCTGGACTACCTTGACGCGGGTCTGGGCGATGCGCCCGCCGAACTTCGCCCGCAGGAGCACTTCGCCATCCGCCTTCGCGATGATGCGATTGCCGTCGCCTACCGCGGCGACCTCAGGATCGGAGAGGGTTGGTTCAGCTTGGGCCGTGACGTCGCGCTCGACGCCGTCGGCATACTTCGCCATCGCCAGGAATCGCACCGCCGTGCCCGCGCCGCGCAGAGTGGGATCGGCGGGAATCACCCGCAGTGAAACCACTTTCGCGGGCGGGACGGGTGGCGCGGCGGCCAAGGCGGCGTGGATTCCGGCCGCGCACAATACCAGCCGTATCTTCATTTTTTCGTGTCTCCGTCCGCCGCCACGATCATGATCGGTAGTTCTCCCAACGGAAACGAGGGGCCCGGCTTGCCTTGCACGAAGGGCCGCGCCACCAGACGCACGGTCACCGGAAGGTCCGTGACGGCGGCCGAAGGCGAGGCATCGAGAACCACGGTCAAGTCCTGGCGGGCGGGCTGATAGCGCTCCGCTTTCTCCACGGCGGGACCGCCGAAGCGGGAAGCGAGCGACGGATTGCTCGAACCCGTCAACGCGGTCACTCCGGGCGGCAGCCCTTCCACCTGGAGTGCCATCATGTTCGCCGGCTGGAAGAACCCCTCTTCGTGCTCCACGGTCACGTTGATCTTTCGGGCCTGCCCCGGGCGCAGATTCACACGCCACGGATCGAGCGTGGCATCCTCATTCGCGCGAGTCCGGGTCTCCACCAGAACGTCTCCGACATGAGGAATCTGAGGCCGGATCATCAACCGGTAGCGGAAACGCGGACCGCCGGCGCGTTTGGTCACGTCACGGATTCGAAGGACATACTGACCCTCTTGTTCGAACGTGGCCACGACCTTCGGCTCGACAGCCAGCAGGTAGACGGACTTGGAATTCTTGAACTCCTTGGTCCGCGCCAGATTCGATAGAACCTCCACGCCCTTGGCGTCGACGACTTCGAACCGCGGATTGAACTCCGGAGGAGCCGCCTCGAAGGTCTCGAGCTCGAAGGCCAGTTTCTGCCCGCGCGCGACCTGGAAGCGGAAGGCGTCGATATCCGACTCCCGGTCGATCGCGCCTTCGAGAGTCGCTGGCAAGGGCACGGTAAGGGCTTGGGCGTCGGCGTCGTTGGGTTCGTTCTCCACCGCGGCTTCCGCCCGCGCGTCGCGCGGAATTCGAGCCACGGCGGCAGGCTTCGCGCTGCTGGAGGATGCGTGATCGCTGCCCGCCGCGGACGTGGCTGGGGCTGCTGGCGCCTCGGTAGCCAGCGTCCTGGCATGCAGCGCCCGCGTATGTTCGTTCCCAAGCCGCCGAATGAAACTGCGTTCCTGCCACGGATGCTGGCGCCAGAACTCGGGAGTCGCGGCGTGCTTGGAATCGGCCACCAGAAGCTGGTAGCTGTTTTCCGGTCCGCCCTTTCCGAACACGGAGCCTACTTCGATGTAGTATCGGCCCGGCTCGGCGAAACGGTGTTTCAGCCGGACCCAGTTGCCGCTGCGGTCGCGAGGGTCGCCGTTTTGCACGATCACTTCTCCGCGGACATCCGAAGAGAAGGCGACCCGAAGGGGGCGCGCCGGGTCGAACCAACTCGCGGCGATCCGGTAGAGGGCCAGTTGCTGGTGAAACCCGGTGGCCGCTGCCTCGCGGCTCGAGATCGCATCGAAAACGAGTTCCTGGCCGGCGGCTGCATCGAACCCGTACCAATCGGTTTCGCCGGGCTTGGCGATGCGTCCGTTAACCACCGCCGGCAATCGGATCAGGGTTGCATCGGAGGGAGATGCGTGCTTTTCCTCGGGCTCGGAAGTCACTGGGCCAGCGTGAATCCGAAATTGAATCGCGTTCGAAAGCCCCAGGGCGGAGATTAGCCTCAGAAAGCGGATTCCGGTTCCTATCGAAGGCTGCGCTTCGATCCGGAGAGTGATCTTATACTGGCGCTCCACCACGGCGCCGGGCGGGGCCGCCTTCTCGGGCTTGACCTCCTCAGCCTTGACCACCGCTCCGGAGAGGCCGGGCGTCGAGAACCAGATCGCTCGAGAGCCTTCGAGGTTCTCGCCCGTCACCTCGGCCTGCCATGTGGTTCCTGCCTGACCGGCCTGCGGATAGAGCGATGCCAAGCGCGGTTCCGGCGGATTCGGGTCGGTGCGATCCTGGGCGCGGACCGGGAACAGCAGGCAAGCTACCGCTGCAATCCAAACAAAGCAACGATTCGACGAGCCCGTAGTCGTCCTCCTGACCTTCGCCATATCGGTCTTGACCTGACGGTGAACGCCAAACCTGAGGCATTCCTCCGTACTGAGTCTATTGCCACCGGGATTCGCCCGTCAAGGCGCCAGAAGCCGAGCCTGGCGCGGAACGAGAGGAAGCGGGGCGTCCCTCCACTCGTATTGAAGGCGCGAAGTTGGCCGAAGTGATGTCAGTGGAGACAGGCCCTGCCCACGGGACGCCGCGAAACTCGGATCGCAGGTCTGATCGGGCCTGCCACTGGCGCGGCCGGTGTTGGAAGGATCGGGGCCCGAGTGAGCCGGCGTGAACCGTGCGTGCGTCGAGCCGTTGTAGACCTGATGACAGAGCGAAAGGCTCGGTCCAGTTACGCCACCGCAACAAGGACTCCGCGAGTTCGGGACCGAGAGATGCGAGACGCCCTCGGGGCGAGAGCGCAAGGCAGGAAAGCGCCAGACTCCTGAACGCAGCAAAGACCAACTGCCGTGGAACCTTGGAAGTCTTTGTCTCGAGTGGTGGGCGCGACAGGACTCGAACCAAATCCGCTATTCTCGAAGCGTGGCATTGCAACTAGCTCCTGAGATCGAAGCGGAACTGATTGCCGCTGCCGCCGCGCGTGGCAGCTCAGTGGATCGGGTCGCGCGGGAAGCGTTGGAGCTGTACCAGAAGTTCCACTCGTCAATCTCTCGGGCGCCGCGGCATCGAGCAAGGGAGATTGGTTGGACGCGCCGGCCCGACGCCCGGTATCGGGGTGAATGGGTCGCGTTGGAAGGCGAAGCAGTCGTTGCGCACGGGGCCGATAACCGGGCGGTCCATGAGTCGGCGCGCAAGCAGGGTTTCGAGTCGCCCTTCTTGTTTTTCGTTGATGAGGCAGACGCGGCGCCGTCCGTGGGCGGCTGGTTACCGCCGGAGCATGGTTAGCGTCGAGTTCGAACTCGCCTACGAATACGAGTCAACCGGGGACGGCATTCTCGTCCCGGTTCGAATGGTGCATTCCGGAATGAGCGGGCCCTGTCGATAGTTTTGCGTAAGACGCCGTTCGGGCCCTACGGAATTGGCCTTCGAACTCGTCAACCGCTCGGGAGGCAGGCGGGCGGCGCGTTTTGGGCGTAGCGTAGACCGGGGCTGGAAATCGAAGGCCCCGGAAATGGAGGCTAGGACGGTTCCCTCCGCGTGGAACACGTACTCGAAGGCTAGCCTCGCTCCCCGCTCCCGGGATGCCTGATTCGTAGGGAGGGAAGTGGTGGGCGCGACAGGACTCGAACCTGTGACCTCCTGCGTGTGAAACATGTGCCGCGCCTCCACGGTCTCCATCCGCTGCCGGCCGCTCTTTCCCCTCCAACAAGTTACAGCCGCTGCCTTCGCGTGAACCGGATCTTCAATCGTGTCAAGCTCGCCGATTCTTGCACAGTTCGTGCACAGTCAAATAGGGCAGAAGACGAGCAATGCCGAGGGCAGACTGTGCTGCACCGTCCATCTGCCGCGGGCGTCGATTGAACGGCCCGGTGAACTCGCAATCCCGGGCAACTCGCAGCCTGATGGCCGAAATGTCCCACGTCTCAGTCAGGGCCGGGGGCCCACCGCCGCGACGTCGATCGCCACGAATCCGAGTTTCCAAGCAGGCGAATCAGGATGCAGCCGAAAGTCCGATCGGGCGGCATCCATGAACATCGGGTCGGCGACGATCGATTTCGT
The DNA here is from genome assembly GCA_005808475.1 of Acidobacteriota bacterium. Taxonomy (GTDB): domain Bacteria; phylum Acidobacteriota; class Terriglobia; order Bryobacterales; family Bryobacteraceae; genus SYLY01. The sequence goes on from SYLY01000026.1 coordinate 9,704, forward strand.
ATCGCGGCCGAGTTCCCGCCACTGGACCAGCGAGTTGCGTCCGAAGCGCGGATCGCCGCCGCGCGGGTCGAAGTAGAGATTGCTTTCGACATCCACACCAGCGCCCCAGTTTCCGCCAAGTGGCCGGCCGCTGTTCCAATAGACGATATTGCGTGTAAACGTAAAGGAGCGGTGCTGCTCGGAACGCGCCCGCGACGCCTGCGCCTCCTCGTTCAACGCGAGGATGTTGTTGCGCACGATGTTGTCGCGGCCGTAGTGGAGATGGAATCCCGAACTCTTCGCGCGGTACACGATATTCGACTCGACCAGAGTTCCGACGGTACCCTCGTCGAGATAGATTCCGCGCCCCCGTTCGGCGAACGATCTCACGTCATGCACGATGTTATTGCGGACGGTCCCTCCGCGGTAGCCCAGCGTGTAGATGCCGCCAAGATCGTTGAGAGTGTCGCGCCCGATGTGATGCACCTCATTGAACTCGATGCGATTGTCTTCGCAAAGGCTCGGACCGTAGCCCCACGTCCATCCAGCACTGATGCCGCTGTAGTAGACGTGGTGGATCAGGTTATGCGCGACCGTGTTGCGGCCCGTTTGCCCCAGCCAGATGCCGACCGCCTCAGGGTGGACGTGGCCGAGATCGTGGATGTGATTGTCTGTGAGAGCATTGCCGAACGTGCGATCGGCCTCCGTCTCGCGAATGACTTTCTCGCCGAGCTTTATGCCGCCTGCGCCGGCGTCGAAGATGGCGTTGTGCGCGACGCGATTGCTTTTGGAGGCGCGCCGAAACCAGATCGCGTAGTTTCCGATCTGCGAAAACGTGCACCGCTCGATCACGCAGCCTTCCGCGCCATCGGCCTCGACCGCCGCGCCCTCATTCACCGCGGCCTGTGGCTGGTCTGCGTAGCCCTCGGGCGGCATGGACCAATCGGCGTGGCGAAAGTGAAGGCCGCGCAGCGTCACGCCGCGGACGAGCGCCCCGGGCCGCCCCTCGATTACGACAAGCCGTGTGAGATCCGCTCCCGTGATTTCCTCCGCGGCGGGATCCTCGCCGCCGAGCGGCCAATAGGAGATCGTGGACGCCCGCCGGTCCAGATACCATTCGCCCTGTTCATCGAGGGCCTCCGGCGCATTTTCGATGAAGAACCGGCCTTCCGGGTCTTGCACGATGCCCACCGCCGATCCCCCCGGGCCCCCCGCAAGAGTCGCGACTTGCGCCTCTTCATTGACGGCGGCAACCGGTCTTCGGAACGAGGTCCATCCGAGCAAAGCGACCACCTCCACCTGTGCGCCGGCCCAGGTCTTTCGAATGAGGCCGTCACGGTAGGGGAGACGGAACGGAGTCTCCTGCGAACTCGGCCCGATGATCCGTAAGTAGCCGTTGTTCGGAATTCGCGCCCGGCGCGCACGCCGCTGGCCGATGAACAATTGGCGTGGGGTCCAGCCGGACGGGACCGGTGCGGTCCAGATCTGCTCCTTGGATTTTTTCCAACCGGTGATCGTGCGGCCTCCGCTGAGGACGGCCCGCTCGCCTGGCGTCGCCTCATAAGTGACATTCGAATCGGCGTTCGTCAGCACGAACGGCCGTTCCAATCGATATGTCCCGCCGCGGAGGATCACGGTGAATGGCTTGTTCGGCTCGGCCGCGCGGTTGCGCCGAACGGCATCGCGCGCCGCTTCGAGCGACGGGAGCGGTCCATCGGTGCGGGCGGCATTCGGCGACGCCAGCCGGCCGGACCAGGTAGCCTTGCCCTCCGTCGAGACGTATAGGACATCCGCGTTCAAGGCGATCGCCAGAACCGATAAGAGAATGAGTTTCATTTTGCGTCTGACCTCCGCGTCTTGTTCTCGAACAGAAAAAGCCCCGTTTTCCCGGCTACGACAAAGTCGAGGTCTCCGTCGCCATCGATATCGGCCACCGGGATCTGCATGCCGCCTCCGGCGCGCGTGCTGTATTCGACGATATGGCGAATCCACTCGATTGACTTGCCGTCCGCGGTCTTGCGGAATTCATACCAGTAGATGCCGAGCGGCTCCCGCTCGCCTGGGTCCTTGCCGTTGTGAGGCAGGTAGCGCTTGCCGGTGAGCAGATCCTTGCGCCCATCGCCGTTGAGGTCCACCAATGCAGTGGCGTGCGCTCCGGCCCACGTGTCGTCGATAAGGCGGCGAGTCCATTGCCCGCTGCCGCCCTGTTCCAGCCAAAAGACTCCGTAGTCGTGCGCTTTCGAGAAAAGGATGTCGTTACGGCTGTCGCCATTGATATCGATGACGTGAAGAAACCCGGTGGACCCCAGATCGAACTCGGGATGCCACTTCCATTCCCCGGCGCGAGGGTCCGGCGGCGCTTCGTACCAGCCGCGTGGCGTCAGGATGTCGTTGCGGCCGTCGCCATTGACATCGCCGCAGCCGATTCCGTGGTCGTGCGTCTTGTTCGCGACCACACGCCGCACCATCCTGCCGTTGCTTACTTCGTACCAAGCGACCGGGATCTCGGGACGCCAGCCGAGCATCGGCAGGACTTCGCGGCTTCGGCCATCGTTGTCGAGATCCACCAGAAATGCGAACTCGATCCCGTAGCCGCCGTCCTCGAAGACGTGCTTCCGCCAAGGTTCGTCCCTTGCCCCAGGATTCTCGAACCAGGCCATGACACGTTCGTTGCCCAGCGCGCTGACAATGTCGACGCTGCCGTCGCCATTCACGTCAAGGGCAAGATCGGAGAAGTCGTCGATGAGGTCCGCGGCGGCTACGTAGTTCAACTCTCGAAACGCATGGCGGCGCCAATGCGGCGCCTCGAACCAGTTTTCGCCGGACACGATATCCGCGCGGCCATCGCCGTCGATGTCGGCAAGGGTTACGGCCTCGGAAGAGCCCAAGTCGATGTCGTGACGCGAGAATGGAATCCCTGGGGGGCGCGGCAGCAGCAGAAGGAGCGCCCAGCACCACTTCATCGGTTCGATCCCTTGTCGTCGTAGGTGCGGTCGAAACCCGGTCCGCCGGCGGCGACGAATCCACGGCTCGCACCTGATTCCTCCGAGCTCACCCAGAATGAGTACAAGCGAGCGTTCTTCACCTCGAAGCGGAATCGAACGGGCTTGCCCGAGAGCTTCCCGAGGTCCTTTCCGCTTTTCCACTGGACCGGTGCGAGCGTCTTGTCGCCGCTGACCGGGAGGCAGTCCTTCGCCGTGAATCCCGGGATCGGGCGACCCGATTCGTCGACAACCTCAGCCCGCAGTTCACCCCTCGGTGCATCGACGTTCACGAAGAGCCGCTTGCCGCTGAACGTCACCTTGCGCGTGGTGACCTGACCGCCGGGGTCCTTCCCATCGAGCGAGGCAAAGCCATCGCGCCGGAGCGTAGCGAGACCGACGGTGCCGGTGCCGGGCCGTACCGTGCCTTTCACTCCGGCCCATCCCATGACGTAGAAATGCAGACGGTCTCCCACGATCAGGCAGACGCCGCCCGCCGACTGTACATTTGTCCAGTTCCAGTCGCCGTAGCGTTCCGACACGGGAATGAACGGCTTTCGGGAGGGGCGGCTCCAGTGGAAGCCATCGCGGCTGAAACCAAGCAGAACCTCGTTCGGTTTCGAGCGATCCTCCGGCGCCCCCCGCCAGATGCTGAACGCTCCGAGAAGGATGCTCTCATAGCCGGCCGCGTCGAGATTGTAGAGTTGCGGTGGGACCTTCATGTCTTCCCGCATGCCGTCCAGCCGGTCAGCGGCCGTCCACCAGACGGGTTCGCCGTCCTTCCAGTGCAGCGCCTCGGCTAGACCGCGGGCCTCCCAGTAAAGCCGCACGCGGCCGGGCGGGTCGCCGCCGGCGGAGTCGCGGATGCCTGTGACCCACACTTTGCGGAAGGGATTCCAGAAAACCGTGGTGCGGTCGCCGCAGGGAAGGCTGCGTGTGATCTCCGCGCTCCAGTGAATACCGTCAGGCGAGTAGAACAACCGCTGCGGCTGCATATGACTCGTGGACGACACCATCTTGTAGCGGCGCTCCGGTACGGTCTCGTCAAGGTCCAGCCAGACGGTCGATGATCCGCGGCCCACCGGATGAACGATGTTCGTGCCGGGAACCACGTCGCGAACCGGCTTCTCCCAATGGACTCCGTCCTTCGATACGGCCAGCGCGGTCGAGAGTGTGTAGCCGATGCGGTACCACATCTTGAAGAGACGCTCGCGGGGTTCGTACCACACACCATCGCTGTACACCGACACGGCGATGCCGGGTCCCCATATCTCGGCGTTGCGGCCCTTGTCCTGACGCTCCCAGGGCTTGTCAGGTCTCAGCACGGGCGTCGCGGGATGGTACTCGGCGGAGTGCCAGGTTCGCTCGAGGTTCGTGCTCTCGATCAGGAAGTCATCGACGAAGAGCTGCCGGCCGAGATCGATCGGAATCACTGACGGCGGATGCGTGAGATATCCAGGGGCGGGCGGTGGCTCGGAGGAAAGCGAGGCTGCCCGCGGTGGCCAGGACTCAGGCAGCCGGATTCCGTTGTACAGCAATTCAGCGCTCGCTGGAGCACCGCACGCCGCGGCGGCCGAGAACAAAAAGCTACGTCTTTTCATTGTGTATGGATCTCCAGGGGGACTCGTTCAATAAAGCGCAGGGACTCGTCGCGTTCGAAGACGCCTTCCGTGCAGCCGAGAGCGCGAGTGCAGGAAGCGCCAAGGGCGCTGGCGAAGCGAAGGCTAGTCTCGAACGGCCAGCGCTCCATCAGCCCCGTGATCAATCCCGCAGCGAAAGCGTCGCCCGCGCAGGACTCGTCGACGGTCTCCATCTCGTACGCGCCGGCCTCCCATGTTTGGCGGCCTCTTCGTGCAAGCAACCCGTTATTGCCGCGCGTGATCACGACGGTACACCGCGGCGCAAGATCCGCGAGAAGCGCGGCCTGGCGCCGCGGCGACTCCTCGCCCGTCAATGCGCGAGCCTCGTCCTGATTCGGCAGAAACATGTCGGCGTAGGGTAGAGCTTCCCGGATCCCATCGAGTGGCTGGCGGCTTCCGCCGGGGATCATGACGTCCAATATGGTTGCGATGGATCGTTGTTGCGCGAGGCGGAACAGGCTTGCCAGACTTGCCGCGTCAAAACCCGGCAACGCGAGATAGCCGCCGACATACAGGACGGCGGCGTCATCCAGAGCGGGCACTACATCTTCCGCCACCAGATCGCCGTTCGCGCCGATGGTGTGGATATAGCGCCGGTCATGGCCTTTTACGTTGAGGACGAACGTGGTGGATGTCGGGTGGGTCTGGCTGCGCATTACCCAGGATGGGTCGATGGACCGCCGCTCGAGGTCGGCGACCACGAAGTCTCCGAAGAGATCGTGTCCCACTCTGCCAACGATGCGCGCGGGAGCACCGATACGCCCCAGGCAGGCCGCCGTATTCACGGCGCCGCCGCCGGCGCTCAACAGAAACTTTTCGGCCAGGATGAGCTGACCTGCTTCCGGCGGGGAACCAACCGCGCTCGAGAAGATGTCGGCTACGATGACTCCGGTGCAAATGGCGTGCAAGCAATCTCCGGTCAGGCGGTCACCCGGAAGGTGTAGAGACCGGCCTTCTTCATTTCGAACCGCAGGTACACGGGCTTCCCCTTCAGCACGCTCAAATCGGTTTTGCCTTTCCACGAGACCGTGTGCGAGAACGCGTCGCGGCGGATGTTGTCGCACTCCTCGAGCGTGAAGCCCGGGATCCTTTTTTCCCAGCGGGTTTCGCGGGTCTGATAGTCGGGCCCTTGCAGGACCTCGACCCGAATGCCCCAATCCGCCTGCGTGTACGGCGCGAGGTTCGAAATGCAGTTGACCTCGAGTTTGCTTCCCTCGAGTACGAACTGGCGCGTGACCATGTAGCCTGTCTGGTTGTCCGCCCATTGGCCGACGAAGCGGTCCCTGCGCAGGCGGCAAGCGGCGACACACGTCTCGGTGGCGACCGGCTCCGACTGCCCCACCGGAGACGCATAGTAGTACATCACCATGTCGTCTCCGATGTCGAGGGGCGGACTGGTTCCCGGCTCCACCTGTCCATGATCGTAGCTGCCGGCGGGGCCGCGCGGGATGAGCGGCTTCCGGTCCCACGTCCGCTGCCAATGCACTCCGTCACGGCTCACGGCGATGTGCGTTTCCGTTTCGCTGCGATCTTTTTCCTGAAACATCTGCGCGTACAGCGCGAAAAAGACGCCGTGCCGGCGAAAGATGTAAAGATTGTCGAAATCGGGTTGATCCTGCTCGTCGGGATAGAGGATCGTCCGCGGCTCACTCCACGTCTTCAGATCGGGACTGGTCGACAAGGCGAGCCGGCGTCCCGTATGACGCTCGCCTTCCGGGAGCTTGCGGGACTCGCCTTGCGGACGGATCGAAGGACGCAGATAGAGGTACCACAGCTTTCGTTCCGGAATCCACACGAGGTGATTCGGAAAGTCGCTGTGAAAGCGGAACAGCGGCTGCTCGACGATCTTCCAGTGGAGACCGTCTTTCGAGTACGCCAAGTCGATCTGGCCCCAGTGGATGTAGACCATCATGAAGCGGCGGCTCGGGTCGGACTGGTTCGGGTTCAGCAGGATCTGCGCGCCGGCGGCGCGCGTGCCGTTCCGCCCGGTGAACACAACGTTGCTGCGGCGATGTTTACCAAAGGGAAACTCGGCCATCGCCGGCTTGGTCCACTTGAAGCCGTCTTCGCTTTCGGCGTAGCCGAGGTAATAGGGCGGTCCCAAATGGCGCGCGTAGTAGTTGGTCAGGCTGAAGCACTCATACCACATGCGGTACTTATCCGCTGACTCGTCGTAGAGGACGCAGGGGTAGGCGCCCACCGCGTCTTCCCAGGATTTGTCTTGCACGATCACCGGATTGCCGAGATGCTTCGCGACAAGCCCCGCACGGCGCGTCAGTTTCCACCGGTCCTCGACGATGTAGTCATCGGCCAGGATCTGCACTTCATTGCCGATACGCATCGGCTCGCCGCGAAAATAGGAATGCGGAATCACCCCTTTGTCACGCTCCTGGCCCAGCAACGGGGTCGCGCAGGCGGCGGCAAGAAAAGCGCGGCGGGTAGAGGTAGCGCTAGTCGAAAGTGTCATTCTCTCCTCAAATGGCGATCGAAAAATGCGCGAACCTCGGCCTCCAGATTGAGAGCCGTGACGCTGTGGCCCGCTTCGGGTATGACGCGCAGATCGGAAAAGACGCCCGCGCGGCGCAGGCCTTCGTGCAGCATGCGGCTATGTTCGACTGGCACCAGCGTATCGGCGGCGCCGTGAGCGATCAGGGCCGGAGCATCCCGCGCGTCGATGTATGTTCGGGGATCTGTGGCCATAAGGCGCTCCTCATTGCCGGCCAAGGGTGCGCCGATCAGCGCGGCGAAGGCATCCTTCTTATAGCGATACCATCCAGCGACGTCGATCGGGCCGAAGAAATCGACTACTGCCTGAACACGGCTGGACTCGCCGAGGTTTCCCAGATCTCCCTCGAGCGCAGCGACACCGGCACTGGTTCCCAATAGCGCCGCAAGGTGACCGCCGGCGGACGCGCCCCACGCGGCGAACCTCGCCGGGTCGAGCGAATACTGGCGCGCGTTAGCTCTCAGCCAGCGCACCCCCGCCTTGCAGTCATGGATTTGGGCCGGGAATGCCGCCTGGCCCGTCAATCTGTAGTTGATGCTCGCAACCGCGTAGCCGAATCGGGTGAAGTCGAGTCCCGGACTGCGCTCCTTGCTGCCGCCGTGCCAGCCTCCGCCGTGGATCGAAATGATCACCGGAGCCGGACCCTTGACGGACTCCGGCAGGTACAGGTCCAGCAGCAGGCGGACGTCGCCGGCCCGCCTGAATTCGAGGTCGCGATGAACACGATCCGCGCCGGCCGCTCGAACGAGCGCGATTGCGAGAAGCCAGAAACGGGTCACTCGGCTCGATGCTCCATGAGTTCCTCGCCGACCTTGTGCAGGTGCGCCATGGTTCGCGCCTTGCGGCCGAGAGCCAGCGCGGCAAACAGCGCGTCGATCACGGCGAGTTGCGTGACGCGCGACGCCAGCGGAGCCTGGAAATAGTTCACCTCGCTCGGCGTGGCATGCAGGGCGATATCGGCGAAGCGGGTAATGGGAGACCGGATCGAATTGGTCAGGCAGATGGTGGTGGCCTTTCGCTCGCGGGCTATTTCGAGGCATCGCACGGTCTCTCGTGTGTGCCCGGAACAGGAAATGCCGAATGCCACGTCTCCCTTGCGCAGCTTGGTGGCGTGGATGAGTTGCATATGGGCGTCCATCTCGGCGAACGAATCGAGCCCGATCAGGGCGAACTTGCAATAGGCGGCGTAGGCGACGGCGTGCGAGAGTCCGATCGAGAAAATGTGAATCGTCCGAGCCTTCTCGAGAGTGCGGACGGCCTGGTTCAAAGTCGCGTCGCTGTTGATGAGGCTCGTCTCCTTCAGGCTTTTCGCATGCAGGCGGAAAGTCTGCTCGAACACCGACACCGTCTCGTCCGGCTCTTCCTTCGGCGCGAAGCCATGGCCCGCCAACTCGCGGGCCAGCGCAATCTTGAGATCCGCGAACCCACGGGCGCCCAGAGTCCGGCAGAAGCCTACGATCGATCCGACGCTGGCGCCACACCGCTGCTTCATCTCGCCGATGGAGTGATAGAGGACGCGCTCGGGATCCTCGAGGATGTAGTCCGCGATCCGGCGTTCGCTGGGATTCAGGGAATCGAGTATGCCTCGCACGAACACCAGCAGAGGCGCGGCGCCCGCCCGCTGCGCGGCTCCTGGCACTCGCTTAGGAGAAGGTTTCACCCAGCCAGGATACACGACACCCCGCTGAACCGCCTTCGAACTTTGTTCAATCACGCCAGCCATTGCTTGACAACAAGTTCATAATACTGTAAAAACGAGTACGGTGCAATTCAATGCTCGAATCCGAAAGGAATACCGCGATGACAAAGCCACGACTCCACTCGGTTCTTTTTCTCCTGCTGTCTCTGCTAGCGGAGGCTCTCGCCCAAACCCCCACTGCGGCGGTAAACGGGACTGTGCGTGACGCGACAGGCGCCAGCGTTTCGAACGCGGCTGTGGTTCTCCAGCAGGTGGCCACCAGGGTCCGGCGTGAGAGCGTGACAAACGAAGCGGGAGTCTACGCATTCACCAACCTGGTGCCCGGGCAATACGCGATCGAAGTGGCGCATCAGGGCTTCGGATCGCGGAAGAGCGAGACGTTCACCCTGACGGTCAACCAGACGGCAACGCTCGACTTCGCGCTCCAGCTAGGCGCCGTCGAGCAATCGGTCTCCGTCCAGGCGACCGGGACCGAAGTGCAGGCTTCCACGGCAGAACTCGGGGCGGTGATCCAGACTGACCGCATTACGGCCCTGCCGCTGAACGGACGCAACTTCACGCAGCTGCTCGCGCTGACGCCGGGTACGTCCCGCATCAGCGTCTCGCAGAACGCCGGCGGCGCCTCGACTTCGGTCGGCGAGGTGATCATGCCGGCGGTCAACGGTCAGAATAACCGCAGCAACCTGTTCCTGATCGACGGGATCAACAATCAGGGAACGTACTTCGGGGCATACGCGGTGGGGCCGATTGTGGACGCAATTCAGGAATTCAAGGTGCAGTCGCACAACGACGAGGCGGTGTTCGGGGGCGTGCTGGGCGGGATCGTGAACGTGGTCACCAAGTCGGGCACGAACGAACTGCACGGGGCGTTGTGGGAGTTTCTGCGCAATGACGCCTTTGACGCCTCGAACTTCTATTCGCACACCGTGTTCCCGTTCAAGCAGAATCACTTCGGCTTGTCCGGAGGAGGTCCGGTGACAATCCCCAGGATCTACTCGGGCAAGAACCGAACCTTCTTCTATCTGGGCTACCAGGGCTTCCGTTTTCGTACGCCGTCGAACGTTTATTCGAGAGTCCCCACGCCCGCGAATCTGCAAGGCGATCTGAGCGACTGGCCGCGGCAGATCTACGATCCGTTCTCGACGGTTCCCGATCCGAACCAGGCCGGACAATTCAATCGCACTCCGTTCGCCGGAAATCGCATTCCCGCGTCCCGCATTTCGAACCTCGCCACGCAGTTTGCGAAGTTCGCCATCCCCGCTCCTGTCGTCACGCCGTTCCAGAATTTCAACGCCTGGAACACTGACACCTTCAAGCGCACGCAGAACGAATACACGGCGCGAGTGGACCACAATATCGGAGGCAAGGACTTCTTCTGGTTCCGCTGGAGCGGCGTCTTGCAGGACATCGCCGCGGGCGCCGCCCTCAATACGATCGGACAACGCAACGAGAACACCGCGCGGAATATCGGCGCAAGCTGGACCCACACTTTCGGGCCAAGCTCGGTTCTCCAGGTCGCATTCGGGCGAGTGAAGGCGTCCGACCAGGTCTTCGTCGACTACAAGAGCGCTCCGGCGGACGTGGGGCAGCAACTGGGCTTTTCCAACCTCTGGGTCGGGAACTGGAAAACAGGTCTAGGCGTGGGGCCGAGCATCGGCGTAGCCGACTACTTCAACGCGCTTTCCAACAGAAACATCACGCAACCCACCGACCTGTGGGAGTGGAAAGCCGACGCGTCGAAAATCCGCGGCAGCCATATCATCAAGTTCGGCGGCGGATTGACCCAGAACGGCGTACGCGTCAGCAATCAGTTGGCACAGAGCAGCTACGGCGTCTCCGAAACGTGGAATCCGCTCAGCCCGGGCACCACGGGCTCAGCCTTGGCATCTTTCCTGCTGGACGCGCCCGGTTCCGCGCAGCGCCGCAACGTTCTCGTGACAACGCGCTGGGGCGGCGTGATGGGGCTATATGTCACCGACCAGTGGAAGGCCACGCCGAAGCTGACCCTCAACATCGGGCTCCGGTACGACCGCACGTTCATTCCTCCGTACGGAAAACCCGGCGACAAGAACATTCACATCGGCAATCTGGACCTTCTGCGCGGGGTCTACATTCTCCAGTACAAACCGGAGTCCTGCGTTGCCGCCAAGATTGCGCCCTGCATTCCGACTCCGGACGGGTCGCTTCCCGCGAACGTCATCGTCGACCCGCGCGGCAAACTGGTCACCGATACGACGAAGAACTTTCAGCCACGCATGGGACTCGCTTATCGGCTCGACGCGAAGACTGCCATCCGCAGCAGTTTCGGGATCTTCTTCGACAACTGGGCGGGTGTGACGCAGCGCGCCACCAACACGCAGGGCAGTTGGCCGTCGGTGGATTTCCTGACCGGGCCGCTGAACGCGCCCACGCAGAGCGTGACGCCAAACAGAAGAGGAACCGATCCGTTCCCGGAAGGCGGCACCATTCCCGCTCCCACGCCGTTCATGATCGGCGCGAACTACTTTGACCCGTTCATCAAGAATCCGTACTCGATCCAGTGGAACCTGGGAATTCAAAGGCAACTGGGAGGAGCCATGGTAGGGACGCTGAACTATGTCGGCTCCGGCAGCCGCCGGCTCGGAATCGGCACCCAATTCAACGTCGCTCGGACTCCGGGACCGGGCGACCCTCGCGACCGCTTCCCGTTCCCCTACATCAACCCATCGGTGTTCGACCGCAGTTGGGGAACCAGCAGCTACAACGGCCTGCAACTGCTGCTCGAGAGGCGATTCGCCAAAGGGCTTGCCTTCACGGTGTCGTACACGTGGTCGAAGTCGCTCGACGCCGGTTGTTCGGGCTGGTTCCAGGTGGAGGGCTGCTGGGTGCAAGATCCCTACAACTGGAAGGCGGACCGCAGCGTTGCCGGGTTCGACCTGACCCAGGTGCTGACCACGAACTTCGTTTATGAGCTGCCGCTCGGCAAAGGCAAGCTGGTCCAGACGGGCAACAGGATCGCGGACTATCTCATCGGGCCCTGGCAGGTCAACGGCATCGCCGAGTTCTCGTCCGGACAGCCCTACACGATGAATGTCAGCGGCGACATCGCCAACACTCGCAATGCCGGCCGGGGAGGCGGCTACTTGCGGCTGCACCAGGTCGGCGATCCGAAACTATCCAATCCGGATCCGAACGTGTCCTGGTTCAACCGCGCCGCGTTCGTCGCTCCGGACCCATTCACTTTCGGCTCGCTCGGGCGTTACACGATGAGTTCGGACTGGATTCGAAAAGCCGATGTGTCGCTGTTCCGGATCTTTCCCATCATGGAAGGAAAGCGGCTGGAGTTTCGCGCCGAAGCGTTCAACGTGACCAACACGCCGGTATTCTCGGCGCCCGTGTCCGATCGCGCCAATATCAATTTCGGGCGCGTGTTGGGTACGCGCTTCAGTCCGCGGCAGATTCAACTCGGGCTGAAGATCGTATTCTGATGATGATGAGCCAACCAGGTATGCTTCCCATTTCCCGCCGGTCCGCGCTGGCGCTGGCGGCCGGAGGGGCGCTATTCCGGCCCCGAATCGCCTCGGCCGCCTCCCACATCGACTGGTGGACGCAGGCGCGCTTCGGAATGTTCATCCACTGGGGCGTACACACGATCATCGCGCGCGACATCTGGAACATGGATCACGAAGAGATCCCGCCGGACGAGTACAAACAACTCGGCAAGAAGTTCAAGCCCCCGCCGGGCGGGCCGCGCGCGTGGGCGAAGCTCGCGCGGCAGGCCGGGCAGAAGTACATGGTTCTTACCACGAAGAACCATGACGGCTATTGTCTGTTCGACACCAGGACCACGGACTTCTGCGCTACGAAACAGGCGTGCGGGCGCGATCTGGTGGCCGAATTTGTGGAGGCGGCGCGCGCGGAAGGCCTGAAGGTCGGCTTCTACTTCTCGATGATGGACTGGTATCATCCCGACGGGCTCCGCTGCGTAGCGGAAGAGGCCGCCCGCCGCCGGTTCGTTCCCTACATTCACGAACAGGTGCGCGAGATCTGCTCCAACTACGGCAAGATCGACATCATGTGGTGGGATGGCACGTGGCCTCTCAGTCCGGAGGGTTGGGAAGCGGAAAAGATCGAGAAAGAAGTGCTGCGGCTCCAGCCGGGAATCGTCATCAATGACCGCGGTGGAACCAAGGGCCATTTCTCCACTTCAGAGCAGAAGATCGAGCCTGCCGGAGAGGGACGCCCGTGGGAGACGTGCATGACGATCAACGGCTCCTGGGGCTATGTGGCCGCCGACGAGAACTGGAAGCCGGCGAAGACGTTGATCAGCAACATGATCACCTCCGCGCGTGGTGGCGGCAATTTCCTGCTGAATATCAGTCCGCGTGCGGATGCCAGTGTTCCCGAACCGTCGGTCCGCGTGCTCGAAGATGTGGGCCGCTGGATGAGCAGGAACGGCGACGCTATCTACGGATCGGAACGCTGCCGGGTTTCGCGCAGCAACTACGTCAATTTCACGCGCAGGGGGAACACGCTCTTCCTGCACGTAACCCGGTGGCCGGGACCCGTGATCACGCTCGCTCGCTTCACGAGCAAGTTGAAATCCGCGCGATGGCTGGCGACCGGGAAACCGGTGCAATTCGAACAGGCACGACAGGAAGATCCGCGCGAACCCGCGATCGGCATCCCCCTCTATCGCGTCAAGTTCACCGGGCTGCCTGAGACCAATACCGAGATGCTCCCGGTGATCGCGGCCGAGTTCGAAGCCGAGCCGGTACAGGATTTGAAATATCCACGATGGCAAAAGAAGTAGCCTTTCGCGCGCTGAGCGTTTTCCTGCTGCTGGAAATAGCGCCATGCGCCCAACCACCCACGCCTCGCTGGGCCAGCGACCGCCAGCATCGTGTGCTCATCGAAGTTCCGGCGCGCGACAACGGCGGACGTCCCCGCGACGAAATGCCCGCCAGTGCCGAGATCGACTTCGAACAACTCCTCAAACAACGAGCAGGCTCCGCCGATCTGTCGACCCTCCAGGTAATGCGGATCGATCCGGCGACGGGCGAACCGGTACCGTACGCCAACAACCTCTTCCAGGAGACACCGTTCGATCTACCTCTCCAATGGCATGACTCTTCGATTCCGGATCCATTCCCGGACCGGGACCGATCGCGGAAGAGCCCTTGGGTCGCCCGCACCAACTGGGGCTACTACTACGAGGTCACCGGCGAGTGGAAACGCGGCAAGCTCGCATGGCCGCACACACAGATGGGTTCGGCAGCGTCGCTGTACGCGGCCTATTTCAACCTGCTGCCCACCGGCGGCAAACAGACCAATCCCGCGCCGCGCGGTTGGATCGGCGACGGGTCGCACCGCACGGCGAAGGCCGGCAATCGCTCCACTGGCATGTACATACCGGATTGCACGATGGCCGACTACAACTTCGACGGCTTGGTGGATCTGCTGTGCGGATCGTCGCGAGGCGCCGTGCTGTGGTACGAAAACCTCGGCACGCGCAGCCAACCGCGCTACGCGATCGCTCGCCTGCTGTTTCAATCCGACGGACGCGCCATCGATCCGGGCTTTCTGAGTACGCCTGCCTGGACCGATTGGGACAGCGACGGCAAGTTCGATCTGTTGCTGGGCGCCGCGAAGGGCTGGGTGTATTTCTATCGCAACGTCGGAACGAAGGCCGCCCCGCTCTACGAGGATCAGGGACCGTTGCAGTTGAATGGCGCGGATCTGCGCTCGCCGGCGGAACCGGTTCCGGAAGTAGCCGGGCCGAATGGCGAGTCGATCTACAAGGAAGACTACGAACCGCTTGTCGAAACGGTGGATTGGGACGTGGACGGCCACCAGGACCTGCTGCTCGGCGGCTATGTGACCGGTCGCGTCTTCTGGTATCGCAACACCGGCAAACGCGATGCAAAGGGCGCCCCCGTGCTCGAAGACCGCGGAGCGTTGACGGCGGATGGCAAGATCCTCGACGTGGGTTGGACCGCCAGTCCCACGGCTGGCGATCTGGATGGCGATGGCGATCTCGACCTCATCGTGGGCAATTGGCGCAAGTGGGGCAACGAGTCGCCGCCTGAAATCGCCGAGGACACGGCCGCCTACTTCGAGAACGTGGGTACACGGCAACAGCCCGTGCTGGCGATGAAGCCTTTGCCGCGCGTGGGCAAGTTCCCGGAAGAGATCGCGACGCCCAGCCTCGCGGACTGGGATGGGGACGGCGACCTGGACCTGATGATCTCCACGCAAAGCATGCTCGTCTATTTGTACGAGAACAAGGGCACCCCTCGCGCGCCGAAGTTCGACACGCGCGCCAAGCCGCTCAGCCTGCCCTGGAGCAACGATCCGCTTCCCTGGGCCGGAGACAGCGAACCGATGCGCCTTCTCGACGCCAACGGAGATGGGCGGCTCGACATGGTAGGCGGCATGCAAATCGCCGAGAGCGTGAACCCGGCGCTGCCCTGGGCGTTCCGCCAGCCGCGCTCGATCCTGCCGTCGCATCAGACGATCGATCACCGCTCCTGGCGCGGCGATGACTGGCAGTACACGACAGTGGTGGACTTCGACGGCGACCAGCGCAAAGACATCCTGTTCGGAGATTATTGGGGTAACGTCTGGTTACACCGGAACTCGGGTCCCGACTCGTTCGACACATCCGGCGTCCGCATCGCGCGGGACGACGGCAAGCTGGTGCAGGTGGGTCCCACCGAGGCGACGCCTTACGGTTTCGACACCATGCAGGGCCCTCGCACTGGCGTGGTGGCGGCGGACTTCGATGGCGACGGCCGCATCGATCTGGTGGTGAACGACGTCCAGGGACATCAGTACTTCTGCCCGCGCGGTACACACGGCGCGGAAGCCAAGGTCACCACCCAGATCGCTTTCGCCGACCTGAAGCGATACGCAGCCGCCTACGTTACCGACGAGAACGGCGATGGCCGCCCCGACCTGATCCTGAGCCAACTCCAGACTCACTACCTGTTTCGCAACGTGGGCGCTGGCAACGGAGTGAACGGCAGTCCGTTCGCCGCATCCGAGGAGTTGAAGCTGCCGGTGGTGCCCGTGATCGGCGCGGTGAACTACATCTCGTTCGCGGACATGAACGGCGACGGCGATCGCGACCTGTTGCTGATGAGCAATCACAGCTATCACTGCTACTTCGAGGCGTCGTACCTGAAGCACGGGTACGCCGCGGGACGTGTGATTCGGCACGAGGCCGGCGGCCGGAGATGAGCTTGCGTGCGTTCGCGACCGCCATGCTCGCGGCGCGCATTCTTTGCTGGCCGGAGACGGCCCATGCTCAGGAACTGCGTTTCAACGGGGTTCTCTTCGATACGCGGGAGGGCGAGGTTCTGCTCGCGCCGGGCGCATCGAACCGGCTGGAGATCTCCCGTTCCCGCGAGGTGGATCCGGGCGAAGCCCTGAAGGTGACGTGGGAACTCCGCACAGGGGATGGCAGAAGGCGCTCGGGAACGGATCGGATCGCTAGCGGAGCTTCGCGGACGGTTTGCGAACTGGGACCGTTGGCCGCCCCGCCAGTTTACGAGTTCGAAGCAGGAGAGGTGTTTCAGCGGGGCTATCGCCTGACGGTTCGACTGTCGGATTCAACCGGCCGTTCCGTGCGCTCGTGGTCGTTCTATCAGGAGCACGGCAAGACGCCGTCCGAGGTACAGCAGGGCATGGGCGAGGTGGAACCGCTCGCCCAACGGATTCGCCTTGTCTCCGGAGAAAACCAGCGGCTGGTGTACAACCCTCGATTCGGCGCACTGGCGCCGCTTTCGCTGCGGTTGGGAGAATCGGTGCTGACCAGCCAGGACGATCTCGAGATCCGCGCCAAACTGAACACGGGTGAAGTTCCGGAACAGATGCGCTGCGTTCTCCGCGTAGCGGCGGCGGACGGGAAGGAGCTGTGGCGGAAGGAGGTCGATTTGAGGAAGGGCGCGGAATGGTCCATCTATCGCGTCGACGCTTCGAGTTGGTCCGCGGGAGACTACCGGGTCGACCTCTGGCCGATCGTCGAGGGGAGGACATGGGATGAGGGACCTCGGCTCCGCTACCGCCGGCGCACTCCCAGCGGCAAAGAGTTGCTGGTGTCGCCAGTAGCGCCTTGGCAACTCGAACGCGACGCGAGCCGGGCGGAGATCGTTGTTCGCGA
Organism: Acidobacteriota bacterium; assembly: GCA_005808475.1. Lineage (GTDB taxonomy): Bacteria > Acidobacteriota > Terriglobia > Bryobacterales > Bryobacteraceae > SYLY01. Next base: position 26,652 of record SYLY01000026.1, read on the forward strand.
GTTCCAGGCTCCGCCTTCGGTCCTGCGGTCCGCGACGAAGGGGCACTACGCCGTTTTCGCTACTTTTCGCGGCGAGGGAGGGCTGATCCAAGTGGGACGCCAGGGGTTGATTCGAGGAGTCGCGCTCAGCAACCTCTCGAACGAAGTGTTTGTCGAGGCCGCGGACCTGACCGGCGAGGAGATCCGGATCCATCCGAGCCGCGATCCGAAATCCCAAGTGGCTTCCTTGAGGCTGGTTCCCGTCACCGCTGCGTCCGCACAGCGCCTGACACACACACTGGCCAATCCCCCGATGCCGCTTTACTCGGTTAACGACTGGGCGGAGTATTTCGGCATGAGCTGGTCGCGGCTCTTGCCAGACCAGTTCACCTCGATTGTCTGCGTGCAAGCGGAATTCGGCTTCCGGACCGTCGGATGGTCGGTGGGCCGTTCGTGGGTCGAGTACCCGAGCAAGCTGCCGGCTGCCCGCGTCTTTCCCTGCGTCCCGTACGACCGGGCGAAGGTCAAGGACCCGTACGACTACGGACCGCGCATCGTCATGATGAACGAGCATGACCCGCTGGCCGGCGCGTATGCCGGCGGCAAGCATTGCCAGACGCAGGTGTGGCCGTGGCTCGGGATGCACCGCCACTATGGCGTGAACTCGTACGGAGGCATCTTCTCCTGCCCCTTCTACCGCGAGCACCCGGAGTGGCGGCAGGTGAGCAAGGATGGTAAGCCGTCCGGACTCAGCTTTTACTATCCGGAGGTCCGCAAGGAGAGAGTCGATATTCTGGTCGAGGTCGCCGAGCGCGGCGCGGATGGATTGTTCGTGGGATGCGACCGGCAGGTCCCGATGCTGCGGTATGAGCCCCGAATGGTCGAGGAGTTTCGTACGAAAACCGGGATCGACGCGACTGCGATTGATGCCTCAGCCGGGCCGGCCTACGAAAAGTGGATCCGCTTTCGGGCCGCGTTCTTCACCGAGACCTTACGGGAACTCAAGCGGCGACTCGGCCCCGTACGGACTGGCAGGAACGCGCGCATCCCGGTCGGCGTTCGTATCCCGGCCGGAGGGCTCTTCCTGAACTTGGCTCAGGGGCTGGATGTCGAGACATGGTGCAGGGAGGGATTGGTCGACCTGATAGACCTCGATCCGCTGGAGGAGGCTCCGGGGGAGGGCAGCCAGGACGTGCGGCCGTATCTCGCGCTGGGCCGTAAACACGGCATTCCCGTAATTGGCGGCGTGGGCTCGACAGCCTTCCGGGACCTCCGCGTATTCGGCCTGCGGACCTGGCAATACTCGGTCATCACAGCCGGACTCAAACGCGCCCAGGGACTGCATCGAGCCGGCGTCGACGGCGTGAATACGTTCGAGACCGAGGTGCTGACGTGGACCGATCCCGTCCGCTTCGCGGTGGCTCTTTACGGGCATCCGGCGGAACTCGACCGCTTTCTCGAAGAATCAAACATCGAGGCTGTCTATCCGGTCGACGCGAGCAACGCGGCCGCGGGTCACGACAACCACTCCGTCTGGCGTCCTGGTTGGACTTGGTCGATGCACGGGTTCGGAGCGAGGTCGTTCTGATGCGTCTGTTCGTGGCAAGCTCGACATCCTTTGGCACGACGGCGGCCGGCCCATGGAAGCCGAGCAATGGGAGGCCGAGAAGCCGAGCAAGATGATCTTCGAGTTGCAGCCGGACATCATCGTCAACGACCGCGGCGCGCTTCCGGGCGATTTCTCGACTCCCGAACAAAAGTCGAAGCCGTCCGAAGAAGAAGCAAGCATGAGAGGCAAGCGGATTGCGATTGCCGTACTTCCCGCCGCGCGGTGGATCTGTTTGGCCTTGTTGTGCCCGTGGATGGCCGCCGGCGGCGCGCGGCCGGACGGGTTGCTGTTCCGGGCCTCGCTGGACCGTGCGCTGGCGGCCGATTTCGCCGCGGGAGACTCCCGCCCCTTGGTCAGCCAGGACGTGCACCTCGCCGATTCCGCGGCCGCCATCCCGCGGACGGCCGTGCTGGCCTATGACGCGCACGCCAATCTCTACGCCGAACAGGGCTCTCTCAGTTTCTGGTGGCGTCCCGGAGAGTCCCCCGATCCGGTGGGGTTTCCCGTGTTCATGTCGTTTTACGAGCAGGACTCCACCTGGTCCTGCGACTTCCTCCGCGTGAACTGGGATGGCCGCCGTTTGGTGGCGCGTCTCCGCGACCGCAACCTGACCTTCTACAATGCGGAAGGCCCCGCCGCGCGGCCGCCGGCCGGCCGCTGGCTGCATATCGCCGTGACGTGGGGGGAGTCCGCCGGGCTGACCCTTTAGCTGGATGGCAACGCAGTGGGACGCGCGCCGGGGCCGCTCGCCCTGGACGCCAGACTGACTTTTTTTGGCTTTCTGTTGCGCGGCACTCCTCCCCAGTGGGCTGGCGCGCTGAGTCCGGGCGCGATCGATGAGGTGCGCATTTACCGCGTGCCGCTGGAACCCAGTGAGATTCAAGGGCTGGCGCACCGACTTGACCTGCGGCAGTCCCCGGCGTTGCCGCCGCCACTGTGGGCCCGGCGGTTCGGTTGGCACGAGTCGTCCGGAATCCCCACCGCTTCCAAACTCAAAGTGCGGCGGCTGGCGATCCGGGATGCCAGAGTCTTCGGGAAGCTGTGGATGAAGGGCGCCGACGGTAAGCGGGAGACGCTGTGGCCGATGGCGGACAAGTTCGCCGCCGGGGCGGACGGCCTGTACCTGGAAGAGGGCAAGAACTACCGCGTCTTTCCATCTCGCGAGCCGATGAACCTGGTGCGCACCACCGGGAATCTCGAGGGCCGCATCCGCGTCGCTCCCCATGGCTCGTATAGCCGGCCTGCCGGGGAATTGCACTACCACCGGCTCGCTTCGAGCGGAGTCGCGAAAGAGATCTCCTTCGATCGCCGCGCGGGTATGTTGGGCGACCTCGAGTGTCTCCGTATCGAAGAGACCGCCGAAGCGACCGCGAGCGGAGCGTGGACCCGATTCGCCGCCGCCGGGCAGCATGCCGGGAAGGATGCCCGGCTGGCCGCGAGGCGTGATCCAGACCGTTTCCGGATTTGGAGACCCGCGCCGCAGTCGGGCGCGGAATCCGGCCAGGACGCTCCTGGCCTGTACAACTACTTCCTGCTGCCGGTTCCCCAGGAGTCGGCCCTCAAAGGCGTCCGGCTGCGCCTCCGTTCGGCTCCGAATGAGTTCTATTACGTGGCGGTCGAAGATCCTGTGAACGCCGTCCGGCAGCTTATCGAAATCGATATGCGCGCCCGAGAGCACGTTCTGGAGTTGACGATCGAGTTTCCGCCGATCGTCGCGCCGGCCGGCTCGGAGGTGGTGATTACGCTTGCCTCCTCGAGTGGACGCGCTCCGGAACTCGAGGTGCAGTTGCTCCCGGACACCTTCGCGAGCGCGCGGCCCGCATATCTCGCGCAGCGAATCCTTCAGATCCGGGACTCTTTGCAAATGATGAGCGAAGGAAGCCCCTGGGGGATTGTGACCGCCGAACGCCCGCTGCCCGTGGTACGCCGGCAGTTGCGGCAGGTGGACGAACTCTTCGTGCTGCTCGACGATGTGAGGCGGATCGATCCCGGCAACAAGATCGCCCGCGCCTACCGCACCTGGTTTCTCTTTCGAGAGCCTACTCCCGCTCTCGCGGAAGCCGCCCCCGATCCTGCCGTCCCCTTGTGGGCTCACCGGCAGATCCGGACCATGGATTTGTTCCGCCGCATTCCCGAGTGGTGGATTGACAACCGCCAGATCGCGAACGGGGAACTCGGCGGCGGCTTGGGCGACGACACGGACATGATCCAGGACTGGCCGGCCATCGCGCTCATGGACGGACCGGTCGACAAGACCGGGAAGGCCCTCCGCCGCGTGCTGGACGCCTGCTACCGGGTGGGCATGCTCAGGCAGGGGCTGAACGCGCGGCGTTTGGACGCCCTGCACGCCTACGAAGAAGGAATCAACGCCCAGGCGCCCGCTTTCCTGCTGGACTACGGGAATCCCGTGCTCTTCGAACGGATGATGGAGACCGCGGCCCACTACGCGCGCCTCACCGGGATCAACGCGGCCGGCCACCGGCACATGCGGTCTCATGTGTACAGCGCCACGGAACTGGTGGAAGAAGGCTATCACGCCCGCGAGTTCACCCAATACAGCCACCACATCCTCCACCCCGGACTCTACGTCGCGTGGTACAACGGCTCGCCGGCGCTGAAGCGCTTGCTTTGCGAGTTGGGCGACTCGCTGCTGACGCACTGGAGCAAGGAGCAGTACCCGAAGCTCTCGTCGGTGGTCTTCTTCGCCGATGATCGCGCCGCCGAGCCCTCGCCTCCCGGCTCCATGATCTGGAACTTCTTTTGGGGCCTACACGACCTCACCGGCGATGAGAAGTATCTATCTATGGCTCCTGCGCCAGGGGAGAAAGCGTCCGACTATGGGACGCTCTCCATGATCAACGGCCCATGGCTGAGTCTCTTAGATCGGGCAGCGCATGCGCCGGGACTCCGTGCCACCGCCGCGCAGTTTGCGGTTCGTGACCGGAACGTGGTCTTCCATCATCCCGGACCCGCCATGTCGGCCCTGGCGTGGCGCGCCACCGGCGACCCCGCTCTACTGGAGGAAGCCGGCGAGGCCCTCGTCAGAACCATGACGCCCCTGACGGACGTGCTGACCGAAGGGCATCTCTACACGGACCGTGTGCCTATCCCGACTCTTGGTATGCAGATCCAGCGGATGGGCGGAGTGGCGCACTACCGCAATTTCCCTTACCCCGGCCACTCCGTCAGTTGGGAGAACACCGGAAGCGAGTTGGCCGCGCTGGTTTCCGATTCCCGGCCGGACTTTCTGCGCTGCCTGCTGTTCAACGCCGGCCTCCGATCACGCAACGTCACTGGCCGCGTGTGGCAATTGGAGCACGGCCGTTACGAGGCCACCATGCGCGACTCCGCCGGCCGGCTCTTGTGGAACCGCACCTTGCGCCTCAAACGCCATTCAGCCGTGGAGTTGCCCTTGCCGCCAAGGACCGAAGTAGCCATTGAGTTTCGGCGCATCGAGAAACTCGTGCCGCTCCACGCCCTGCCGGACTTGGCCGTAGCCTCCGAAGAGATCGGCATCACCGGCGGCCTGGAGATCCCTGTACACAACATCGGCGGAGCGCCCTCCCAACCGTATTCTGTCTCAGTCGCCGATGACCGTGGAAGAGTCCTGGCCGAGCAGAGCTATCCCGGACTGGAGGCTCCGTCGGACTTGAAACCCAGGGTGAGGATAGCTCGATTTGCCGGGGTTCCAGAACGCCGTGGCCTGCGTGTGCGTGTGCGCCAGCAGGGTCTGGCGGAAGAGGTTTGCGACACCAACAACGAAGCCGCTCTAGGAGCAAATCCATGATTCGCTCAGCTACTGCCATTCTGATCGTTTCCGGGTTCCTGGCGCCTCGTTCACCAACTACAAGATCACCAACACGCCTTACGGCAACGACACCATCGCCATGCTGGCGCCTGCATACCTCAAGCAGGACCTGCCTCTGGGCTCTTACTACTCGCCGCCCGACATGCGCCGCCCCGGTTTCCGCGATACCTCCCGTCCGCTTCGCGGTGGCGCTGTACGGGCGTCCGGCTGAACTCGACCACTTCTCGAAGAATCGATCCTAGAAGCGGTCTATCCGGGCGACGCAGGCAACGCGGCCACGGGTCATGACAACCATTCCGTCTGGCGTCCTGGTTGGACTTGGTCGATGCACGGGTTAGGAGGGAGGTCGTTCTGATGCGTCTGTTCGTGCTTTTGGCTTGTTTGTGTGTTGTCACCTCCACCGGGGCGGCGCCGGAGCCCGAGTGGACGGGGAATGGGCGCTATCGGGTCCTGGTAACCGTACCTCCCGTCGATATCGGGGACAGACGGTCGGACGAAATGCCTGCTGAGGTTCCCATCGACTTTAAACGGATCCTCGAGGCTGCGGGGTACGGGGAGCGCGCGAATCTGGCTACGCTCCAGGTCGCCCGTTACGATCCGGCAAGCGGGAGGGCGATGCCGTATGGCAGCTATCTCTACGGCCAAACCGAATACGACCGGCCGTTCCAGTGGTATGACGACACGATCCCCGATCCGTTCCCGGATCGCGATCGTTCGGTGAAGAGTCCCTGGGTTTCCCGGCCTCGATGGGGTGCTTACTACGATGCTATTGGTGAGTGGAAAAGCGGGCGGCTGGCCTGGAGCCACACGCAAGATCGCTCGAGCCCGTCTCACTACGCCGTCTACTTCGACCTGCTCGCAGCCGGGCAGAAACAATCGGACCCGCCCCCACGCGGCTGGATCGGTGACGGTTCCAAGCGAACCGCCCCGTTCGGGCCGCAATCGACCGGGCTCTACCATGCCGATTGCCAGATGGCAGACTTGAACCAGGATGGCCTGCTCGACCTGATCTGCGGGGCGTCACGCGGCGGAATCCTGTGGTATGAAAACCTGGGCGCTCGCCAAAAGCCCAGGTTCTCCGTAGCGAGGCTACTGTTCCACGACGATGGCAAGCCGATCGACCCCGGCTTTCTTTCCACGCCGGCCGTCACCGATTGGGACCGCGACGGAAAACTGGACCTGATCGTTGGCGCGAACAAGGGGTGGATTCACTTCTATCGCAACACTGGCACGAATGCCTCGCCGCGCTACCAGGACCTGGGGCCGCTACAGGCCGATGGCAAGGACCTTCGAACCCCGGCGACTCCCGTGCCGGAAGTGGAGGGGCCCAAGGGGGAAGCGATCTACAAAGAGGACTACCAGCCCTATTGCGCGATCGTCGATTGGGACGGCGACGGCGACGACGATCTGCTGGCGGGCGGCAACGTCACCGGCCGGGTCTTCTGGTACGAAAACACGGGCCGCCCAGGGAGGGAACGCCCACTCTCCACTTCAGAGGACATCTGATGGCTGACGGGAAGCCGCTCGACGTCGGCTGGTCGGCCAATCTCACGGCCGCCGACCTCGACGGCGACGGAGATCCGGACCTGGTTGTCGGCCATGAGCGCAAGTGGGGTAATGAGACGCCTCCCGAGATCGTGGAGGACTACCTGGCCTATTTCGAGAATGCCGGAACGCGGACGGCCCCGGCCTTGACGATGAAACCACTGCCGCGGATCGGGAAGTTCCCAAACGAGATCGTCGCCAGTCCGACGATGGCTGACTGGGATGGCGATGGCGACCTGGACTTGGCGGTCTCGTCCTACCTTGGTCCAATCTACTTGTTTGAAAACATCGGAACCCCGCGGCGGCCGAAATTCGATGTGCGCCGCCATGACCGGCTCAAACTGCCCTGGAGCAACGATCTTCTCCCCTACGCCACGGAATTGACCGACTGGAACGGCGACGGGATCCTCGACCTCGTACAGGGTCATACCTATGCCCTCGGGAAATCCAACCAACTCCCCTGGAAGTTCGCGCCGTTCCGTTCCATTCTGCCCGAGGAGCAGGTGATCGACCACCGCTCCTGGCGCGGAGACGACTGGGCGTTCACGGTCGCGGTGGACTTTGATCAGGACTCCCGCAAGGACATCCTTTTCGGGGACTACTGGGGACACGTCTGGTTTCACCGGAACACCTCGTCGGGAGGCGATATCTCGTTCGACACGACAGGGGTGCTGATCCGGACAGAACAGGGAATCCCCGTAACCGTGGGACGCACCAAGTCTGGGGGCTATGACTTCGATACCATGCAAGGCCCGCGGACGTCTCTGGTGGCCGCCGACTTCGACCGCGATGGCAGCGTCGACCTGGTGGTTAACGACGTCTTTGGGCACTACTATCTCTGCCGGCGGCGAGGGCACGGGAAGATGCCCGTGGTGGAGTCGCAAGTTCTCATCGCGGACGTAGCGAATTATGCCTCGACCACGGTGGTCGATTGGAATGGCGATGGAAGACTCGATCTGCTGGCAAGTTTGCCCCGGCCGGCCCAGCATCACCTGCTCTTCCGAAACGCAGGCGGGTCCGGCGGGCTGTTCGCCCCACCCGAGAAGATTGATCTGCCGCAGATTCCCGTGATCGGCTCAGTCGTGCGGGTGTTCCTGACGGACGCGAATCGCGATGGGGACCGCGACGTTGTGATGCTGAGCGGCGACGGGTACGATTGCCTGTTTGAAGGCTCGTTCCTGGCGCGCGGCTACGCCAAGGGCGGCTCTATCAGGCTGGAGCGGCGAAAACCATGAAGGAAGCGGTGCCCGCTTCCCTGCCGCGGGGCCCGCGGCCGAACTGAATAGTTCATGCTCTGGTATTCCTGCGTGACATAGGGTTCGGTTCAATCCGCGGTAAACCTGAAGCTGGCACAAATCCTCTGATGCTCTCCCGTCGAGACTCGATGCTGTGGCTGGGCGCCACAAGTCTGGCTGTTTCTCTCCCCGCCGCGGGTGCCGCCGGCGAAGCCGAAAGCACGGGGATCATCGCCGGCCGGGTACGCCGTATGACGTGGTGGCACGAGGCCAAGTTCGGAATGTTCATCCACTTCGGCCTGTTCAGCGTACCGTTCCGAAGGTGGTTGGCGACTACGGGAGCGGGTCTGGCGAGTATGTTGAGGAATCGGGACCCTTACCGTGCCGCAGACAGGCGTGATCGGTTCGAGCCCGTCGGCTGCAACGCAGTTTGCCACGAGATCTGTCGGTGCACTCGCCGAGCATGCCCAACAGCCTGCGCGCTTGTCCCGTGGTGAACGCTTCCCGTAGTGAACGCTTGTCGTTTCTAACCGGCCAATGCCAAGTTTGAGCACCGCCAGCGCCCAGGAAACGAAAGGAAACGACAGGTCCATTCTTTTTTCGTTCGACCTTGCCTTGGTCGGCCCGCGTGGGGCTCCGGCCCGCAACCCATCCCCTCAAATCCCAACCTTCCGGCATTGAGGATTCGGCAATGCACTTGGGGCTTGCAATGTGAACTCTGGAAGAGCACACTGGGGCAGCGCCCATGAATCACGCCTCCCGCACCGCTAACCCAAATCGGTCAGAGATTGGCCGGATAAGTCCCGTAGTGAACGCTTGTCCCGTAGTGAATATGAGGGAGAGTGATCCGGGCGCGATCGACTATCGACTATCGCCTATCGCCTATCGAAGGCCGGTTTCGCTGTTGCCGCCGTCAGGCGGCGCGGTTGGTTCTTTGCCTACCTTCGGCGTGGCCTCCGGTTGTTCCCACAGAGCCAAAAACGATGCCGCTCCCTCTTGCCCTGCTCCTTGTTGCGTAGAGGTCCTGTGCCCGCCGACGACCATCATTGGCGTTGTCTCTGCACAGTCTACGAGCACAGTTTCCGCCTGGAGCGTCCGAAAACCTTCCGAAATCACATGCTCAAAAAGCAGGGGCTCATTCGGGCTGCCTGTATATTGTTGATTCTATTGGTGGGCGCGACAGGACTCGAACCTGTGACCTCCTGCGTGTGAAACATGTGCCGAGCCTCCAAGATACCCGTCCCGTGAGGAACATTCTTTCAGTTCCAACAGGTTAGAGCACATGCCTTCGCTTGAACAGCATCCTCCATCGCGTCAATCGCGCTAATTCCTGCACAGTTCTTGCACAGTTGGGTGGGGTGAACCCCGTAATTGAGACAAACTGCTTTTGACACACTCGCCGTTCAATGATTTTTCCTACTCAAACCGCCGGTTCTCCGCCACAATGGTCCTCGGTTGGCGAAGCGGAAGCGGGCTCTGGTGGAGACCAACCCGCCGAGGAATAGCCAGCCGGAGACTCATCGAGACGATGGTCGGGGGGACCGGTTTCGGCCGGTTCCCCTTCTGTCTTAGCCTCAATACTCTGCACTTAAGGATCCTGATGGAGGAGGCGACATCGAGACGGCGGGTGGGGTGACGTCCGCGAGGGCGCAGGTTGTAGTTGCTCATTTTGCGCTTCACGCCGCGCGGGTTGACGCGTTGCCGGCGCGAAACAACGCGCTCCTCTAGGATCTCGGCGAGAACGGCTTCATGGAACAGTGCGAGCGCGTTCTTGTTCCGAGGGGGGAATAGCGCCCGAGCGGGTCATCTTGCGCTGGACAACTCGGACTGAGTGAAGGAAAGAGAGACGGTCGGGATC
>SYLY01000225.1 GCA_005808475.1 Acidobacteriota bacterium
GACTGCAAACCGTGTCGAATCCGCGCCAATCCGAGCGTGATCTTGCGAGTCACGAAAGTCTCGCCGCGCCGCTGCGATTCGTGATTGAACAAGATGCCATTCGATACGAAGAGCCCGTACGCCTGACGGGCGTTGATCGCATAGTAGTGCGCCGCCACCTTTGCCACCGCGTACGGGCTGCGAGGCTCGAACCGCGTGTCCTCGTTCTGCGGAGGAGCGGCCGACCCGAACATCTCCGACGACCCCGCCTGATAGACGCGGGTGCGCCTGCCTGGCCGCCGGTCCCGGACCGCTTCGAACAGCCGCAACGCGCCGGTGGCGACGCAATCGGCGGTGTACTCGGCCTGATCGAAGCTCACCCGCACGTGCGATTGCGCCGCCAGATTGTAGACTTCGTCCGGATCGGCCTCGTCCAGAACCCGGCGAAGGCCGGTCCCGTCGGACATGTCGCCGTAGTGCAACACCAGCCGCGAATCGCCATCGTTGGGATCGCGGTAGAGGTGCCCGATCCGGCCGGTATTGAAGCCGGACGCACGGCGGACCAGGCCGTGAACGCAATAGCCCTTCGACAAGAGCAGTTCCGCCAGAAACGATCCGTCCTGGCCGGTGATTCCCGTGATGAGTGCGACTCTACGTGATGCCACCGCTTGTCTCATCGGCGCGAGCCGCGAGTATCGCGAGGAATAGAACCGGGGAAAAAGGAGCTATGCGGGCGGGGCGGCGCTACCGCCGGATTCCATCCTGCGGCGGAGCACGGCCATCAAGCGCAACTCCACATCCTCGGGAAGAGCCAGGGGCTCCATGCCCTTGTAGACCTGAATTGTCTTTTTCGTCGTGTCGAAGATCACCCAACAGTTGGGGCACGCGTTGACGTGCGCTTCCAGATGCCGGCGCGTCTCGAGATCCGCCGTCTCTTCCAGATATTCGTTGAGCCAGCCGAGGACATCTCTACAGGAAAGCAAACAAGTCGTCCCCCTTGCGCTTGAATACCCGCGTCAGCTTCTCGCGGAGCTGAAGCCTCGCTCGCAGCAGGCGGCTCTTCACGGCCGGAACGGTCAGCCCGAGCGACTCGGCCGCCTCTTCGGTGGAGAGTTCGTCCACATCGCGCAAGAGGAACACCGTGCGGTAGATCGGCTCGAGGCTCTGCACCGCTTCGTCGAGGATACCCCGGAGCTCGGTCTGGGAATACTTCTGTTCCGGCGTCGATTCCCATACCGCGATCTCGCGCATGATTTCTTCGTCGCCCGTCGAAACCGGCTCGTCCAACGACACCTGCTTGCCGGACTTGCGCTTGCGCAGCTTCATCAGCGACTCGTTCACGGCAATTCGCACCAGCCACGTGTAGAACTTCGAGTTGCCCTCGAATGTCGACAGGTGGGTGTAGGCCTTCATGAACACTTCCTGGAGGACATCTTCGGCGTCCTCCTGATTTTGTGTGATGTGTTTGGTCAGCCGAAAGATTCGCCGATTGTATCGTTGAACCAGTTCGGAGAATGCGGCGCTATCGCCCGCCTTGGCCCGGCGCACCAAATCGTCGTCACCGGCTGGGACGGTCCGAGGTTGGGTTGGGGTCATTCCACTACATGCTACCCGATGCGTCAAGTAGTGTACGGGTAACGGGTGAGGGCACGTCTACTTGCCGTAGAACGATGCGTTGCGGGCGGTGAACGGCGCCCACTTCTCCGGCAGATCGTCGAGCGCGAAGATCGCCGAGACGGGGCAGACCGGCACGCACGCCCCACAGTCGATGCACTCCTGCGGGTCGATGTAGATCATTTCCTCGGAGCTGAACTTCTCTTCGTCCCGCTTCGGGTGGATGCAATCCACCGGGCACGCGTCGACGCACGCCGTGTCCTTGGTTCCGATGCAGGGTTCAGCGATGACGTAGGCCATACGATTTGCGACTCTCCGGTTTTCCCGCGGCGAGCGGGAATGTTAAGTTAACCTTCAGGTATAGCATAGTGCGCGAAATCATGACAACGGGCGCGGCGTGCCGGAACTGAACGCGGACAACGCAGCCGGCTACCTGCGCCAACGAGGACTTCCGGGTGCGTGGCGCGCCGTCCCTCTCGGCGGCGGCGTTTCCAATACCGTTCTCCTCGCCCAGGACGGCGAACGCCGCGTGGTGATCAAGCAATCGCTGGGAAAACTACGAGTCCAGGAAGACTGGTTCGCCGCCCGGGAGCGGATCTGGCGCGAGTGCGCCGCGTTGCGCGCCCTGGCGCCGCTGCTGCCGGCCGGGTCGGTTCCGGCGGTGGTTTTCGAGGACCGCGACAACTTCGTCTACGCCATGGAGGCCGCGCCCGCCGGGGCTCGCGATTGGAAGTCGATGCTGCTGGAAGGCGAGACGGGAGACGATACCGCCCGGCGAGCCGGCGAGATCCTGGCGGCGCTGATTCGCTGCTCCCGCGGCGGCGAGGCTTGGCTGGCCATGTTCGCCGGTCAGACCTCGTTCGACCAGTTGCGCCTCGATCCGTACTACCGCTTCACGGCGGCTCGACACCCCGATCTGGCTCCCACGTTCGACGCGGCGATCGCCGCTTGCCGCCGCCCCCTCGCGCTGGTGCATGGCGACTACAGCCCGAAGAACCTGCTGGTGGCCGGCTCCTCGGTGCTGCTGATCGACTTCGAGGTAATCCACATCGGCAACCCGGCGTTCGACGCGGCGTTCCTGTTGAACCATCTGCTGCTGAAGGCCGCGCATCGTCCGCAGTGGCGGGATCGCTACGCCGCGTGCGCAACGGCCTTCTGGGACGCGCTGGACGAGCCGGACGCGGGCTTCGAGCCGGAGACGATACGCCAACTCGGCTGCCTCCATCTGGCGCGCGCCGACGGCAAGTCGCCGGCCGAGTATCTCGACGGGCCCACGCGCGAGGCCGTTCGACGGCGCGCCCGCCGCCTCATCCTCGACCCGCCTCCGTCCGTTCGCTCCGTGTTCGAAACATGCTGACCATACGAGACCTGTTCGCCTACGAGATTCTGGACTCCCGCGGCCGCCCGACGCTCGCCGTGGAAGCGGCGCTCTCCGACGGAGCGCGCGCCACCGCGCAGGTTCCCTCGGGAGCCTCCACCGGTTCGCACGAAGCGGTGGAACTCCGCGACGGCGATCCGTCACGCTACGCCGGCCGGGGCGTAGCGAAAGCCGTCCTCCATGTGTGGACGGAACTGCTGCCCGCCGTGCGCGGCCTGAACGCGGAGGACCAGGCCGCCGTGGATCGCGCGTTGATCGCCGCCGATCGCACGCCGGACAAGTCGCGGCTGGGCGCCAACGCCATTCTCGGCGTTTCGTGCGCGGTGGCGCGAGCGGTATCGGTCTCCCGGGGAGAGCCACTGTGGCGCACGCTCGCGGCCGGACGCCAGGCGATGCTGCCGGTGCCGATGGTGAACGTGTTCTCCGGTGGATTGCACGCCGGCCGCAACATCGAGTTCCAGGATTTCCTGGTGGCGCCGCACGGCTTTGACCGCTACGCCGATGCGTTGCGCGCGGCGGTGGACATCCACGCGGCGGCCGAACGGCTGGTCTCCGAGGCCGGCTACGCGCTGACGGGCGTGGCCGACGAGGGAGGGTGGGGCCCGGCGCTGCGGTCGAACGAAGAGGCGCTCGAGATGCTCACCCGTGCCATCGAGAGAGCGGGGTACCGGCCCGGGGAACAGGTTTCGATCGCCATCGACGTGGCGTCGTCGCATTTCTTCCGCGATGAAGTGTATCGACTGGCCACCGAGAAACGCGAACTGACGGCCGCGGGAATGATCGAACTGCTGGGGGAATGGTGCGGCCGCTATCCCGTGCTGAGCATCGAGGACGGGCTGCACGAGGACGACTGGGAGGGGTGGACGCGGCTTACCTCGACGCTCGGGGGACGTGTCCAGATCGTGGGGGACGACTTCTTCACCACCGATCCCCGGCGCGTGCGGCGCGGGATTGGCGAGGGCGCGGCCAACGCCGTGCTCGTGAAGATGAACCAGATCGGCACGCTGACCGAGACCTTCGAGGTTCGCGACGCCGCCCGGGCGGCCGGCTGGTTCGCGGTGGTGTCGGCGCGTTCGGGCGACACGGAGGATTCGTTCCTCGCCGACCTGGCGGTGGCGTGCGGCATGGGGCAGATCAAAGTAGGTTCCATCACGCGCTCGGAGCGGTTGGCCAAGTACAACCGGCTGCTCGAACTCGAGGCGCGCGGCGGGCTCGAATTTCCGGGCTCGTCCGTTTTCGAAAGATTGCGAGGGCGGACGGAATGACCCGCCGCGCCGTATCGGTCGCGCTCGCCGCCGCGCTGGCGCCCGGCCAGACACCGCCCGGCAAGGCCGCTTACGAGGCTTTCTCCGCCTGGCGGAAGTCGAATGGCGGGGGTGGGAATTGGGACGAGACGTTGGCGGCGTATCGAAACAAGCTGCGAGCCGGGGGAATGCCGGCGGCGGCTATCGATCGCACGTTGCGCGCCATCGAGGCGTACGACGAAGCCGAATTATACGACGGCATCTACGCGGGGCCGTCCACGTTCGATACGGAGCCAAACAAGCTGCTGGTGGAAGCGGTTCAAGGCCGACGCCCCGGCAAGGCGCTCGACATCGCGATGGGACAAGGCCGCAATTCCGTATTCCTGGCGGAGAAGAGTTGGGCCGTCACCGGGTTCGATGTGTCGGAGGCCGGGATTCGCGCGGCGCGGCGGCTTGCTCGGACCCGGTCCGTCGCGATCGAGGCGGTGCTGGCTTCGGACGAGGACTTCGAGTTCGGCGAGTCCAGGTGGGACTTGATCGCCCAGATCTACGCCATCGAAAAGAGGAGCGTCCACCGCATCCGGGCCGCTCTGAAGCCCGGCGGTCTGGTGGTGGTGGAGGCGGGCCACGTTTCGGCGTCCGGCGCTCCGTTCGAGTATGCGTCCGGGGAGTTAGCCGGTATCTTTCGCGGCTTTCGCGTCAGGCGCTATGAGGAGGCCGTGGACCGGCCGGATTGGGGCAAGGAGCGGATCCGGCTGGTCCGCTTGATCGCCGAAAAGCCCGGATAGCGGGCGGCGGTCATACGGGCCGGGACAGATCCCGGTGCGTGGCCGCGGCCGCGTATCCGGCGCGGGCGAGCCGCTTTCGGATCTCGTCGGCGATGAATACGCTACGGTGGTGGCCGCCGGTGCATCCGAACGAGACCGTCAGATAGCTTTTGCCCTCGCGGATGTAATGAGGCAATAGATAGACCAGCAAGTCCGAGATCCGCTCGACGAACTCGCCTGTCTGTGGAAACGACTTGATGTAACGGCCCACGCTCGGGTTGCGGCCAGTAAGCGGCTTGAACTCCGGGATGTAATTCGGATTAGGCAGAAAGCGCACGTCGAACACCAGGTCGCTGTCGGCGGGGACGCCGTGCCGGAAGCCGAACGAATTGATGTAGATCCGGATGCGGGGAGCCGATTGGCCGTTCTGGAACCCGGTCTTGATCGCATCGCGCAACTCGTGCACGTTGAACCGCGTGGTGTCGACGATCTGGTCGGCGATGTCGCGAATCGCCGACATCTGCTTCCGTTCACTCTTGACGTTTTCGAGCACCGACTGCTCGCCGCCGAGCGGGTGCGGACGGCGGGTTTCGCTGAACCGGCGGACGAGCGTGGCGTCGTCCGCCTCGAGAAAGATCAGCCGCGTCGAGATGCCGCGGCGGACCGACGCGAAGATCCTGGGGAAGCGGCGCAGCGTGCCGCCCTCGCGGACGTCGACCACGAGAGCGGCTCGCTGAATGTTCGGCGAATCCTTGGTGAGTTGGGCGAACTTCGGGATCAGGTCGATCGGAAGGTTGTCGACCGAGTAATACCCGAGATCCTCGAGAACCTTGAGGACGGTGCCTTTTCCCGACCCCGAAAGGCCGGTGATGACGACGAGCTCCGGCCCCTCCCCGTTCGCCCTCTTCTTCGCCGCCACTCTCAGTTCGCTTCGATCAGATCCAGGTGGCCATCGGGCCGCCGGATCAAGACCGACACCTTTTCCGACCGCGAATCGCGGAACGCGATATAGGGCCTGACACCGTCCAGTTCCATCGCCGCCTCCTCCACGCTCATCGGCTTGCGGACCACCTTTCCGCGAAACACGCGAGCCGGAGCCGGCTCTTCGGCCGGGGGCAGTTCGGGAGCGAGTGTCGCGGAAGAGATCTTGCCGCCGCGCCGAGGTTCGCGCGTCTTGGCTTGCAGTTTCAGGATCTGCTTCTCCAGCCGGTCGAGCGCGCCGGTCAGCGCGGACAACGAATCGGCCTCGGCGTGCGCGCCGCAAAGGGAGTGGCCGTTGTAGTTGATCGTGATTTCCGCGCGCGTGGCGTGCCGCTCGGCGGCCAGGATCACGTGCGCCTCCTTCTCGGACTTCTTATCGAGAAGCTTGCCGAGTTTCGTGAACCTGGCGTCCAGTTTCTTTTGCCCCGCCGGCTCCAGTTTTTCCAGTTTGCCCGTGTAGTGGACTTTCATGATTCCCTCCCCGGGAGACTCACTGTTTCACCCTCCGTTGATGCGTGGAGGGGATTTTCATGTCTTCCCGGTATTTCGCGACCGTGCGTCTGGTGACGTCGATGCCTTCGGCCCGTAACAGGGCCGTGATCTGATCGTCGGTGAGCGGACGGCGCGTGTCTTCCTCGTCGATCATCTTCTTGACTTTGCGCTTCAGGATCAGCAGCGGAGTGCTGCCTCCCGCCGATCCCTGAACGGCTTCGGAGAAGAAGTACCGAAGCTCGAAAACGCCTTGCGGCGTGTGCGCGAACTTGTTGGCCACCGCGCGCGAAACGGTGGAGGCGTGCACGCCGATCTCCTCGGCCACATCCTTGATCATCATCGGCCTTAGAAAGTCGAGGCCGTTGTCCAGAAACTCGCGCTGCCGGTCCACCACGCACTGGCAGACCTGCAGAATCGTCTTCTTGCGCTGCTCGATGTTCTTCATCAGCAGCAACGCGGACTGGAACCGCTCCTTGACGTAGTTGCGGACTTCCTTGTTCTGCTCCTGATCGCGGTCGAGCATCCGCCGGTACTGCCCGTTCAGCCGCAGTTGCGGAAGATCGTCGTCGTTGAGGGTGATAAAGTACTCGCCGCCCTCCTTGACGATGTAGACGTCGGGCTCGATCTGCCGCGCGCCCGGACCCGAATAGCGCAGGCCGGGCCTCGGGTCCAGCCGTTTGATCACCGCCAGCGCGATCGCGATGTGCTCCACCGGCCGTCCCAGAGCTTTCGCCAATTCCCTGTGCTGGCGCGTCTCCACCAGCTTGAGGTGCTTGAAAACGACCTCCCAGGCGACTCCGCCCTTTCCGCCGCGGCTCTCGATCTGGATGAGCAGGCACTCCCGCAGATCGCGGGCTCCGACTCCGGCCGGATCGAGCGTATGCACCACCGCCAGCGCCTGTTCCACATCGGCGAGCGGCAGGTCATTGGCGGCCGCGATCTCGCCGAGAGTCTCGGCGAGGTACCCGTTCTCGTCGAGGTTGCCCACGATGGCATCGGCGGCTTCGCGAACCCGCGGCGGGATCACCACCAGCGCCAACTGCTGATCCAGATGGTCGGTGAGCGTGACCGGGGAAGACAGGAAAGTCTCGAAGGAAGGCTTGTCGGGATTCTCCTGGGCGGGCGACTTGTGGCCCGGATCCAGATAGTCGTCGAAAAAGCTGCCGTAGTCGATCTCGTCGAACGGGTCGGCGGCCGCGGCGGCAGGGGCCTCTGGGGAGTCGGAGTCCACCGGAGCCGTGGTTTCCGCCGGTTCGCCGCTGTCGGGCGCGGCCGCGGCCCGTGTCATCTCGAGCAGGTTGGCATCGGAGGGGTTGGGATCGCGCTCGGCCTCGAGGATGCGCTGGGTCTCGGCCGGCGTCAACTCTTCGACCCCGTCCATGGTCTCTTCAAGGACGGGGTTCTGGGCGATCTCCTGGGAGATCAACTCCTTCAATTCCAAACGGTTGAGCTGCAGGACGGTTACGAGTTGGACCAGACTCGGCGTCAGTACCTGCTTCTGCGAAACGTTCAGGCTCAGCCGCTGCGAGAGCAAACTCATCTACCGCCATTATAGGGCGTTCCGGGCCGATTCCGGCCCGCGAATTGCATACCGCGCTCGGGGTGAGCGGCCGAAAGGCCTAGTTCTCCCGCACGGTCAGGGTCCGGTTTGCCTTGACCCCAGGCAGCTTCCGCGCCGATCCGTCCGGCCAGCGGATCTCGACATCGGCCGTCTCCGCCGCGCCGAGCCCGAACAGCGGGCGTGGATCGTTCGCCGAATAGTAACTCGACTGGCTGGCGACTTCCTGCGTCTGCGTCTTGCCGCCGTACCGCACGGTAACCCGCGCCCCCAGGGCGCTCCGGTTCGACTTGACGGCCTCGAGTTTCACTCGCAGCCAGTTGCGGCCCGGCGCCTTCAGATCGTTCCGCAGCAGCGACGGCGGCTCGCCGAGATTCACGATCAGCACGTCCACGTCGCCGTCGTTGTCGTAATCCCCGAACGCCGCCCCGCGCGACGAATGCGGCGCCGCGACGCCCGGTCCCGCTTCGTCCAACAACTCCTCGAACTTGCCCCCGCCCAGGTTACGGAACACCACGCGGGGCGTCTTCCACGGATACGCGGGGACGCTCTTCTCGATCTCCGGGTAGACGTTCCCGGTCACATAGAACAGATCCGGCAGCCCATCGTTGTCCAGATCGGTGATGGCCGCGCCCCAGCCGATGAATCGGGTTTCCACGCCCAACCCGCTCGCCAGCGTCACGTCGTCGAAATTGCCCTTGCCCGCGTTTCGATAGAGGATGTTGGTATCGTCGGCGAAGTGCGTCTTGAACACGTCGAGCCGCCCGTCCAGGTTAAAATCGCCAATGCCCAGCCCCATGCCCGCTTGCTCCATGCCATCCTCGTTGAGCGCTACTCCGCGTTCCAGGCCGGACTCGGTGAACGTTCCGTCGTGGTTGTTGCGGAAGAAGAAGCTCGGCGTCGAATCGGCGGCGACGTAGATATCGGGCCAGCCGTCGTCGTCGAAGTCGCCGGCGGTCGCGGTCATGCCGTACGATCCACCCGCCTTGCCCGCGCCAGAGGCCGCGCTCACATCGGCGAACGCGCCGTTGCCGTTATTGCGATAGAGCGAGTGCCGCCCCGGCGGCAGCCCACGTGGACCGCAATTCACCGGAACTCCCTTCCAATTGCAGTTGCCCGACTCGCCCGGCTTGGGCGTCCGGGCCATGTCGAACGCGATGTAGTTGGCGACGAACAGGTCGGCGTCGCCGTCGCGGTCGTAGTCGAGGAACACCGCGCCCGATCCCCATCGGACCGCCTGTTCCCACAGCCCAGCCGCCTTGGTGACGTCGGCGAACGTGCCGTCGCCGTTGTTGCGATAGAGCAGGTTGTGGCCCCATTCGGTGACGAACAGGTCGGTGTCGCCGTCGTTGTCGTAGTCGGCGGCGGCCACCGAGTTCGCCCAGCCCGCGTGGCGCAGGCCGGACTTTTCCGTGACGTCGGTGAACGTGCCGTCTCGATTGTTTTTGTACAGGCGGTTGGTGGCGGCGGGCGGCGGACCTTCCAGCTTGGTTCCGCTCAGCACAAAGATGTCGAGCCAGCCGTCATTGTCGTAATCGAGGAAGGCGGCGCCGCATCCGATTGTCTCGAAGATGTAGGTCTTGCGGTCCGCGCCGCCGTAGATCACCGGCTCCGTCAATCCAGCCGCCTTGGCCACGTCGGTGAACTTGGCGTGGAACGGGATCCCTGACGGTTTGCCCCGCGGGACCGGCTTCACCGAGCGCGTGGCGACGCCTTGCGCGAAGACGATCGCGGCCAGCACGGCGCCGGCCGCCAGCGGCCGCGGGCTCACGGATGCACTTGCCGTCCGGCCAGGAACGTTCGTTCCACGCGGATGTCCTTCACTTGATCCAGCGGGCAAGTCAGGAAGTCGCGGTCGACGATGGCGAAGTCGGCGAGCTTGCCCGCCTCGAGCGACCCCCGATTCTTCTCCTCGAACGTGAGGAACGCGTTGTTGATGGTGTAAAGGCGCAACGCCTGCTCGCGAGTCAGCCGCTCTTCCGGATGGAGCGGCTCTTCGGTCCAGCGAGGCTGGCGGACCAGCGTCACCCACATGCCCCACCAGGGATTGTACGGATTGATGGAGCGCAGGCCGCCGATCTTCTGCATATGGTCGGACCCGCCCCCGACGGTCACCTTGGCCTCGAACAGCGACTTGTACGGCTGGAAGAAGCGCAGGCGCGGATCGCCGAACTGCTTGCGTAGCGTGGCTCCGTCCCGCTCCAGCCAGGCGGGTTGCAGGTCGGCGACGATGCCGGCCTTCGCCATCCGCTCGATCGCCTCGGGCGACATGAAGTTGCAGTGCGTGATGCACGGCCGTTGTGGCCGCACGGGGAATTCCTGGTTTACGCGTTCGTACGCGGCGATCAGCGCATGCACGGCGCCGTCGCCCACCGAGTGCGACGTGAATTGGAGGTCGTTCTTCAGCGCGGCTCGCGCGATGCGGTAGAGCTGCTCGGCCTGGATGTAGAGCATGCCGCGATAGTCCGGATCGGCGATCGAGTAGATCTTGCTCAGGCCCCAGGGCTCGCGCATGTAGGCGCTGCCGGTCAGCATTCCGCCGTCCAGATATGCCTTGAGCCCGCGCACCCAGAGCATGTCGTCGTACTTGTGCAGAGGATGCGCGGCCACCTTGCGGATGTCCTCTTCCACCTTCTCGATGGGCTGGTGCGGATCGATGTGCCAGTTGACGAATACGCGGCAGGTGAGTTCGCCCCGCTCTTTCAGCGCGCGGTACAGATCCACCGCTCCGGGACTGGCATCGCGGTCGGCGACGGCTGTGATGCCGAGCGAGTTGTAGTCCGCCATCAGCATCTTGAGACGCTTCATGCGGTCGTCCTGCGTGGCCTCGCGTCCCGATCCGCCCGTGATCCGGACGAACTGAGAGTAGCTTCTCAGGATGCCGGTAGGTTCGCCGCCGGCGTCGCGCTCCACCTTGCCGACCTGCCCCTCCTTCGGGTGCTTGTCGCGCCCGACGCCGCTCAGCTTCAGCGCCATCGAGTTGAGGGACGCGTCCGGGCCGGTGCTGAAGATCACCGGATGGTCCGGAGCCACCTGGTCGAGTTCCTGTTTCGTTGGATAGCGCTGCTCGCGCAGCCGCGTGATGAACACCTGCGCCAGGCGGATCCATTGTCCCTTGGGGACAACCGCCGCGCGTCCGCGCAGGTATGCCAGCACGTCGGCGATGGTTTCCATGTCGCCGATGTCGTGGTCGAACTCGTACATCGACGCCGCGGTGGCATGGACGTGGCTGTCCATGAGCCCGGGCACGACGGTCTTGCCGCCCGCGTCGATCGTCTTGGTCTCCGGGCCTTTTCGGCGCAGGATACCGGCTTCCGCGCCAACAGCCACAATGCGGCCGCCGCGGATCGCCATCGCGCGAGCGACCGAAAATCGGGCGTCCACCGTGAGGATCTTGGCGTTGTGGACGATGAGGTCCGGCGCTTGGGCCGCGGCCGAAGCGGCGAACACCGCGGCCAAAGGAATCGAGAATCGCATGGAACCGTTTTATCCCAGATCGATGGTGAGCAGTTCGTAGGGGGCGAGCGTGAGTTCCGGTCTGCCGCGCTGGCCGGACCGGCGGAACTCCTCGGGCCGCTCGCACGCCGCGGCCGCGTTGCCGGCGTTCAACCGCCGCGACAGGGCGAGCGCTCCCGCCGCGACGCCCTCCAGGCGCACCGGACAGTACTCGTGCGTCAGGTTGCAGAGCACCAGCCGCCACTTCAAGCCCGATCGCAACGCGAGGATCTCCGCGCGGAGCGGCTCGGCCGAGTCCGCTTGCACGATCTGGCCGGAGGAGAAATCCGCGAAATCGGCGAGTACGTGATAGAGCGGGAACACCGCGCCGGCCGTGGACGGGAACAGCGCCGGCAACGCGGATCCGCGTTCGGTTTCCATCGTGCCGCGCCATCCGGTGGTTTCGTAGTAGGTCGCGCGGGCCGCTCCGGCCTGGCCCAGGAACTTCAAGCTGGCCGCGGTCCACGCGGCGCCGAACAGCGACAACTGCCGCGTGTCGACGCTGGCCGGTAATTGGCCGGCGGGCGTGGGCGCGTCCGGATTCTTCGCGTTCGGGTTGTAGCGCATCTTCAGCGTCACCGGCGAGACCCATACCGGCTTGCCGCCGGAGATGGACAGCGACGTTGCGACGGTGTCCGCTTGCGCCGCAAGATTTTCCACCACGGTCATGTTGTCGATCGCGTGGACCTGCGGGGTGATCGAATAGCAGACGGCGTCGAACACCGAGCCCGCCGGCCGGCCGCGATTCAGCGCCACGAACCCGTCGTCGGTGCCCACGGCGGCCTTCGCGCCGCCCAGTTCCTTGCGCAGTGGGGCGAGCCACGCGTCGTCCGCGGCTTTGCCCTGGGCGCGATACAGCAGGACTCCGGCGACTCGCGCGCGTGCGCCGGTCAACCGCTCGCGCAGTTCGCGGATGGCGGGCGCCGCGTCTTCCGGGAGGTGGGCGGCCACTTCGAGGTCCGCGCCGAGCGACGACGCTTCCGCTGCGGCGCGCCGCAGCGCATCCTGCCATGCGGAGCCGGTGAGTTTGCAGTCCACCCGCAGGTGCGCCGGCTTCAGCGCGCGCAGCCGCGCCGACTCGCGCGCCGGCAGAGTCTGGCCGTGGTACGCGCTCCCGATGCCTACTTTCGGCGCGGGGCGCGAAGCCGCTGGGTCGACCGACAGCGCCACGGGCACGACGGTCATGCGCGATCGCGGCATGGCGGCGGGCAGGGCGCCCTTCGCGCGGATCTCGATCGCTTGCGCGACCTTAGTCCCCTTCTTCACCTCCACCGGATACGGCAGCGCCAGCGGCGTGCAGTACGTCTTGAAGGAGGCGTCGGTCCAGTTGCGATGATCCTCCATCTCGAACGTTTCGCCTTCGAAGCGAACCTCGGCGCTCAACCCGCCTTCCACCGCGTGCGTGATGGCCTTGATGTCGAAGTAGGGCTGGTGCGGCGACACGCTCTCCGGCGCGATGCCGTTCTGGCGCGTGCCATCGGCCCTTTCGATCTCGACGGCGTGTCCCACGAATCCGCGCACCGGATGCAGCAGCGCGAAGCCCAGCCGGTTGCGCAGGAACGTGGTGCGCGCTTCGCCATCGAACGTGAAGCGGATGGTTCCTTCCTTGCCGCCGGCGATGCGGCCGCGCCAGGCGAAGTCGTAGGGCGGGCGCACGCAATCCACGTCGAACGTCAGTTCGAAGCCATCCTCGCCGGCCGAGATTTTCAGGCCGTGCAGACGGGGTTGCACGGTTCCCCAATCGCTGTCGCGAACGGCGGCGTAGGCGGCGCGCACCACTTCGTGGCGGCCCACGCGGACATAGCGCAACGCGCTGGTCTCGATGTCGAAGATCGCGGTGACGGGCCCGGCGCGCAGCGCGATGGTTTCCGGGAGCGGATCGTTCCTGCCGTACGACAGCAGGTTGGTCCTGTCTTGCGCGCCTCCGATCCACGGCGTTCCGGCGGCCAGCGTGAGCCGGAACACGTCGCGACGTGTCATCATGGCGTACCATCCTAGCATCGATGCCCCTGGAAGAGTACGCGCGAAAGCGCGAGTTCACCCACACTCCCGAACCTTCCCCTCACGACGTTCCCGAGCCCGGCGGCAACGTGTTCTGCGTGCAGCGGCACGCGGCCCGCAGACTGCACTACGACCTGCGCATCGAGATCGGCGGAACGCTGAAATCGTGGGCGGTGCCGAACGGGCCCAGTCTCGATCCGGCGCGCAAGCAACTCGCGGTGATGGTGGAAGATCACCCGTTGCTCTACGCCACTTTCGAAGGCAACATCCCGAAAGGAAACTACGGCGCGGGCAGCATGATGTTGTGGGACCTGGGCACGTTCGAGCGGATCGGGCCGGAATCCGAACAACAGCAGATCGATCGCGGCGACTTCAAGTTCGCGCTGCATGGCAAGAAGCTGCGCGGTCTGTTCGCCCTGGTCCGCATGAAGGGGGCGGAGAAGGGCAACGAGTGGCTGCTGCTCAAGAAGAAGGACGAATTCGCTCGCGGCGATTGGGACATCGAGCAGCATGGATGGAGCGTGAAGTCCGGCCGCACGCAAGAGGAGATCTCGCTCGACATGCCTCCGCGCGCGGTCCATGGATCGGGGCCGCCGGCGCAAGCGGCGGTGGAAGCGCCGATGCCGGAAAGCCTCTCGCCCATGCTGTCGGCGTCGGCGGACAAGCCGCCCACCGGACCGGGTTGGCTGTTCGAGATCAAGTGGGACGGAGTCCGGGCCGTGTGCTACGTGCGAGACGGCGGGGCGCATCTGGTGGGCCGCAAGGGGACGGTGATGGATCGCCAGTATCCGGAACTCGGCGCGATTCCCCGGTTCCTCGACGCGCGGGCGGCGGTGCTGGATGGCGAGATCGCGGTGCTCGACGAAGCCGGCCGTCCCTCGTTCGCCCGCATTCAGCCTCGCATCATGGCCACCGATCGCGGCGCGGTGGAGCAGTTGATGCGGTCCCGGCCGGCGATCTACTTCGCGTTCGATCTGGTCTGGCTCGACGGCTATGACTTGTCGCGCGTGCCGCTGATCGAGCGCAAGAGGCTGCTGCGGTCGATCGTCAAGCCCGGCTGCCCCGCGCTCCGCGTGTCGGATCATTTCGACGCCGACCCGGCGCAACTGCTCGAACTGGTCCGCGCGCAGGGTCTGGAAGGTCTGATGGCGAAGCGCGCCGATAGCGTGTATCAGACGCGGCGCGCGGGCGACTGGGTGAAGATCAAGGTCGCCACCGAACAGGACTTCGTGCTCGCCGGATACTGCGAAGGCGAGCGGGAACACTTCGGGTCGCTGGTATTGGGTGCGTTCGACCAGGGGGCGCTCGTCTACGTGGGCCGCGTGGGCACGGGGTTCGACGCCAAGCTGATGGCGGAGATCGCGCGCCTGATGGCTCCGCTCGAAACCGCGCGATGCCCGTTCACGCCGGAGCCGCCAATGGAGGATCCCACCCATTGGCTGAACCCGGAACTGGTGTGCCGCGTGAAGTATCAGAACTGGACCGGGGACCTGAAATTGCGCGCGCCGGTGTTCGTGGGCATGCGCGACGATATCGATCCGGCGGACTGTGTGCTGGCTCCGGCCGAGGCGCCTCCCCGGCCTCCGCTGATCGCGGCGGGCGTGTCCGAGGTAACGGTCAACGTGGAAGGTCAGGCGATCCGCATCAAGAATTGCGGCAAGCCCTATTGGCCCAAGGACGGCTACGTCAAACGCGACATGCTCAACTACTACGACGCGGTCGCGGATCTGCTCATCCCGCACTGGAAGGACCGGCCGTTGTCGCTGCGGCGCTATCCGGACGGGATCGAGGGCGAAGGCTTCTTCCAGAAGAACGTCGACGCGAGTTTCCCTTCGTGGATGCGCACCGAGATCGTGGAGGAGGAAGGCGAAGAGCCGCGGCGCCGCATCGTGGGCGCGGGGCGCGCGGAACTGATCTATCTGGCGAATCTGGGCTGCATCGATCAGAATCCGTGGATGAGCCGCGTCGGTTCCATCGAGCATCCGGACTTCGTGCTGATCGATCTGGATCCGTACGAATGTTCCTACGACCGGATCGTGGAAGCGGCCCAGGCGATCCGCGCGCGGCTCGAGTTCCTGGGGCTGCGCGGGTATCCGAAGACAACCGGTGGGAACGGCATGCATCTCTACGTGCCGGTGGAGCCCGTCTACGTGTATGCGCAGACGAAGGCGTTCGCCGAGATCCTGGCGCGGCTGATGGCGGCCGAGCGGCCCGATCTGTTCACGCTGCCGCGGTCGGTGGAGAAGCGGACGGCGGGCAAGGTGTATTTCGACTATCTGCAGAACGGGCTCGGTAAGACGATCTCGGGTCCCTATGTGTTGCGGGCGCGGCCGGGAGCGCCTGTCGCGACGCCGCTCGATTGGAGCGAAGTGAAGGCGGGATTGCGTCCGGCGGAGTTCCATATCGCGAACGCGGTGGCGCGGTTCGCGAAGACGGGCGATCTATTCGAGCCGGTGTTGACGCGGCCGCAGCGGCTCGAGGGGGCGATCGTGAAGCTGGACGGGCTGCTGAAGCAGAAAAAGTGACGCGCCGGTATTGAACGCGTTCAAAAAAGTCTTGACGAGCTGCGGATGTGGCGTTACACTTGGTTTGAACGCGTTCAAAACGAGTTCTCGAAGGAGGCCTGCGATGTATGTGGTGAACGGGTATCTGGCGTACCTGGCGATCAGCTTGACGGTGACCGTCTGGGTCGCGTGGACGCTGTCCCGCAATGGAAAGGTGTTTCTGGTGGACGCGTTGGGGGGCGACGAGAAGCTGGCCGGCGCGGTCAACCACCTGTTGGTTGTGGGCTTCTGCCTGATCAACACGGGTTTCGTGGCGACGGCGTTGCAATCGAATGGAAATTCGGACACCATGCGCGGCGCGGTGGAGATGGTGGCGGGCAAGACCGGATTCGCGTTGTTGGTTCTGGGCGTGATGCACTTCTTCAATCTGTACGTCTTCACGCGGATCCGGGGGCGGGCGCGCGCGGCGCAGGAACCGCCGCCGATTCCGCCCGACGGATTCGCGAATTCCGGGAGCCGGTAACATGGACGGCCTCTGGGTCCTGTACGACTCGCGGTGCGAATTGTGCCTTCGTATCCGCCACTGGATCTCAGTCCAGGAGGCGTGGTTTCCGGTCCGCGCGGTGGCGGCGGGATCGGACGAAGCGCGGCGGATGTTCCCGGGGTTCGAGACTGACGATCTGTTTGTCGTAGCCAGCGACGGCCGTTATTGGCGCGGCGGCCACGCGTGGCTCATGGTGTTGTTCGCTATGAAGAGATACCGGTGGTTGGCGATGAGACTCGCCAGTCCGGCGCTGCGGCCGCTGGCGAGGCAGGCGTTCGCCATGGTGTCGGAGAACCGGCGTCGGATCTCGCGATTCTGGGAGTTGTCGCCGGATGAGGAGATAGGCCGGGCGCTCCGAGGGCAACGGGTTCCGGGCTGCCATTTCGGCGAGGCCGATACGCCCTCGCGGTAAGCGGGAGCATGGGAAAGGGCGGCAGGCTCCGCTCGAATTCGAGCGGGCGGGGCGGGCGAACCCTACCGGCAGCGCCGTTCCTTCCCGGTCCTGACGGGCCTACGGTTTACGCCCGTATCTCGCGCCTCCCTGGCGCAGGACGAAGTCCGGCCGTGGCGGTTTCGATCTACTCGCGCAGAGTCGCGATGTCGTTACCCAACCGGTACGCGGCCCTTCCCGGCGCCAGCGGGCCGCGTCCTGCCGGATCGCCGTTTCCTTCGCCGTTTCGCGCGAGTTTGGCACGATGCGAATTGTGCCTTCGTATCCGCCACCGAACCTCGGCCGGTGGCCGGATCCTGGTTCCGCGGCAGGAACCGCGCGCCGTGGGGCAGTTCGTTGAGGTCGCGGCGTAGGCGTTGCCGGAGCCAGGCCTGCTGGAATCGAGCGCTTCAGAAAAGCGAGCGCGCTGCCTGGAACCAGCGTCGCGGCAGTACCAGCCGACCGCGGGGCATGCGCATTTGGTGTACCGGCGAATCCCCAAAAAAGGGGAGGAATCGGCGGAGTGGTCTAACGATCCATCCTCCGTTTGCCGATGGGATAGCGGAAGGTACAACAAACGTGGCATTTTTCGGTACTCGACTGGTCAACCTCGCGCTGCTCGCGATACTTGGAAGTAGCGCCGTTTTCGCGGGCAGGGACTTCTCCGGCGCCCCGAACGAGAGGGTAGTACCAGGGCAGGTGTTCTTGCGTTTCAAGGCCGGCGTGGAACCCAGCCTGGTTCTTACCGGGTTACCATCGGGAACCGCCGTGGCGATGCTTCGTCCGGTGGGCTCGCAGCAGGCGCGGCTGGTGACACTGCCCGGAAACGCCGATCATCGAGCGATCCTGCAACGGCTGGCGGCGCATCCGCAGGTCGCCTTCGCCGAGCCGAACCGCGTGCGCAAGAGCAAGTTGGCCAATCCGAACGATCCCAAGTTTTCGACGCAGTGGGCGCTGGCGAAGATCCAGGCTCTGCAAGGCTGGGGGCTAATGCCGGGCCGGTACGTGGACGCTTTGTCCTTGCCGAGCTTCCGGTTCAAGGTGGCGGTGCTCGACACGGGCATCGACTGCAACCACCCCGATTTCGCCAATGCGGGTGGAACCAGCACCGACTCGGCGGCGGGTGGCCAGATTTCGATCGGCCTGAGCCGTGCCTACGTCCCGACTCAAGACTCGTCGAGCGGTTGCGCAGTGCAGGACGATCATGGTCACGGAACGCGTACGGCCGGAGTCATCGGCGCGGCCGCGAACAACCAGGAGGGTGTCGCCGGCGTGAACTACCGCGTCGAGATCATGCCGTTCAAGGTACTGGCGGCGGACGGCTCGGGAAACGATGTGGACATCGCGCAGGCGATTCAGGACGCCAGCGACACAGGCGCCAACGTGATCCTGCTCAGCTTCGGCGCGCCCGGTTATTCGCAGATTCTGCAGGAGGCGATCAACTACGCGTGGCAACGAAACGTGCTGGTTGTGGCGGCGGTAGGTAATTCGAATACGAATACACTCGAGTTCCCGGCCGGGGCCAACCATGTCATGGGCGTCACGGCAACCGACCAGAACGACGCCAAGGCGCCGTTCGCCAACTTCGGGAACGCGGTGGCCGTGGGAGCTCCCGGCGTCGGGGTGGAGAGCACGAGTCCTTACGGCTTGACCTCCGGGTACTCGACCGATAGTGGAACGTCCATCGCGGCGCCGTTCGTCGCCGGCCTGGCGTCGATGCTCATGACCGCGAGCCCGTCCACTTCGGTGGAAGCGATCGGGCGCAGAATCCAGCAGTCGGCCGACTCCACCAACGTGAACGGCGGCTGGTCCGATCAGGTCGGCTATGGCCGGATCAACGTGGTCAAGGCCCTGGCGGGCACGCTCCGCCCCGCATCGAGCGGAGGCATCGTCGGCCAGGTGATCGACACCTCGGATCTGCCGGTCACCGGCGCGCACGTGAGCTTCGGCACCTACAACTTCACGACCGACATGTCGGGCATGTTCCGCATCCCGAACGTGCCGGCCGGATTTCACAACGTCTCCGTGCTCGCGCCCGGGGTCGGCTCGCGCAACTACGTGGTGGGCGTGACGGCCGGGGCCGACAGCTACACGACGATTCTGATCGGCGACAACCTCGGCTTCGTGTCCGGCGAGGTGTCGATGACGGCTGGCGGTCCGCTCGGCGGCGCTTCCGTGGCGGCTGTCGACGGCAGCGGTTTGGTCAGGGCCACCTCGGTATCGGGCCCGAACGGAAACTACTGGCTCGCCGTCGCTCCGGGCGTCTACAAACTCCGCGTGTCCGCCGTGGGCCGGCTGACGGCAGAGAGCACGGATAGGACGGTGACGCAGGGCCAGACTCTGTACGCTCCCTTGACATCGACCTCGCGCGGTTCGATCGCCGGCAGAGTCACCGACACGTTCGGAAATCCGATCGCTAACGCCGAGATCGTCATCTCGGCGTTTGGCCAGTCGTTCGGGGCGACGTCCGACGCCACGGGCAACTATTCGACATTCCCGATCCCGGCCGGAAACTACATCGTCACGGTTCGGGCCAGCGGCTACCCCGCCGTCGAACTCGGCAGCGTGACGGTGGTGGTCAATACGGTGACGCAGGCGAACGCGCAGGTCTCTTCGGTTACGGCCGTGGCGCTGCGCGTGAACGCGGGCGGCCAAGTCTACACCGATCCGCGCGGCAATAACTGGTCCGCCGACTTCGGATTCGCCGGCGGCGAACCGATTCGAACCCTGTCCGACATCTCCGGCACCAACCAGCAAGGCGTTTACAATTGGGCGCGAACGAGCTTCGTGGACTTCCGTTACCAATATACGGTTCCGAACGGCAACTATCAGCTCACGCTGAAGTTCGCGGAATTACTCGGCGCGGCGGTAGGACAGCGCGTGTTCGACATCTACGTGAACGGCCTGCTGATGGGGCCCAACTTCGACATCGTGCGGGTGGCGGGCGCTCCGCTAACCGCGGTCGACCGCGCCTGGGCAGTGGCGGTGACCACAGGCCAACTGGTGGTGGAGTTCCGCAAGAAGGTAGGCAGCCCAGCGGTAAACGGAATCGAGTTGACCGGCTCGCCCGCTGCCCCAATCATGACTGTCGCGCCAGTCTCGACGAGCCTCGCCAAGCGCGAAACGCGCCAGTTCACGGCGGCGGTGGTGGGGCTGTCGAGCAGCACGGTCACGTGGTCGATCTCTCCCCAGACCGGGACGATCAGTTCCTCGGGACTCTACACCGCGCCCGACGTCATCGAATCCCAGAGCACGGTAACGGTCACGGCCAGCAGCACGGCCGACCCAACCCGGACCGCGCAGGCGTTCGTTGCTCTGACGCCGCCGGCCGACATCCGCGTCAACGCCGGCGGCCCAACTTACCGGGACGCGGCGGGCAAGTTGTGGCTCGCCGACACCGGCTACTTCGACTACGGATACGTTCAAAGCACCACCAACAATATCGCCGGCACGACGAACCCGCTGCTGTATCAGACGGGCCGCTGGGGCATTCTGCCCAAGATGAACTACACTTTTCCGACGCCGAACGGGCAGTACCAGGTTACGCTGAAGTTCTGCGAGTTGTTCTATCCGAACCCGGGACAACGGCGGTTCAACGTGTTCATCAACGATCAGCAGGTGGAGACCAACTTCGACATCTTCACGGCGACCGGAGGCCGGTTCGTGGCGATCGACAAGCAGTACACCACCACCGTAACCGACAACAAGATTGTGATCCGGTTCGATGTCGTGACGGCCGAGCCGGTGGTCAACGCGATCGAGATCGTCGCGATCGACACTCCGGGCGGAGGCGGCGCGAGCAGCACCTCGGTCTCGGTGAACCCGCCGTCGGCAACCATCCCCGCCGGCTCGACTCAGCCATTCACGGCGACGGTGACCGGCGCGACCGACACCAGCGTCGTGTGGACCGTCAGTCCGGCCACGGGCTCGATTTCGGGAGCCGGCGTCTATACCGCGCCGCAGCAGGTTTCGTCCCCGCAGATCGTGACCGTCACGGCGACGAGCACTGCCGACCCGTCCAAGGCGGCGAGCGCCTCGGTGACGGTGAATCCGGCCGGCGTCGCGATCTCGGTGAGCCCGGGTTCGGCAACGCTGCCCGCGACGGGCGTGCAGATCTTCGCGGCGACGGTGACCGGGTCCTCGAACACGGCGGTTACCTGGTCGATCAATCCAGCGGTGGGCTCGATCTCGAGCAACGGAGTGTACACCGCCCCCACCTCCATCGCGTCGCAACAGCAAGTCACGGTCCGCGCCACCAGCGCGGCGGACACTTCGAAGTCGGCTACGGCGATCGTCACCCTGCAACCCGCGGGCATCGCGGTCAGCGTGGCTCCACAACAGGCGACGCTCACCGCGAATCAGCAGCAGACCTTCGCCGCCACGGTCACCGGTGCGTCGAACACAGCGGTCTCGTGGTCCATCAACCCGGCGGTTGGAACGATCGATGCGGCGGGGCTCTACACCGCGCCATCGACGATCATCTCGCCTCAGACGGTGCTGGTGAGCGCCACGAGCGTCGCGGATCCCACCAAGTCCGGCGTCGCGACCATCAACCTGAGCGCGGCGCAGCCGGTCGCAGTGTCGGTCACGCCCGGTACGGCAACCCTTTTCCCCCGGGAGTCGGTGCAGGTGCGGGCGACCGTCACGGGCACGAACGAGCCGGGAGTCACCTGGTCGATCAATCCGGCGATCGGTTCGGTGGACGCAAACGGACTCTATACGACCCCCACGGCGGTGGCCGCGCAGACGGTAGTCACGGTGACCGCCGCGAGCGTGATCGATCCGGCCAAGACCGCCTCGGCCGTTATCACGATCAACCCGGTCAATCTGACTATATCGGTGAGTCCGGCCACGGTCAGCCTGGCGGCCAGCGCCCTCAAGTTATTCGGGGCGACCATCACGGGAACGCCGTACGACGCGGTCACGTGGTCGGTGAGCCCCAGCGTGGGCTCGGTGTCGGGCAGCGGCGTCTATACCGCGCCGGCCACGATCTCGACGCTCCAAACGGTGACCATCACCGCGACCGCCGTCGCGAACCCGAGCAAAACGGTCAGCGCGGTGATCACGCTGACTCCCCCTCCCATTAGCGTCACCGTGTCACCCTCCACCGCCTCCGTTCAGGCGGGCGGAACCCAGCCGTTCACGGCCACGGTCACCAACAACAGCAATACCGCGGTGACATGGTCGCTCAGTCCCAACCTTGGGTCCATCACCACCGCGGGGGTCTATACAGCGCCGGCATCGGTGGCGTCCAACCAAACGGTCACGGTGACCGCCACGAGCGTCGCGGATCCGACGAAATCCGCCAACTCCACGCTGACCGTGACGCCGCTCACCGTCGGGGTCTCGGTGAGTCCGGGGACGGCGGCTCTGACAGCCGGATCCGGCACGGTCCCCTTCGCAGCCACGGTCACCAACGCCGCGAACACCTCGGTCACGTGGTCGATCAGCCCGAACACCGGCGCAATCTCCACGACCGGCGTCTACACTCCCCCGGCCTCGGTGTCCGGAATCACGTCCGTCACCGTGCGAGCGACCAGCGTGGCCGATACGACGAAATCGGCGACGGCGTCGGTCACTGTGTCGCCGGCCCCTGTCGTGATCACCGTTTCCCCGGCGTCGTCCACGATTCAGGCCGGCCAGACGCAGCCGCTGACCGCCACCGTAACCGGATCGGCGAATGGAGCGGTGTCCTGGTCGATCCTGCCCGCCTTCGGCTCCATCACCGCGGGCGGTGTCTATCAGGCGCCCGCCGTCGTAAACTCGGCGACAACGGTGACGGTCACCGCGACCAGCGCCGCCGATCCCACCAAAACCGCGACGGCCTCGGTGACGGTGAATCCGGCCACCGGACCGCCGACGTTCCGGGTCAACGCGGGCGGCGACGACTACACCGACCCCTCCGGCAAGCTCTGGTCGGCGGACTTCGGATTCACCGGAGGCGCTAAATTCTGCGACACCGCGGCCACTATTGACGGAACCACGGCCCAGACGCTCTACCGGTGCGAGCGGTCCGCGGATCCCGAGGTGGCTTACCAGTTCAGCGTTCCGAACGGCGCCTACGCCGTGACGCTCAAGCTGGCCGAGATCGTGGCGTACTTCCCCGGCCAACGGGTCTTCAACGTCAATATCAACGGCACGGTGGTGACTCAGTCCTTCGATCCGATCCTGGCGTCGGGCTCCAGAATGAGAGCGGTCGACCTGCAGTATCCGGTCAGCGTCACCGGCGGCCAGATCTCCATCCGGCTGATCAAGGTCACCGGTGCTCCGTCGATCAAGGGCATCGAGATCGTGGGCAAGACCGGCATCGCCGGCGCGGTCAATCCGGCGACGTCGTACGTTCACCCCGGACAAACCGTCCAGTTCGCCGCTTCATTCACCGGCTCCAACCAACAGGCCACCTGGTCGGTTAGCAATCCAGCGGCCACCCTCACGGCGGCGGGCCTGTTCACCGCGCCCACCTCGTTGACTCCGGCGGCTGTCGAAGTGACCGCCACGAGCGTGGCCGACCCGACGGTCACCGCCAAGGCGATCGTCAACGTGGCGCCGCAGAACAATCTCTACCTCAACGCCGGAGCCTCGGCCGGTTTCATGGATCCGAGCGGCTACATCTGGACGCCGGACTGGGGCTACTCGGCCGGAACCGCAGTCACCACCACATCGACGATCTTGGGCGCCGGGTCTCTCCAACCGATTTACCAATCGGCGCGGGTCTCGACAGGCGACATCCTGTATACGATCCCGGTGGTGAACGGCAACTACGATGTCCTGCTCAAGTTCGCCGAACTCGAGTTCACCGCCGCCGGTCAGCGCCGGTTCGACATCGTGGTGAACGGCGTCACCAACGCCACGGCCTTCGATGTGATCGCCAACGCCGGCCTCGCCAAGGGCGCCGCCGATCGCGGAATCTCGACAACCGTCAGCAACAACGCGCTGACCATCCTGCTGCGCAAGGTCACTGGCGGCACGACGATCAGCGGCATCAACATCGTCAAGCGGTAGCCGCCCGATACACTGGGAGGAGGCCATGAATCCCTCCTCCCTTTCGACTCTCCTCGATTCCGGCGACTCCTCCCTGTTCGACGTTCGCACCAAGGCCCGCGGCCCCCAGGGCTCGCTGCCCATCACGCCGGAGATGCTCCTGCACCGCTCATCCGGCGACCTGTTCGGATGGAGCCAGAACGCCGGCATGGGATGGGATCCATCCCGCCTCGGCGGTCCCGAGGTCCTGATCCTCAGCACCCACGGCGGCCTCCGCGCCCCTGATGGATCGCCCGTGGCGCTCGGCTATCACACCGGCCATTGGGAAGTGAACCTGCTGGTGGAGGCGGCCGCCAGGGAACTCTCCTCCCTCGGCGCAACGCCCTTCGCCGCCTACTGCACCGATCCTTGCGATGGCCGCTCGCAGGGCACGCCGGGGATGTTCGATTCCCTGCCCTTTCGCAACGATGCCGCCGTGGTGCTGCGGCGGCTGATCCGCTCGCTGCCGAATCGCGCCGGCGTGGCGGGGGTCGCCACGTGCGACAAAGGTCTCCCCGCAATGATGATGGCGCTCGCCGCCATGCCATCGCTGCCCACCGTGATGATTCCCGGCGGCGTAACGCTTGCGGCGGAGGACGGCGAGGACTCGGGCAAGGCCCAAACGCTCGGCGCCAGGTTCGCCCACGGCGAGGTGACGCTCGACTACGCCGCCGAAGCGGCCTGCCGGACTTGCGCCACCCCCGGCGGCGGATGCCAGTTCCTCGGCAC
>SYLY01000226.1 GCA_005808475.1 Acidobacteriota bacterium
CCTCGCCAGAATGCCATAAACGATTACCTGAAGAAAAGGGGCAAGGTCTTCACCCTGAGTGTTTCAAGCACTTTTTCGACGGGCCGGACAGAACACGCATTACAAGCATTGGACTTAGCCAATTGTAAATCCTGCGGCGGATCCCGAAAACGCCCCAAAACGCCGCGAACTGCGAAAGTCAGGTTAGCGGCTCCCACGATTTCCGGTGAGACGCCTACTCGATCACCAACGCCGCCACCGAGCCCACGTTGTCCAGGTCGAAGCCGGAGCCATCCTCGGTCTCGTAGGACGTCAGCGCCTGGTCCTTCTCGCCGGGCCGCAGCAACATCGCCTTGGCGCGCTTGCCCAGAACATGCACGGTCACGTTCTCCACCGGGTAGTCGGAGTAATTCACCAAGTGCAAGACGAGGGGACTGCCCGATGGCGGACCCACCAGATTCGATAACATGCCAGACACGTTGAACAGCCGCGCGCCCAGGTTCCGGCGGCCGGTCATGGCGTTGACCTCCTTCCAGATGGAGTGCAGTTTATCGACGTCCTCTTTGTCGAGCGTGATCTGTCCCGGCCGTTGCGGCGGGAACTTCCATCCGGGAGGCGCGGTAAGCAGCGTGCCGCCCGCCCGGGTGAAGGCGCGGAGCACCTCCTTCCTCTCGTCGCTCAATGACGCCGGATCGACGTTGACCGCCATCACCGCGCCGTCCATCGCGCCAGGCTGCAAACGGCGTCCAGGCAGCGGACGAACCGGGGTGTGCTTCACCGAGATCATGTCGAGGATTCCGCCCGAGATCAGGCCGCCGGAGCCGGTTTCCTGCACGATCGCCAACTGGCCGTAGGCGCCGAGATCGCGCCATTCCTTGTGGGATTCGTAAAACGCCAGATGCGCGCCGATCCGCCTCCACGTGTCGAGCGCCTTGGCGTCGCCCGAAAGCAGCCGCTTTTCGAGATCGGCGTCGAGCGCCACCACCCAGCGCGCACCCGTCATGGCCGCATCGCCGATCGCCTGTAAGTAGCGCGCTTCGGGATAGATCTGGCCCTTGGACGGCGAGTTAGCGATCCAGACGGGAGCCGGAGTCAGAGCCCGTACGAAACGCAGGAATCCGGCGTTGGTGTCGATCCACGGAGCGCCGCTGGGAGCCGCCTTCGTCTCCCCCTCCGGCGCCGCGTTGATGCCCGGCCACACTCCTTGCGCGGTGGCCACCACCGGCTGATCCGCGTGAAAGCGCAGGCGCGTGCGGGAGGGCAGTTCCACCACCGGGATGCGGGAATCGCGAAGCGCGGCCAGTTGGGCGGGCTCGAAGTCACCCTCGGCGGCGATGCCGGACAGCTTCCTGTCCCGAACCAGGGCGGGCAGATCCTTCCGATCGGCCTGGGTGCGGATCACTCCGAGGGTCACGATACCGGCCTTCTCCGCCGCCGCCGAGAACTCGGCGGACCAGTTCCCGCGCTCCACCAACAGACAGTTGACCGGAGTTTCCCGCACCACCGTCAGCGTGGCGGGATCGGCGGAGTTCCATCGGGCGGGAATCCAGTTGGCCGCGGCCGCCAGGATCAGGGCGAGCATCATACCTCGATTGTAGGGCGGCGGCGGTGTGGAGAGCCTCGGCGAAAACCTTCGGCGGACCGCTACAATAGAACGTTAATGCATCGTGTCCGGTTCGCCCCGTCGCCAACGGGTTATCTCCACATCGGCAGCGCCCGAACTTTCATCTTCAACTGGTTGTTCGCCAGGAAAAACAACGGGACGACGATCCTCCGGATCGACGACACCGACGCCGGCCGTAACACGGACGCCTCCCTTCGTTCCATCTACGATGGGCTCAACTGGCTCGACTTGGCCTGGGACGAGCACTACCGCCAGTCCGAGCGCCTGGAACTCCATGGCAAGCTCGCCTGGGCCATCTTCGACAAGGGTCTCGCCTATCGCGATTTCACGCCCGCACATTCGGGAGACGATACTCCCGACGAGAGAAAAGGCGCCTGGCTGTTCAATCCCGGCATGCCCGATATGCCCCGCGCCGAGAGCGACCGCCGCGCGGCGGCGGGCGAACCGTTCGTGCTCCGCTTCCGTTCGCCGCGCGGAACGGGCCACACCATCCGCTTCACCGACGGCGTTTATGGCGAGCAAGCCAAGCAAGCGGACGACGTGGAGGATTTCGCGCTGCTGCGCTCCAACGGGATGCCGACCTACCACATGGCATCCTGCGCCGACGACGCGGACCTGCGCATCACCTCTATCATCCGCGGCCAGGATCACCTTTCGAACACGTTCAAACACGTGCTGATTTTCGACGCTCTGGGAGCCTCCGCGCCGGAATTCGCGCACCTGCCGCTGCTGATCGCTCCGGATGGCGCCAAGCTCTCCAAGCGCAAGCATGGACCGGTGGTGAGCGTGCTCACCTATCGTGACGCCGGCTTCCTACCGCACACCTACGTCAACTTCCTGTGTCTGCTCGGCTGGTCGCCGAAAAACGATCGCGAGGTGATGACGCGCGACGAACTGGTCGCGGCTTTCTCGTTGGCAGGCGTGAACCGCGCCAACGCGGTGGTCAACTTCACCGATGCCGATCCGGTGGATCCCAAGGCCGTGTGGCTGAACTCGCAGCACCTGCGCGCATGGCCGCTCGCCGAACTGGCGCCGCTGGTGCGGCAGACCCTGGAGAGCAAGGGTCTGGAAGCGGACGCGGACGAAGCGGCGTTCGCCCGCAAGATCGACGTGCTGCGGTCGCGCTATGCGACGCTCGAGGACTTCGCGGCGAAGGGACGCCCGTACTTCTCCGACATCGTGGAGATGGAGCCGGAGGCGCTGGCCAAGCTCGACGTGCCGGGCGCCCGGGAGCTGCTCCGCGAGTTGTCTCCGAAGCTGGCCGCTTTGCCCGAGTACACCGAGCAGACCGTGGAGGCCGAAGTCCGCGCCTTGGCCGCCGGCCGGGGCGTGAAGGCGGGAGTGATTATCAACGGAGCGCGCGCGGCGCTCACCGGACAGCACGCCGGCCCGAGCGCGTTCGCCGTGTTCGCCTGCGTCGGGAGAGACCGTGCGGT
Organism: Acidobacteriota bacterium; assembly: GCA_005808475.1. Classification (GTDB taxonomy): domain Bacteria; phylum Acidobacteriota; class Terriglobia; order Bryobacterales; family Bryobacteraceae; genus SYLY01. Next base: position 3,040 of record SYLY01000226.1, read on the forward strand.
CCGGCGGCTGGCGGGCGTCTGAGCGGAGGGAATCGGAGATCCATGCGGATACTGGGAATCGGCGGAGTTCGTAACGACGCGGCCTGCGCGCTGCTGGAAGGTGGCGCGTTAACGGCGGCGGTGGAACAGAAGAAGGTCGCGCGCTTTCACCGCGTCGGCGAGTTGCCGCGAGAGGCGATCGCCACCTGCCTCGAAATCGCGCGTTGCGATCGCGCCTCGGTGGACACGGTGGCGTTGGTGCGGCCCATCGGCGGAGGCGCCGAGAACACGCTCCACCTCGAACTGCGTTCCCTGTTCGCCAACGCGCAGGTGATGATGATGGACCATCACACCGCGCACGCCGCTTCGGCCTTCTATGCATCGCCGTTCGAAGAGGCAACGGTCCTCACGCTCGACCGTCAAGGCGACCTCCGCTGCGGCGCTCGTTGGACCGGCAAGGGCAGCCACCTCGATCTCGACCGCGAACTCTACTTTCCCGATTCGCTCGCCGACCTCTACACGCGCGTCACTGAACTGCTCGGATACCAGCCGAACGCGGACGAGCATAAAGTACAGTGGCTTTCCACCTCGGGCGACGACCGCTTCGTGCCGCTGTTCGAGGAGATCCTGGGCGCGGCCAAGGGCGGCTGGCCCCGCCACGACCGTGCCTTTTTCGACTCGCACCGGATGAGCGGCGGCGGCTTCTCCGATCGTTTCTACCGCGCCCTGGAAGCCGAGCCCGGGCAGCCGATTCCGCCAAGCATGAGACCCCACGTCGCGGCCGGAATCCAGCGCGCCGTGGAACGCGCGGTCCTCGCCATGGCCGGCGAGGGCCGGAATCTCGCTCTCGCCGGCGGGCTGGCGTTCAACGCGCTGCTGGTGTCCTCGCTCGAGCGCTCGGGCAAGTGGGAGAGCGTGTTCGTGCAGCCGGCGGCCGGCAACGCGGGCACCGCCATCGGCGCCGCCTACTACGCGTGGCACAACGTTCATCGCGAAAAGGCGCGCTCGCCGATGGCGACGCTCAGCCTGGGACCCGCCTTCGCCGCCGAGGACATCAAGCGCGTCCTCGAGAACTGCAAGTTGCGCTTCAAGTATCTGCTGACCACCGGCGAGCTGATCGACCGCGCTATCGAGGAACTCAACGAACACCGGATCATCGCCTGGATGCACGGCCGCATGGAGTTCGGACCTCGCGCTCTGGGCAACCGCAGCATTCTCGCCTCGCCGCTGAATCCCTATTCCACCGAGAATCTGAACGCGTTCATCAAGCACCGCGAACCGTTCCGCAAGTTCGCCGCGTCGGTTCCGGAAGAAGTGGCGGGCGAGTATTTCGACGCCGGCCCGAACGCTCGTTTCCTGGCCACGGTCGGCCGTGTACGCGAGCCGCACGGCAAGGCGTTCGAATCGGCCACCCTCGGCGGCGGGCTCATCCGCGTCCACAAGGTGAATCGCGACGAGAACCCGCTGTATTGGGAGCTGCTGCACGCCTTCGGCAGGAAATCCGGGCTGCCCGTGCTCTACAACACGAGCTTCAACCTGTTCGGCGATCCGCTGGTGTGCTCTCCGCGCGACGCCGTGCGGAGCTTCTACTCCTCCGGCATCGACTCGATGTTTGTCGGCAACTTCCTGCTGCAGAAGTAGCGCGTCGCGGCTCGATGATGGCCGAGGCCGGCTCCGGACACACGGGGTCGAGCAAGGAGATGGATTGGCAAACGAATCCAGACCCGGATTGGCAATGACGGCGCGCCTGGCCGCGCTCTTGGCCGCGCTGCTCGCCGCGCAACCTGTCATCGACATCGACGGCGTGGTGAGCAACGCCAGCTTCGCGCCCGCTTGCGTGGCCAACGGAGGCGTCGCGCCAGGATCGCTGGTGGCGGTGTTCGGCCGCAATCTGGGACCGGCTTCCGGAGTCCAAGCGGCGTTCCCCTTGCGCCCCGATTTGAATGGCGTGCGGGCGCGGATCGACGCGAGCGGCCGGTCGTTCGACGCGCTGCCGGTCTACACCTCCGCCAACCAGGTTGGTGTGCTGCTGCCGTCGGCGGTCCCTCCCGGCGAGGGCACGTTGACGTTGACCTACGGATCGCAGGCTACGGCCCCGGCGCCGATTCTGGTGCGGCCATCCGCGTTCGGACTGTTCGCCAACGGCGTGCAAAACGTGGGCCCAGGCGGGGATCTCCGGCTGAACGGCCCCGCCGAGCCACTACGTCCCGGCCAGCTCGGATTTCTGTGGGGAACGGGCCTCGGCGCCGCACCCGGAGACGAGGCCACCGCGCCCATCCCCGGGGATCAGCCCTCGCGCGACATCCGCGTCTGGTTCGGCGGCCGTGCGGCCAGCGTCCTTTACCGGGGCCGCTCCGGGTGCTGCGCGGGCGTCGATCAGATTCTGTTCGAGACTCCCGCCGGAGTCGAAGGCTGCCAGGTCCCGGTCGCGATGGAGGTGGACGGCGTGCTGTCGAACCACATCACGGCGGCTGTCACCACGCGCGGCCCTTGCCCATCGGTCTCGCGGCCTCCTCCGGCGCCCTACGGTTCGCCGAACTTCCGGCTGGGCGTCATCGTGTTTCTCGACGGGTTCGGGTCGGTGCTGCTGCCGGGCGCGCAGGACGACTGGGTGCGGCTGGGCTTCTTCCAGCGCGGCGCGCTCGAAGCCGATGTCGAGCCGACGCTGCAGGCGTTCGAGCCGAACGAAGAGGCTCCGCCCGGGCCTTGCTACGTGCGTACGGGGACCGCGTTCCCACCGCAGCCGCGCCCGCAGCCGTCCTCTCTCGACGCGGGGCCGGAGTTACGAGTATCCGGCCCGGGTGGAGTGTTCCGCCTGACTCAGAATCCGGCCAACCCCGGGAACTACGAGGATGAGCGCCGCGTTCCGCTGGCGCCCGGCCGCTATGTGGTGGAGGGCGGGATACCCAACGGCGCCGTGGGTCCGTTCTCATTCGAGACCGAAGCGGTGTCGCTCCGGCTAACCAGCACGCCCGCCACGATCTCGCGCCGCCGCGACCTAGAGGTTACCTGGGACTGGTCCGGCCCCGCCGATCACCGGCTGACGGTGTTCGGTTCCACCGGCGGAGCCTGCGGGCGCGCGCCCGTCTCGTTCACCTGCCAGGCTCGCGCGGGCGACCGCCGCTTCGTCGTCCCGGCCCGGGTGCTGGCTCTCCTGCCGGCCAGCACCCAGATCTTCGGAATCCCCAACGGCGCGCTCAACATCTCGACCACGGCGCCGGGTGGAACCCGCCGCTTCGTGGCCGCCGGTCTCGATCAGGGACTCTTCGTCCACGTCGCGATTTCGGCGGCCCGCGTGGCTTACGAGTAGGATCAATAGGTCAGCTTCGGACGCAACTGGCCGGCCAGCAGCACCCACTTTTCCACCGTGCCGATCCCGGGAACGGTGCGCGCGAAGTTACACACCGCGTTGGTCTCCGCCAGTTTCTTGTGGAGGTTGGCCGGAACGCGAGCACGCAGTTCCTTCACCGTGTCGACGCCGGACTCCTCGAGCAGTTCGGCCCAGTCGGGCGTCATCCCCTCGATCCGCAGCAGGTCGGCGGCGTTGACCCATTTCAGCACCAGATCCTTGCGAATGCCGGCGCCCTCGACGATTCCGGCACGCCCCTCCGGATCGGCGCCTTCGGCGAGCAGCGTGCGAATCCAGTAAATGCCGTAGGCGCGCATCTTGGCCGCGTACGCTAGGCCAATGCCCTCGATCTCGTGGATATCGCCGGCGATCTCCGGCTTGGGCGCGGGCGGCGTGTAGGACGACGCCGTGCCGGCCCCTGCCCCGGCCGCGGCCGCCATGGCGGCGGGAGCGGCGAATCCGGCCTCGAGGGCTTGGTACTTCGCCGTCCAACCGTCGGCCGATGCCGTGCTCTCGGCCAACTCCGATTTCAGCCGCGCGATTTCCGCCTCGTACCGGTCGCCCTCCGCGCGATCATCCTGCTTCATGCGGAGGATCGCCGCCGCAGTGGACTCCCGCTCCTCGCTCGCGACGCGGAGACGGTCCACAGTAGCGTTGAGATCGGCCTGCACGGCCGCTATCTGGGTCTTCCACGCCGCGATCTGCTTCTCGTACGCCGCGTCGTCAGTGTGATCGTCCGCGATCGCCCTGCCGAGCCCCGACTCGAGCTCGGCCACGCGGGTCCGCAAAGCCTCGCGCTCGGCGTCCCAGGAACGGAACTTGCCCGTCCATTCGAGCCGCTGTTTTTCGAGCGCCTGACGAGCGGCGGAGTCGATGCCGAGATCGCGCCGCAGCCACGTCCCATCCGCCAGGAGTTGGTTCCGCTGGGCTTCCATGCCGAGGTACTTGCGCTTCCAGCCTTCCAGATCGGCGGCAAGCTTGGCTGTATCCGTTTTATCCGTTTTGGCGGCCGAGACTTCCGCTTGCAGCTTGGCGGTTACCGCATCCAGATTCGAGCGAAGCGCGGAGGCATCTCCCTCGAGCGCCCCGATCCGGCCGTTTGCGGCCGCCAGTGCGTCATTGGCTACCCGCAGGTCGCCCTCGAGTCCACCGATACGGCCGTTGGCGCCGGTGAGAGCGTCGGTGGCGGTTCGGAGATCGCCCTCGAGTTTCGACTTGCCGGCGTCCCAAAGAAGCGACTTGGCCGCCCAGCCGGCAATGGCCGCTTCGAGCACCGGCAGCTTGGCGCAGGTGGAATCCAGGCTGGTGCGCAGCGCCTTGGCGTCGTTTTCCAGTTCGGCAAGGCGGCCGTTGGCCGCCGCCCTCGCGTCGTGGGCCGTCTTCAGATCGCCTTCCAGCGCGGATGCCCGGCTACTCGCCGCGGTCAGGACGTCTTGGAGCTTCGCTTTGTCCGCATCCCATTGCGCCGACTTCGCCACCCAGGCGGCGACCGACGCCGAGGCCGCGTCCCCGCTCGCACGCAGCTTGGCCGCCTCGGCTTCCAGCGCCGCAACCTTGCTGTTGGCCGCAGCCAGGCTGCCGTCGAGCTTCGCTTTGTCGCCGTCCCACAGCGCGGATTTCGCCACCCAACCCGCCACCGCGCCCGACGCCGCGCTCAGACTCGACCGCAACCCGCTCGCGTCCGCCTCGAGCCTCGCCGCCGATTCGTTGAAGCTTGCTTGCAGCGCGCCTGCCTCGGCCGTCATCGTGGCGCGTTCGCCGTCCCAGGCCTTGCCCTTCCCGATCCAGTCCGCCAGGCGTCCTTCGAGGTTCGATCGCGCATCGCCGCAAGCGTTCAACTCCGCTTCCAGACCCGTGTACCGGCCGCGCAACGTGGCCAAGTCGCCTTGCGACGTCTTCAAGGACGCGAGCGCCGTATCCCGCTCCCCTTCGATCAGCCCGAGTCTGCTCTTCCAGGACGAGGCGGCTTCGGCCGCCTCGTCCTGGAACCGAGCCAGTGCAGCAGGTATCCGACGATCCCGCCGAGCAGGGCCGCGGCCAACAAACACCAGAAGATATTCCAGAAAACGTAGCTCATGGGTCTCCTTTATAGCCCTTTCACTTTGAATTCGGTGCGCCGGTTCTTGCTCATTGCTTCTCTGGTATCGTTGCCGGCGACAGGCTGATTCGGGCCGTAGCCGACGGCGGTGAGCCGGTCCGCCGCGACGCCTTTCGACACCAGATACGCCATGACCGACTCCGCTCGCGCCTGGCTGAGCCGCATGTTCATCTCGAGCCCACCTCTGCGATCGGTGTGGCCGCCGATCTCGATGCGCGCGGCGGCACAGCCGTTCGCGGCGGCGGCCAAGGCGTCGAGCAAAGGATAACTGGCTGCCAGGATCCTAGCGGAAGAAGTGGCGAACCGCACGTTGGCCTGGCCCAGGCGCCGGTTGAATTCCGCCTGGCAATCCTCGGCGGCCTTGCGTTCCACGGCGGTCATTGGCGGCGGTCCGGCTTCGACGCGGAGGTTGTTGCGCACTTCCTCCACGCCGTGGATCCGGGCGGCCTCCTCGCCGGCGCGGCGCTTGATCTCTTCGCTTGCCACGACGCCGTTCAGTTCGACGATCTGGCCTTCCGGCCTGACGGCGGCGCCAGCGACACCGGCCTTCGCCAGAGCCTCCGTCGTGCGTCCCGACAGATCGGCCTCGAAATGCGGCCGGTGGTGGTTGGCGCACAAGAGCGTCAAGAGGCCGACGCCAACCAGACCGGCAAGGATCGGCAGCAACTGCCTCGACATGGGCGAATTCTCCTGGCTCGCGGAAGCGATTGCATCATTGTGCCCCAAACTGGGGGCAGTGGGAAGTCCCACACGAGAAAAAAGTACTTCCCTCCTCCGCGGAGGCCGTCCCGCGCGATGTGCCGGGCGCGGCCGCCTTCATTGCGCGAGCGCGCGAAAAAACGCTATCGTGGATCTTGCGCAACCGCGCATATCCCCACCCTCGGATTACCCATCAACGATGCTCAAACCCATCACCGAAGCCCCGGCGGACCTCAATTCCCAAGAGACCGGCGAATGGCTGGAAGCTCTGGACCAAGTATTGGACGAAGCCGGGCCCGATCGAGTACGTTTCCTGCTGGACAGACTGGCCGACCGTGCCTATCTCCAAGGAGTCTCCTCGCCGGTCAAACTGACCACTCCGTACGTGAACACGATCCCGGTCGTCGAGGAGTCGCCGTATCCGGGCGACCGCCATCTCGAGGAGCGGATCGAGGCGCTGGTCCGCTACAACGCGCTTGCGATGGTGATGAACGCCAACAAGCGCGACGATGGCATCGGCGGCCATATCGCGACCTATCAATCGCTGGCGACGTTGTCCGAAGTGGGCTTCGAGCACTTCTTCCGAGGCGGCTACGGGGAGCAGCCGGGCGACTTCATTTATTACCAGGGCCACGCCTCTCCGGGCGTCTATGCCCGCGCGTTCCTCGAGGGCCGGCTCGGCGAGCGCCATCTCGAGAACTTCCGCCATGAGCTCCGCGATCATCCGGGGCTGTCGTC
>SYLY01000227.1 GCA_005808475.1 Acidobacteriota bacterium
GCCGAGCCGGTCGCGACAGTAGATCACCTGGACCGCGAAGGCCTCGTTGAGCTCACACGCAGCGATGTCCTCCACGCGCAGCCCGAACCTCCGCAACAGCTTCGGAACCGCGAATACGGGGCCGATCCCCATTTCATCGGGCTCGCATCCGGCGGTCGAGTACCCGCGGAACACCAGGCCGTACGGGATACCCAAGCTCGCGGCCCGCTCGCGCGACATCACCACGGTGGCCGAAGCGCCGTCGGAAAGCTGGCTCGAATTGCCCGCCGTCACCGAACCCTCGCCCGAGCGCGGATCGAAATGCGGCTTCAACGCGGCCAGGCCCTCGAGCGTCGTATCGGCGCGATTGCACTCGTCGCGTTCCAGCCGGAACGGTTCCTCTCCCACCGGCTCGCCCGTCTTCCTGTCCAGGATGGCGCGAGTCACATCCATCGGAGCGATCTCGGCCTCGAAGAACCCGCCGGCCTGCGCTTCCGCGGTCCGTTGCTGGCTCGACAGCGAGTACTCGTCCTGGGCTTGGCGCGAGATCCCGTAGCGCTTGGCGACCACCTCCGCGGTTTCACCCATCACCATGTAATAGCCGGGGAACCGCTCGAGCACCCACGGATTGGGCTCGCGCTCGCGCCGCAGCATGGTGATGCTCTCCACACCGCCCCCGATCGCCACGTCCACCCCTTCGTGGATCACCGCGTGCGCGGCCATGGCGATCGCTTGCAGGCCGGAAGCGCAGAAGCGGTTGACCGTCGCGCCGCCGGCGGCCGCCGGGATTCCCGCTCGCAACGCCGCCACGCGGGCGATGTTGTGGCCCTGCGGTCCGCACGGATATCCGCACCCGAGGAACACTTCCTCCACTTCCGCGGCATCGAGCGCCGGGGTGTCCGCCAGCGCGGCGCGAATGGCGTGCGCCGCCTGTTCGTCGGGTCTGGTCCGGTTCAGCGATCCGCGCCCCGATTTGGCGAGCGGCGTGCGGCGCGACGCCACGATCACGGCTTCGCGCATGGTCAGCGGAGCGAGGCGATGATCGCGCGCAGTTCTTTCTTCACCGGGTCGAGCAGCGCCGGATCGATGGACCCCGGCATTGGGCCGAATAGCGAAGTCTGGATCTGCATGGGGAGCGGCGCCGGATCGGGCTTCAACGCCTTTTTCCTGTTCTGCTCGATAAAGAGCCGCGCACCCTCGATCGTGAAGCGCTTTTCGTGGAGCAGCCGCTTGAGCTCGAGCACCATCTCGACATCCTTGCGGCGGTAGAGCCGGTGGCCGGTGCCGGACTTCTTGGGGATCAGCTTGGGAAACTCCGTCTCCCAGTACCGTAGGACATAGGGCTCCAGGCCCGCCAGTTGCGCTACCTCGCCGATGCGAAAGTAGAGCTTGTCGGGAATCGAGACTCTTTCGCCGGCCGTGCCGGAAACGCCCGTTGGGTGCATCGTTGACTCACATGGTACCCGGTTGAAAAAACATTTTCAACGTGTTTTGGCGCCAAGTACCTACCGCTATACTCGAAAGAACCATGAAGTTCACCGGGGTCACAGTGCTTTTCGCGGCTTCGCTTGCCGCGCAGAATAACGGTTCCATTCAAGGAGTGGTCAAGGATTCGTCCGACGCGGTCATTGCGTCGGCGAAGGTGACGGCCAATCACCTCGACACGGGATTGCGCCGCGAAGCCGTCACCAACGAGGCCGGCATTTACCTGTTCCCGACGCTGCCCGTCGGCCGCTACAAGATCTCCGTCTCGCTGAGTGGATTCTCGACGGCGGAAGTGCCGGAGTTGAAGCTCGACGTCGGCCAGTCCGCGCGCATCGACTTCACGTTGAAGCCGGGCTCGCTCACCGAAAGCGTCACCGTCTCCGCGGCCGCCGCGCTGCTCGATTCGGAAACCTCCACGGTCGGCCAGGTCATCGACAATAAACGCATCGTCGAACTGCCGCTCAATGGCCGCAACTACCTGGAACTGGCGCGGCTCACAGCCGGCACGGCGCCCGCGCGAGGATCGCGTCCGCAAGGCGAAGGCGTGTTCGCGGCGGCCGGCCAGCACGGATATCAGGTGCAGGTGAATATCGACGGTGTCGACAACTCGCTCACCTAGTCCGGCGGCCCGATCGGGTTCGAGGCGCAGGCGGTGAAGCCGTCGGTGGACGCGGTGGGCGAATTCAAGGTAGTCACCAACAACCTGTCGGCCGAGTACGGCACTCGCATGGGCGGCCAGGTGTTCGTGAACATCAAGTCTGGCACCAACGAACTGCACGGCACGCTCTTCGAGTTCCTGCGCAACTCCTCGCTCGACGGCACGAACTTCTTCGCCAACCGGAATGGGTCGAAGAAGCCCACCTACCGCCAGAACCAGTTCGGCGGCACGGTGGGCGGCCCCGTTCGCAAGGATAAGACGTTCTTCTTCGGCAGCTACGAAGGGACGCGGACGCGCGTCGGCCGCAGTTTCATTTCCACCGTGCCCGTCCCCGAGGTTCTCGAGGGGAACTTCAACCGCATCCGTCCGGTGTTCGATCCCGCCACCACGGTGGGGACCGCCGCCAGCTTCACGCGCCAGCCCTTCCCCGGCAACATGGTCCCCAGAAACCGCTGGGATCCGCTCGTGCCGAAACTGCTGGCCTTGTATCCGGCGGCCACCGATCCCACGCGTATCGTCAACAACTACTTCTACGCGCCGTCGGAAAAGAACGACGTCGACACCTACGACCTCAAGGGCGACCACAACCTCAGCGACCGTAGCCGCCTTTCCGGGCGCTACAGCCGGCGCGGACGCGACCGGTTCGAGCCGGGCCCGCTCCCGCTGCCAGCCGACGGCGGTCTGGCCACCACCACGGTGATCGCGAGCCACAGCGCCGTCGCCACCCACACCTATTCGTTTGGCGCGTCGCTCACCAACGAGGCCCGCTTCGGCGCGACGATCATGAACTCGCGGTTCGACATCCCCTACGACAAGCCCGCGTTCGACGACTTCGGGATCAAGGGGATTCCGAAGACGAACTTCGCCACGTCCAACAATCACGGCCTTTCGCGCTTCTCGCCGGGCGGATACTCCGAGATCGGGTCGCGCTCGTTCTGGCCGAATACGAACAACCTGCGCCTCTACCAGTTCAACGACACGCTGTTCAAGGTGATGGGCAAACACAACGTCAAGCTGGGCGGCGAATACCGGCGCGACAACGTGTTCCGCAACGCGTCCCGGTTCGCGCGCGGCCACTTCGCCTTCGCGCGCGAGTTCACCGCCAATCCGGCGAACCGGAACGCCACGGGCGACGGCATCGCCGAGTTCATGCTCGGAGCGGCCAGCGGCGGGACCATCGGCAACGAGAACGGCGAGAACATCTGGACCAACTCCTACTCGTTCTTCCTGCAGGACGACTGGAAGGTGACGCCGAACCTCACGTTGAACCTCGGCGTCCGCTACGACGCGTTCATGGCGCCCACGTTTCCCGACGGGCGCGTGTCCAGCTTCGATCTGGATTTCTCCAACACCGGCCCCACGGCGCGCCTGCCCCAGTACCGCTTCCAGAAGGGCGAGTGCCGCTGCGACAACGATCTCAATAACCTCGCGCCACGCATCGGGTTCGCCTGGAAAGTCATGCCGCGCACCGTGCTGCGGGCGGGCGCCGGCGTCATCTTCGCGCGCGCCGATTCGCTGCAAACGCAATGGGCGCGCGGGCAGAATCAGGCGCCGGACTTCATCGAAATCGGCTTCGGCACGCTCGACCGCATCAACGCCCGCTTGATCCTCAAAGACGGTTTTCCGGCGGTAACTCTCCCGGCGGCCGAGGTGCCCGGCCCGAACGCCGTCGGCATCGATGCGCCGGCGCGGTTCATGCCCACTCAATACTCGCAGCAGTGGTTCTTCGACGTCCAGCGGGAACTGCCGTTCGACGTGCTGGTGACGGCGGGCTACGCGGGCAACGGCACGCGCCAGATGCCGGTAAGCCTCAACTACGCACTGCCGTACGACATCGCGCCGTCGCCCGTGCCGGTAGTGAACCGCCGCCTGTGGCCCTTTTACAACTCGGTGAACCGGCAGCAGGCGCTGGCCAATCTCAGCTACAACGCGCTCCTGTTCAAACTCGAGAAGCGGTTCTCGAAAGGGCTGACGTTCCTCACGGCCTATACGTGGTCGCACGCGATCGACAATTCCGACGAGGTCGGCAACAACGACGGCGTGGGCGTTCTCAAGCCGTGGGACCGGTCGCTCAATCGCGGCAACGCGCTCACCGACGTGCGCCACAACTTCGTGATGAGCGGGAGCTACGAGCTTCCGTTCGGGCGGGGCAAGAGCTGGATGGGCTCCGCTCCCCGCGCGCTCGACGCCGTGCTCGGCGGATGGCAGGTGGGCGGCATCGTGTCGCGCACCACGGGGCTGCCCTTCACGGTGAACACCTCGGGCGGACTCACCAACGCCGGCGGCGCGGATCGTCCCAACCGGTTGGGCGCCGGCTCGCTGTCCGGCGGGCAGCGCACCATCGACCGCTGGTTCGACACCTCGGCGTTCGCGGTGCAGCCCAACTTCACCTACGGCAACTCCGGCCGCAATATCCTGTCCGGCCCCGCGCTGATCAACCTCGACTTCTCGCTCGCCAAATCGTTCCGTATCGCGGAAAAGTGGCGAGCGCAGTTCCGCGCGGAGGCGTTCAACGCGACCAACACGCCGTTCTTCGGATTGCCGGGCGCGACGATCGGACAGCCGGGAGTCGGCACGATCAACAGCGCCGGCGAACCGCGCCGCGTTCAGTTCGGGCTGAAGCTGATCTGGTAGATCAGCGGCGTGGGGCCCGCGCGAACGTCGGAAGGTGAACCACGTCGTCCAGGGGGACCAACTCCACCGGGAGCCCCCTTTTCGTCCACGCGCGGAATCCTCCGGAGATGACGGTGGCGTTCCGGCCCCGGTCGATCATGGCCCGCGCCACGCGCAGGCTGGTGGCGTCGGTGAGTCAAGTGCAGTAGAGGTAGATCTCGCGCGAGCCGGGCAACTCCTCCAGCGCCTCGCCCAGCCGGTTCGGTTCCAGCCGCGCCGCTCCCCGGATGCGCAACGCTCCGCCGCTGTAGTAGCCGTGGCTCCGCACGTCGAAGACCACGGTCTCTTCGGGGTTGCCCGCGAGGATGGACGCCAGTGCCTGGGGGCCGATCCTCGGAACGTCGAGGAAGGTCGCGCGCAGCTTCCACGCCAGCCATCCTCGATAGACCAGATACGCCGCGGCGGCCAGGATCATCGCGGCTTTCAACAGTTGGCCCGCCGAAGCCATGGCGGCGGCGATCGTCCCCAGGAAAGCCGAGAACACGAACCCCAGCGCGAAATAGGCGCTGGCGTAGATCAGCGCCCCGCCCAGGTCGAACAGCAGGAATTCCCGCGGGCGCATTCCGAGCGAGCCCGCCAGCGGCGCGGCCATGGTATTGACGCCGGGGACGAACTTCGCGAACAGCAACGCCAGCCGGCCCTGGCGGTAGAACCGGTGCGCGGCGTTGTGGATGCACGATTCGGGACTCGCCGCCAGCCGGCACAGCAGTCCGAGAAAGTACCAGCCGGTGTAGCGTCCGACGGCGAAGAGCAGCAGATCCCCGGCGAGCAGCCCCGCGATCCCCGCGGCGAACGAACCCGGAGCCGAAATCGAGCCCACGCGCGCCATCGCGCCCGCGCACAACAGGCCCACCGCGGCGGGAAGCGGGAAGCCGATCGCTTCGATGAAGCACAACCCAGCCAGCAGCAGCGGACCGTGCTCGCCGATCAGCGCGGTGACGTCGTGCATCGGTATCGCCCCATCGCGCCATTATAGCGGCGCCCTGTTCACGGCAACGGCCGCCGGCGGATGCGCTCCACCGGCCGCAGGTACGACCTTTCGCTCCCGAGCCCCACCGATTTTCGCCGCCGGTCCAGCCCTTTCGGATCCTCCACCGGCATCGGACGGAGCTTGCCGTCCGGCCCTTCCTCGGTCTGCGTGCCGTAGACCTGCTTCCGTCCCTCGTTCACCAGGACGCGATCGGTGAGGTAGGCGAGATCGGTGGGCGGCTGCGCGACGATGTGCGCCGCGTTGGAGCCGTCGCGCCCCACCAGCCCGATGCCCGGCCAGCCACGCTTGGCGACGATTTCCGCGAGCCGCGCCGAGTTCCGCTTCCTGATTTCGCCGATGCGTTCCCAGTCCGCCGGTCCGAGATCCACCAGCGCTTTTTCGTGGAACGGGGCTTGCTCTTCGCGCTCCATCGCGAGCAGTTCGCGGCGCAGTTCGGGATCGGCAGCCGCTGCCGCCAGCAGCGCCAACGCCGCGATCACGGCTTGTCTACGTGCTCGGAACTCACCACTTGTCCCGAGGCGTCGATCAGGTTGAAGTAGTACGCTTTCACTCCCGCCGGCAACTGCGCGTAGACGCGGCCCGCCGCCGCGTCGATCTCCACTGGCGCCGATTCCCACTTGCGGTCCGGCCACTTGCCCAGGTCCCTGGTGTAGTTCAACTCCGCGCCCTTCAGCGATCCCGCCGCGCGGAAGTTCGCCCATCCGTTGGACCCGTCCTCGCCCTGCGCGGTCACCATGGCCGGCGGCGGCCCTTTTTTCAAGATGAAGTCAGCGTAGGAATGGATCTCCTCCGGCTTGGCGCCGTCGGGATGGGAATGCCGCATCCGGACGCGCACCGCCAGCGTCCGTCGTCCCTTCGTCAACCGGTACGATTTACGCCACGACGGGAGAGGATAGGCGAAATCGTTGGTTCCGTTCACCCACAGCATCGGCAGCTTGGCGCGGCCTAGGTAGCGCGACGGATCCCACAACTCCAGCCACTTCTTCCAACGCTCCGCGCCGAGCGTCTTTTCCTGGCCGGTCCACGCCGAGTCCTCGCCGAGATAGCCGCAGCCGTACACCGGCGCGGCGAACTTGTATCGCGTGTCCACGCCGGAGACGATCGACGTCAGGTAGCCTCCCCACGAGATGCCGGTGACTCCGATGCGCTTCGCATCCACCTCGGGGAACGACCGAAGCAGCGAATGGGCGCGAACCACGGCCGCCACGGCATGGTAGGTCCACTGATCCTGGGGCGCCAGGTCGACGTTGGCGAAGTCGCCCCAGCCCGCGGGTCCTGAGAACTCGTGGCGCGAACGATCCGGATTCCAGATCTTGTTCGGCGCGGTAGCGGTCTGGGGGATCGTGCCGACGGTGTCCATTGCGATCGCCGCGTAGCCGCGAGCGTTCCACATCCGCACCCACTCGGCGAACGCGGTTCCGCCGCCGCCGTGGATCAGCACCATCGCCGGATGCCTTCCCGGAGCTTGCGGCGCGCCATACCAGGCGAACACGCGCGTCGGCTTTCCCTTGTACGGCGGGCCTTCGAACAACAGCGCCTTGACGCCTTTTTCCGAATGGGCGGGCGCGTCGAAGGTGCGCGGCGCGCGATAAAGCTCCTTCAGGTTCCAAGGCGGGTTGTCCGCGGCGAAGGCGGACACGGCGAGCGCGACGAGCAGAATCCGGCGAGTCATGGCGAACCGGCAGTGTACTACGGCGGCGTTTCGCGGCACAATCGAGAAATGTCCATTCCCTTTCGCGGCCGATTGGCGGCGTTGCTGATTGCCGCCGCCGCTTTCGCCAAGACGCCGCTCACGCACGAGACCATGTGGCGCATGAAGCGCGTGGGCGCGCCGTCGCCGTCGCCGGACGGCAAGTGGGTGGTGATGTCCGTCGCCGAGCCGGCGTACGATGCCAACGACCAGGTCTCCGATTTGTGGATCGCACCGATCGACGGCTCGACCGCGCCCCGGCGGCTGACCCGGACCAAGTCCGCCGAATCCGGAGTGGCGTGGAGCCCCGACGGGCGGCGAATCGCATTCTCGGCCAAGCGCGACGGCGACGACGACGCGCAGATCTACGTGCTCGACATCGCCGGGGGCGGCGAATCGCGCCGGGTCACCAAGGTGGCGGGCGGACCGTCCGGTCCGAAGTTCTCGCCCGACGGCAAGTCGATCCTGTTCCAGGCCACGTTCGACCCGATCGCGGAAGAGCGCAAGAAGCGCAAGTATCAGGCCCGCGCCTACGACTCGTTTCCGATCCGGCAGTGGGACCACTGGCTCGACGAGACGCGGCCCCATCTGTTCGTGCAATCGCTCGACGACGGCGCGGCGGCGCGCGACCTGCTGGCCGGAACCAGGCTCGCCGCCGGGGCCGGCTTCGATGGCGAGGCCGGCAACTCGGGCTCCGATCTGCACTCCACCTGGACGCCAGACGGATCGGCGATTGTCTTCAGCGCCACCACGCGGCGGAACGAGTCGGCGTACGCGAACGTCGCGCTGCAACTGTACCGCGTCCCCGTCGCGGGTGGCGAGCCCACGCAACTCACGCGGGGCGGCGACAGCTTCACCGCGGCGGCCTTTTCCCCCGATGGCAAAGCGCTGTTCGCGCAGTACGAACACGGCTCGGCGAAGCCCTTCCACCAGATCCGCGTGGCGCGCTTCGACTGGCCCGATCCGGGCGCGCCCCGGATCGTATCGCAGGCGCTGGACCGCTCCGTATCGAGCTTCGCTTTCTCCGCCGATTCGAGCACGGTGTTCGCGCTGGCGGAAGAAGCCGGCCACGAGAAGCTGTTCTCGTTTCCCGCCGCCGGTGGACCCGCTCGCCTGGCGGTCGACATGAAGGAAGGCGTCTATGTGAATCTGAAGTCCGCCGCCGGCGCGTTGATGGCGAACTGGGAGAGTTCGGTGAGTCCGCTCGAGGTGGTGCGCCTCGATCCCGCGGCGGGGCGCCACTCGGCGGTCACGCGATTCAACGCCGCCGCGATCGAAGAGATCGACTGGCAGCCGCCGCGCCACTTCACCTTCACCGCGAAGAACGGGCGTAAGATCCACAACATGGTCTATCTCCCGCCGGGATTCGACGAGAAGCGCAAGTATCCGCTGATGTCGTTCATCCACGGCGGACCCCACACCATGTCGCGCGATCAGTTCCACACCCGGTGGAACTACCATCTGCTGACCGCGCCCGGATACGTGGTGCTGACCACCAACTACACGGGTTCCACCGGGTTCGGCGAGGCGTTCGCGCAGGCGATCCAATTCGATCCGTTGAAGGGGCCGGGCCTCGAACTGGACGAGGCCGTGGACGAAGCGATCCGCCGCTTCCCGTTCGTGGATGGATCGCGTCTGGCGGCGGGCGGCGCGAGTTACGGCGGCCACCTGGCCAATTGGCTGCAAGCCACCACAACGCGGTACAAGTGCCTGTTCAGCCACGCCGGGTTGATCAATCTGGAGTCGCAATGGGGCACGAGCGACACGATCTACCATCGGGAGGTGAACAGCGGCGGACCGCATTGGGAGCAGGGCCGCGTCTGGCGTGAGCAGAATCCGATCCGGCTGGCGGCCAGGTTCCGCACGCCGATGCTATTGACGGTGGGCGAGAACGATTTCCGCGTGCCACTGAACCAGACGCTCGAAAACTGGAGCGTGCTCCAGCGGCTGAGGATTCCCAGCCGCCTGCTGGTGTTTCCCACGGAGAATCACTGGATTCTGAAGGGCGAGAACAACCGCTACTTCTTCCAGGAACTCCACGGCTGGCTCGGCAAATGGCTATGAGCCTGAAGTCTACCGCCGCCGCCGGCGGCTTCCCGAACCGCCGCCGAGAGTTCCGTCCCACGCCGGGTCGCTCTGCGAAGCATAGTCGCCCAAGCTGTCCCAATCCGGCCGCGTCAGCCCGTTGCGATCCCAGACCACTTTGCCGTCCCGGATCGTGATCTCGGCCGACAGCCGCTTGTTCCCCTTCATTCGCGCGCCGTACACGTCGACATATCCGAAGTTGCCCTGTTCCAGGCGGATCACGGCGACGTCCGCGCCGGCGCCCACGGAGAGATGTCCCAGGTCCTCGCGCCGGATCTCGCGCGCGGGAGCCCAAGTGGACTTCGCGATCACGTCGTCCATGGTCATCCCGATGTTCACGAACTTCGACATCACGTTCGTCATGTCCTTCATGCCGGCGTTCATCGAACTCACGTGCAGATCGGTGGAGATCGAGTCCGGCGGAAAGCCCTGCTTCATCGCGGGAACCGCGTGCTTGAACACGAAGCTGCCGCCGCCGTGGCCGACATCGCAGATGACGCCCCGCTTGCGAGCCACGAACAGATAGGGCCGCACCTTGCCGTTCTCGAGCATGGGCACCGACGGCAGGTAGGTGTGCGTGTAGATGTCGCCGGGCCGCAGCCGCTTGGTGACCAGGTCCTCGAACGGCCGCTCCTTGGAGAATTGGCCGAAGTCGACCATCAGCGGCACGTTGGCGAGGTTGGCCGCCTCGAGCGCCTTTTCCACCGCGATCCAGTTCGGCGCGGTGTAGTGCGCGGTTTTGATGCCCACGATGTTGGCCGGGAACTCCTTGACGCGCTTGGCGGTGGACTCCGGATCCATGTCGGCGGTGTTCTGCTCGGTGGAATTGTTGCCGCCCATTCCCGTTCCAATGATGTTGAGCAGCGACAGTACGCGCGTCCGCGACCGGTCGATGGTGCGCCGTTTGAAGTCGGGGAAGCTCTTCCAGCCCGACGAACCCGCGTCCACCATGGTCGTCACGCCCGACCGGAACGAGTGATCGTCGGGGAACACGCTGCTCGTGCCCATGTACTCGGGACCCTCTCCCGCGAACACGTGGACGTGAATATCGATCAGCCCGGGAGTCACGTACAAGCCGCCCACGTCGACGGTCTTCTTCGCCTTCGACGCGGGAATATTCGGCTCCACCGCCGCGACCTTTCCGTCCGCGATGGCGACGTCGCGCCGTCCGCTGATTTTATTCCTGGCATCGATCACCGTGCCGCCTTGCAGCAGCAGGTCGTACTGTTGGCCGAACAGGGCGGCCGAAAGGAAAAGGCCCAAAGCGAATCTCATTGCCCCCACATTATAATCACAGCGCGTCGCATTGGGCCAGTTGACGCCGCCGACCCCATTTCGTGCCAGACGTTCAGTCCATGCGAAACGGGGGCCCTTGGTCGCGGTATAGTGTTCGGAAGAGGTAAAGTGTGGCGAGAATTCCGATCACCGTCCTGGGCTATCGTTGCGAACGATGCGAACACGAATGGATTCCCCAGGCGGCGGGCCAGGAGCCGTCGGTCTGCCCCGAATGCAGTAGCTCGAACTGGAATAGGCCGCGGAGCCCGATGATGACATACGAGGACTTCCGGGAGAAGATCGACCTAGTGCTCAGGGCCGAGTGTGGCCCTTTGACGTGGACCGAGATCCGGACCCGTGCGCGCCTGCCCCAAAAGTTCCCGAACAATCAATGGGTCCACAGCCTCCAGTCCGACATCGGCTTGGAAAGAAACCGGGACGCAGGTGGGATCATACATTGGCAGCTTAGAGATCGAACTGGAGGCTAGAGGGCCAGTGCCGCAGATCAACCGCCTATCACTCCCTAGCTCTCCGCCAAGGCAGCAGGTAGCTAACAAGGTCATATGGAACGGCGAGAGGACCCCAGAAGAGGCCGACTTCTTCACGCTTGGGTACACGGGGAGATCTACTCAGGACTTGCTTGAAACGCTGGTTCGGAATTCCGTTCGGACCTTAGTCGATATCCGCCAACACGCGGTTAGCATGTACCGGCCGGACCTAAGCAAAAACAACCTTCGTCGCGCCGTGGAAAGCCATGGCATGTGCTACGTACACTTCCCAGAACTCGGCGTCCCGCGGGATATTCGCGCCAAGGCAATTTCGACGGGTAGCCGCGATGTGATTTGGTCGTGGTACGACGACGCCGTCGTGGCGCCGTACGTTGGGATGAACCTCCACCGGTTTTTCAACGCGATCGAACATCCTGCCGCACTGATGTGCACCGAGATCTGCCCGCAGGAGTGTCACCGTCACCGCCTTTTTCTGGCGCTAGAATCCAAGGGACTGAAGGGCTTCGACTTGTAGTGTAGGGAGCATGCCGCAACCATACGAGAGGAAACGCCTTCTGATCGTCGTGAGGACCTATCCAACGCCCGCCAGGAGCGGGATGGAAGTGTCATGCACCGCGGCGGTCACCGACGACGGAAGACGGTTCGTGCGATTGTTCCCGATTCCGTATCGATTTCTCTCCGAGGACAAGCGCTTTAGGAAGTACCAATGGATCGAGGTGGATGTAACTCCAGCGAGTGACGGCCGCCCGGAGAGCTTCAAGATAAGGGGGGAATCGATTCAAATCGTAAGCGAACCCCTTTCGACCGCCAACCACTGGCAAGCGCGAAAAGAATATGTGCTTCCCCTTGCTAGTCCCAGCTTGTGCCAGCTCAAGCGCGAACGGGACGCAAATTCATGCCCTACTCTTGGCGTATTCAGGCCAAAGTCGATCCGGAGGCTTGTGATCGAAACTGCTGAGGCACAGTGGACGCCACCACAATTGGCGATGCTACGGCAGATGGACTTGTTCGCAAAAACGCCGACGGAAGAACTCGAGAAAATCCCCTTTAAGTTCAAATATCAGTTCTCTTGCAACGACCCGGAGTGTGCAGGACACACACTGTCTTGCACAGACTGGGAATTGGGACAATCGTGGCGCTCATGGCGGGACAAATACGGTCCCGACAATTGGGAACCCCAGTTCCGGGCCAAGTACGAGAGGGATATGATCGAGAAATTCGATACGTACTTCTACGTTGGCACCGTCCATCAGCACCCAGCCGGATGGATCATTATCGGAATATTCTACCCGGGGAAGTCGCCGCAAGCTGCGCTATTCTATTGATTTCCCTGGGGATACAACGCAGTAACCATGAGATCGGTTCTACTTTCGATGTTCGCCTTGATGCTCGCCTGGGCCGGCTGGGAAGAACTGGGACCCCCACCGTTCGCCGCCCGCGTGGACCTTGTGACGGAACCGAACCTGCCCGTTCGATTCTACGTTCTCAAGAACGGTGCGCCGTTCCGCCTCGCGCCGGTGGACGCCAGCCTGCCCATCAAGTCCGACGTCTTCTACCGCGATCACCTCTACTACCGCGCGCCGAATCCCAAGATCCTCGAAGTGGTGGCGGCCGATCAGTATCACTACCTGCTACTCCAGGGCTCGGCATCGTTCCACCTGCCGCCCGGCAAGTATGAGATCGAGGCCTACCGCGGACTGTTCTACACACCCACCAGGGTGGAGTTCGAACTGAAGCCGGACGAGAAGCGCCGCGTCGTGCTGCCGATGCGAACGTGGGACGGCGTAAACGCCGCCGAGTGGATCTCGTCGGACGACCACATCCACCTGACGCGGAGCCGCAAGGACGATCCGGTGTACTTGAGCTGGCTAGAGGCGGAGGATCTCACGGTCGGCAATTTCCTCGCGTTGCAGCGGCAGATGGACGCCGCCCCGCAGTACGCCTTCGGGCGCGCGGGCGAGGCGCGGCGGCGCGGTTATTCGATCCGCCCCGGCCAGGAACTTCGCAACGAGTTCTGGGGGCACATCAACATCCTCGGCGCCACGGAGTCGATCCGCCCGATGAGCACCGGCCTGATGTACGCCAACACGCCGGAATCGTATCCCTTCCCTTCGCTGCTGTTCGCGCGTGGACGCAAGCTGGGCGGGACCACCGGCTACGCGCACTTCTTCCAGAAGCCGCAGCATTCGGCGATCTACATGGACGCCGCGTTGGGCAACATCGACTTCGTCGAGGTGATGCAGTTCGGCGTGCTGAAGATCGAGCCGTGGTACGAGTTGCTGAACGCGGGTCTGCGGATCGCCGGGATCGCGGGCAGCGACTTTCCCGTGCCGCTCGCCAACCGGCGTCCCTGGCCGCGCTGGATCCCGCTGCTCGGGCCGGAGCGGACGCTGGTGAAAGCCCGTCCCGGCGAGAACTCGTACGACGCCTGGGCTCGCGGCGTGCGCGAGGGCCGAGTCGTGGTGAGCAACGGGCCGGTGGTGGAGATGAGCGTCGACGAGAAGACCGGACGCATCGAAGCGTCGGCCGCGTTCCACCGTCCGCTGCTCTCGCTCGAAGTGGTGCGGAACGGCGAGGTGATTGCCAAAGCCGGCGGCGGAACCGCGACGCGGCTGAACTTGACCGCCGCCGCGAACTGCCCGGAAAGCTGCTGGGTGGCGGTGCGGGCCAAGGCCGCGCAACTCGCCGGCGAGCCCGAGATCCAGGCGCACGGGAGTCCGGTGTACCTGCTTCGGGACGGCAAGCCGGTGCGCGCCGCCGGAGCGCGGCGGGCGCTGGCGGCGAAATGGGAGGAGGAACTGGCGTATTTCCGCGGCGCCGGCATCGTGTTTCCAGACGAGGCCAATAAGCGCGAATTCCTCGATTCCGCCGAGCGCGCGCTTGCCGAGTTGCGCAAAGACTAGAACACCCGGTACCCTGGACCAGACATGCCTTATTGCGGGAAGTGCGGCATGCAGTACGACGGATCCGTCTGCAAGCTTTGCGGCGGCGCCGGCCTGCGGCCCGTGGAAGACGACGAACCCCGCGGGAGGCGGAGTTCGCGGCCGGCGCCCATCGCGTCCGGCGAGAACCTCGCCATTCCCGCGATGTGCTACGTGCTGGGGCCGCTCACCGCGATGCTGTTCCTCGTTTGGCCGCCGCACAATCAGAGCAAGGCGGTCCGCTTCAACGCGCTGCAGTCCATCTTCTTTTTCCTAGGCTACGTGTTGATCCTGTTCATGGCCGGCCTGTTCCTGCCGCCGGGACCGCGCGAGGTGGCGGCCAGGGCCATCCAACTGACGGGGATGGTCTGCTGGCTCTACGTGATGTGGCGCACTTTCCGCGGCGACAAGGTCATCATTCCCTTGATTGGCCCGATGGCCGACAAAAATTCGTAGCCTGCCGGACACGAGCCGCGTCCCACGAACTTGCGACACTTCCTCACGCTCGCCCTCTCGATCGCCGCGGCGTTGCCCTTGGCGGCTCAGGTTCCCCAGGTGGGAATCGTCGACTTCCACGGCCTGAGGACGATCGACGAGGCCACCATCCGCCGGGCGCTGCCGTTCAAGGAAGGCGATCCGCTGCCCAAGTCCAAGGGCGACATCGAGGAGGCGCTCGAATCGATCCGGGGCGTGGTGCGGGCCCGGTTGGAAGCGGTCTGCTGCGACGAGGGCAAGGCGATCCTGTATGTCGGCATCGAGGAGCGTGGAGCTCCCCACTTCGATTACTCGGCCGCGCCGTCGGGCGAGGTGAGGCTGCCCGAAGAGGTTCACGGCGCGTATGCGGCTTTTCTCGCGGCGGCCGGACGCGCGGCCCGCTCGGGCAACGCCGGAGAGAGTCTCGCCGATGGCCACTCGCTGCTGACCGATCCGGCCGCGAGAGAGATGCAACTGCGGTTCATCCCGCTGGCGGAGACGCACCACTCGGTGCTGCGGGATGTGCTGAAGAATTCGGCGGATGAGGAGCATCGCGCGATCGCCGCCTACGTGCTCGGCTATTCGGCGAACAAGCGCGCCATCGCCGGCGATCTGCAGGCCGCGCTCAAGGACCCGGACGACACGGTGCGAAACAACGCCATGCGGGCGCTCGCCGCCATCGCCGTGCTGGCATCCAAGCAAGGGCCGGACGTCGAGCCGGAAGCCCGCATCCGCGTGCCGGCCACGTGGTTCGTGGAGATGCTCGACTCGCTGTTGTGGTCGGACCGGGCCACGGCGCTGAACACGCTGGTAACCTTGACCGAAACGCGTGACCGCGCCGCGCTCGACCATCTTCGCGACCGCGCTCTTCCGACGCTGCTCGAGATGGCGCGTTGGAAACACCTCCCACACGCGCTGCCGGCGTTCATTCTGGCGGGGCGCGCCGCGGGCCTGCCCGAGACGGAGATCCAGGAAGCATGGACGAGCGGCAGCCGCGACGCCATGCTGCGCCGCCTGGAGCCGGCTCCGTTGAAGCCGGAGAAGAAGCGTCGTAAGTAAACGCTACACTGAGTCCATGGCTGAAAAGAAGATCATCGCGGTGGCCGGCGCGACCGGCGCGCAGGGCGGCGGACTGGTGCGGGCGATTCAAAGCGATCCGGACGGCGGATTCCAGGCTCGCGCCTTGACGCGCGATCCCGAATCGGCGAAGGCGGCTGCGCTCGCCGCGCTGGGCGCGGAGGTAGTGGCGGCGGATCTCGACGATCCCGCCAGCGTGGAGGCCGCGTTCGAAGGCGCGTACGGAGCCTACTGCGTGACGTTCTTCTGGGACCATTTTTCCCCGGAGAGGGAAGGCGCCCAGGCGGCCAACATGGCGGCGGCGGCGAAGAAAGCGAACCTGCGGCACACCATCTGGTCGACGCTCGAGGATTCGCGCCGCTTCCTGGCGCTCGACGATCCGCGCATGCCCACGCTCCAGGGCAAGTACAAGGTCCCGCATTTCGCTGCCAAGGGCGAGTCGGACCGGTTCTTCGCCGCCACCGGATTGCCGGTTACCAACCTGCTGACGTCGTTCTACTGGGACAATCTCATCTCTTTCGGCATGGGGCCGCGAGCGGGCGCGGACGGCAATCTCGTCTTCGCGTTCCCGATGGGGGACCGCAAACTGCCCGGCATCGCCGCTGAGGATATCGGCCGGTGCGCGTACGGGATCTTCAAAGCCGGCCCGAGCGCCGTCCCCGGGACCGTGGGCATAGCGGGGCAACACCTGTCCGGCGCGGAGATGGCGGCGTCGCTATCGCGCGCGTTGGGACGGGAAGCGGTCTACGCGCCGGTTCCGTTCGACGTGTACCGGGGGCTCGGCTTTCCCGGCGCCGACGACCTGGGCAACATGTTCCAGTTCAATCACGATTTCGCGAACGTCTTCGGCGCGGCGCGCGACGTCGAGGTGTCGCGGCGGCTGAACCCGGCGCTCCAGGACTTCGACGCCTGGCTCGCGGCGAACGTGTCGCGCATCCCGATCGGCTGAGCGGAGACTCACCCCGATACCGCGCCCGCGTCCTCGAGCGCGCGGATGGCGTCCGCATCGTAGCCGAGTTCCGCCAGAATCTCCCGCGTGTGCTGGCCGGGCTCGGGCGGCATGGCCGGCGTCCGCTGCTCGATCCCTTCCACGTGCACCGGTCCGCGCACGGTCTGGAAGGGAGCGTCCGCCATGGGAACGAACACGCCGTTGATGCGCATCTGTTCGTCGTTGGCCACCTCCTCGGTGGGCGGCACCGGCCCCCACAGCAAGTCGTGCGCGCCGAACCGGCGCGCCCACTCCTCCATCGGATGCCGCGCGAATTCGATGTCCAGGATGCGGACACAGTCGCGATGGTTCTCGCGGCGGGCGGCCGGAGTCGCGAACCGCGGGTCCTCGATCAGTTCGCCGCGGTCGATCGCCCGGCACAGCTTGGTCCAATCGCGAGCCGGATCGAGCAGGCAGAACAGGAACCGCCTGCCGTCGCCCGACTGGTAGTGGTTGATCAGAGGATTCGGCGGAGCCTCGCGGGTCCACTTGGCGGGCCACTCCGCGCCGCACAGCGCCGACTGCACCAGGCTCGCGTTCGACCACACGCCATTCGCCATCAGCGTCGTGCTCACCTTTCCGCCCTCGCCCGTTCGGTCGCGCCGGTACAACGCCAGCAGGATGCCGGCGAGCAGGCTGATCGCCGAGGGATGGTCGCCCATGCCGCACGGCGACACCGCCGGGTCCGCGCCGGCGTTATGGATGTACGACATCAGGCCGGAGCGGGCGAAGTAGGCGGTCATGTCGTAGCCGGGCTTTTCCGACTCGGGCCCGGTCTCGCCGTAGCCGGTGATCGACGCGTAAATCAGTCGCGAATTCAACGGCCGCACGTCCTCGTACGAGATCCGGAACCGGCGCAGCATTTGCGGCTGATAGTTGGTGAGCAACACGTCGGCGTCCCGGACCAGGCGCAGAAAGACGTCGCGGCCGGCCGGACTGGCGAGGTTCAGCGCCAGACTCCGCTTGTTCCGGTTGTCCACCAGGAAGGGGTAGTTGTGCTCGGAAGCCGGCATGCCGGGAGACGAACTCAGGAACCGGAAGGGATCGCCCAGCGGCGGCCGTTCCACCTTGATCACGTCCGCGCCGAAATCGGAGAGGAGGGCGGCTGCGCTGGGCGCGGCGATGTAGGTGGCGGCGTCGATCACCTTCAGGCCGGAGAGAATGTGCGGCATCCTATCAATTCTGCAACTGAAATTGCCGATATGGGAATGTATGCCTGGAGAAGAGCGGCGGCGCAAGACGCGGACGGTGAAATCCGGCACGCAGACCGTCTACTTGACCTACATGTCCGGACCCGGGCAGGAAAAGACGATCGCCGCCAAGCTGATCGATCTCACCGAGGAGGGCTGCGGCCTGCGGACGGAGGTGATCTTCCATCCGGGGACTTTGATCCGCGTGACCGGGGACTTTCGTAACTCGGGCGTCGATTTGGTGATGGAGGGGAAAGTCGCCTGGTGCCGCCCCACGGCGGGAACGCCTCGGACCTTCATGACGGGCGTCGCGTTCGCCAAACCACTCGGGGGCTCTATTCCGCGCGAGGAAGCGGGCGCCAGCGAAGGAGCCAGTACCAAACGCAAGGCGCAACCCACCTCGAAGCCGGAACTGGGCGCGGACGACCGGCCCGACCATTACGAAACGCTGCAACTGAGCCCCAACGCCGACCATGACACCATCCACCGCGTCTACCGGCTGATGGCCCACCGCTACCATCCCGACAACCAGGAAACGGGCAATCAAGGGATGTTCCGCAAGGTGCTCGAAGCGTTCAACACCCTGAGCGACCCCGAAAAGCGCGCCGCTTACGACGTGGACTACCGCGCGATGAAGAAGCTCCAGTGGCGCATCTTCGATCAAACCAGCGCCACCGTCGGGCTGGACGGCGAAAAAGCCAAACGGCGTGGCGTGGTGTCTCTCCTCTACACCAAACGGCGCACCGTGCCGGAAAGTCCCACCATGAGTCTGGTAGAGCTCGAGGAGATCCTCGCCGTCCCACGCGATCACCTGGAGTTCACGCTCTGGTACCTGCGCGAAGCGGGTTTCGTATCGCGGTCCGACAACGCCCGGTTTCAGATCACGTTCAAGGGAGTGGACCACGCCGAGGAGTCCGGAAGCTGGGCGCCGCGCCCCGACCGTCTGCTCGAAAGTTCGGAAGCGATCAAGCGTCGAACCGCCACCAACTGACGCGCGGATTTCCCGCCAGACAGGAACCGCGTGCGGAACTATACTGGATACGGGTGTCCGAAACATGTTCCGACTCGTAGCGCTCCTGACCGGTGCGGCGGCTGCCGTTGCGCAGTCTCCCGATTTCGTCAGAGACGTCCGGCCCATCTTGAACAAGCGTTGCGCCGGTTGTCACGGCGCGGCGCAGCAGATGAACGGCCTGCGACTGGACGATCCCGAATCCGCCATTCGCGGCGGGTACTCGGGTCCGGCGATCGTCAAGGGCAAGAGCGCCGAAAGCAAGTTGATCGAGCGCGTGCGGAGCACAAAGGACGGATTCCGGATGCCCCCGTCCGGTCCTGCCGCGGCGCCGGCCGAAGTCGCCACGCTCGCCGCTTGGATCGACGCGGGCGCCGTCTACCCGGAAGGGCTTCGCGCCGCGCCCGCCGCCCGGCCGCGGAACACGCACTGGTCGTTCCAACCGGTTCGCCGGCCCGATCCCCCGGCGGTGAAGAACGCCGATTGGGCGCGGAATCCCATCGACCGCTTCGTCCTCGCCAAGCTGGAAACGGAGGGCGTCGCGCCGTCGCCGGAAGCGAGCAAGGCGACGCTGATCCGCCGCGTAACACTCGATCTGACCGGTCTCCCCCCCACGCCTCGCGAGACGCGGGAGTTTCTGGCGGACGACGCTCCCGGCGCCTACGAGCGCGTGGCCGACCGGCTTCTGCGGTCGCCCCGTTACGGCGAGAAGTGGGCGCGCCACTGGCTCGATCTGGCGCACTACGCCGATTCGGACGGCTATGAAAAGGACCTCATCCGCCCATGGGCGTGGCGCTACCGCCATTGGCTGATCGATGCCATCAATCGCGACCTGCCCTTTGACCGCTTCACCGTCGAGCAACTGGCCGGCGATCTGCTTCCCAACGCGGGGACAGACGAACTGGTGGCCACCGGATTTCTCCGCAACACGCTCACCAATCGCGAGGCGGGCGTCGACCGTGACGAGGCTCGCTTCGAGCAACTGGTGAATCGCACCAACACCGTCGGTTCGGTGTGGCTGGGTCTCGGCGTCGGCTGCGCCCAGTGCCACAACCACAAGTACGATCCCATCACACAGAAGGACTACTATTCGCTGCTCTCCTTCTTCGACCTCAGCGAGGAGCAGGACATCGACGCGCCGCTTCCCGGCGAAGTGGGCGCCTACCTCGCCGCGCTTCCGGAATACGAGAAGAAACGAAAGACGCTCTTCGACGAGTACGAAGTAGGCGCCTTGATGCCGCTGTGGGAGGTCAAGATCCTCGAAGCGATCGACAAGCCGGGCACGCAGGCCGAATGGGACTTCAGCCTCACCGCGATGAAAGCGAGTTTCGACCGTACGTTGAAGGTGATGAAGACGCAGCCCGCGCAACGCGCGCCGCGGGACACGCGCCGTCTCGAGAACTACTTCGTCCACAGCGGCGGCAGCTTCGGCCTGCCGCATCAGGACAAGTTCAAGAAGATCCGCGACGAGATGCGCAAGAAGCTGGACGCCCTGGACGCGACATTGCCGCCGTTCAGCCAAGCGCAGGCGATGATCGACGACCCGGCTCGCGACGCCACGCGTTTGCGCATTCGCGGCCAGTGGAACCAGTACGGCATCGCGGTGAAGCCGGAGCCGCCCGCGTTTCTCGCCCCGTCCTCCACATCCCGGCAAACGCGGCTCGATCTGGCGAAGTGGCTGGTGTCGCCGGAGAACCCGCTGCCGGCGCGGGTCCACGCCAATCGCGTGTGGGGCGAGTTCTTCGGGCGCGCGTTAGCCAAGGTCACCGAGGATTTCGGCAAGCAGGGTGAAAAGCCGAGCCACCCCGAACTGCTCGACTGGCTAGCCTCCGAATTCATGAAGCCGTCCGATCCGCTGGCGCGGCCGTGGAGCATGAAGCACTTGCACCGCACGATCGTGACGTCGGCGGCTTACCGGCAATCCTCGCGCGCGCGGCCCGAGATGGACAAGCGCGATCCCGAGAATCTGCTGCTCGCCCGGCAGTCGCGCTTGCGGCTCCCCGCCGAGATCCTGCGCGATGCGTCGCTGTCGGCCGCCGGTCTGCTCAGCGACGACATTGGCGGACACAGCATTCGCCCGCCGCAACCGGAAGGCGTCGCCGAACTGGGCTACGGCCGGTCGCGCAACGCGTGGAAAACAAGCTCCGGGCGCGAGCGCTACCGGCGCGGACTGTACATCCACTTCCAGCGCACCACGCCCTATCCCATGCTCATGAACTTCGACGAGCCCGACGGCGCGGTGTCGTGTTCGCGTCGCGGCCGCTCGAACACGCCGCTGCAAGCGCTGAATCTGCTCAATGACGAGGTCTTCTTCGAAGCCGCGCGAGCATTGGCTTGGCGTGTGGAGCGCGAAGCGCCCCCAGGCGTGGCGGCGCGGCTGGAGTACGCCTTCGCCCTGTGTTTCAACCGGCCGCCCACCGAGACCGAGCGCCAACGGCTCGCCAGGTTCCACGACGAACAGACGCGCATCCTGTCCGAGGAGAAGAGCGATCTTTCGCCATGGACGGGCGTGAGCCGCGTGTTGCTGAATCTCGACGAGTTCATCACCCGGGAGTAGCCTCATGCCACCATTCGACGCAAACACGTTCCGGAACCGGCGCCGGTTCCTCACCGAAGTCGCCGGCGGCATCGGCGCGATGGCGCTCGGCGATCTGATGCATCCGGGTGCTCTGTCCGCGGCCGGCGCCACCGATCCGCTGGCTCCGCGCAAAGGCCATTTTCCCGGCAAGGCGAAGAGCGTCATCTTCATGTTCATGGAGGGCGGGCCGAGCCAGATGGATCTTTTCGATCCCAAGCCGGAGCTGCAAAAATGGCATGGCAAGCCCGCCCCCGAGTCGATCATCAAGCAGGTGACTCTGGCGTTCACCAAGCCGAACGCGGCCATCCTCGCGTCCCCTCGCGTCTTCAAGAAACACGGCCAGAGCGGTCTCGAGTTTTCCGACTGGCTCCCGTATACGGCGGAGAACGCGGACGACATTTGCCAGGTGCGGTCGATGACCACCGACGCGTTCAACCACCATCCCGCGCAATGCCTGATGTTCACCGGATCGCAAGTGGTGGGGCGGCCCGCGCTCGGCGCGTGGACTGTATACGGACTGGGGAGCGAGTCGAGGAGCCTGCCGGGTTTCGTCGTGCTCGCATCCGGCGCGGGCACCAGCGGCGGCGCCTCGAATTTCTCGAGTGGCTTTCTGCCCTCCACTTATCAGGGAACCTTGCTGCGCGGCACGGGCGACCCGATCCTCTACATGTCGAACCCGCCGGGCATCAGCAAGCTCAGCCAACGCGCCGCGCTCGACGCCATGCGCGATCTCAACGAGACCCATCGCACCGATACGGGCGACGAGGAGATCGCATCGCGCATCGCTTCGTACGAACTCGCCTATCGCATGCAGTCCGCCGGTCCCGAGTTGGCCGACTTCTCGAGCGAGTCAAAGGAAACCCTCGAGATGTACGGGATCGACGACCCCAAGACGCGCGCCTACGCCACCAACTGTCTGCTGGCGCGCCGTCTGGTGGAGCGCGGCGTCCGGTTCGTGCTGAACATGAACGCGAGCTGGGACAGCCACGTGCAGTTGAACACCAAGCTGAAGAACAACTGCGAAGGCACGGACAAGCCCACCGGCGCGCTGATCAAGGATCTGAAGCGCCGCGGGCTGCTCGATTCGACGCTGGTGGTCTGGGGCGGGGAATTCGGCCGCACGCCGGTCTGCGAGATCCGCAACACGCAGGAGGCCGACAATGCCGGCCGCGATCACCATCCCGGCGCCTACACCATGTGGCTGGCCGGCGGCGGCATCAAGGGCGGCCAGGCGTTGGGCAAGACCGACGAACTCGGCTTCTTCATCACCGAGGATAAGGTGCACCACCACGACCTGCAGGCGACCATCATGCACTGCCTCGGGTTCGACCACACCAAGCTCACCTACCGCTACATGGGCCGCGATTTCCGCCTTACCGACGTCCACGGCGAGGTGGTGAAGAAGTTGCTCGCCTAGGCTAGCTTAGGCTACGCCAGTTCCACCGTCCGCGGAAATCCTTCGAATTGGTCTTCCGCCTTCGGCCGCGCCGCGTCGAACAGGTACCGCCACATTTCGAACGTGGCGGTTTGCGTTCGCGCGTCGAAACGCACGATGCCGTAGCCCGAACCCTTCTTGTGCGCCAGCACCTCCGGGTTGGTCCGCGCCCGGGGCAGTTCGTTGCTGCCTTTCTCCGGATTGGCGATCCCCAGCACCGTCATCTTGTTGCCAAGTCCGTCCAGGTACCGGCCATCGGCTTTCCGCTCCTCCGGCCACCAGGCGCGCGGAAATCCGTTCGCCGTGCCCGGCGTCATGAACGCCAGCGGACCGTCCTCCCACTCATCGATACCGTGCCGCACCAGCGCGCCCAGATGTTGATCGCCGTGGATCATCAACACCTTCGCGCCGCGGATCGCCTCGAGCGCCCGGCGCCGTCCGGATTGCGGCCACGCGCCCGAATCCAGATCGCGCCCGGACCGCAGCAACTGCGCCCCCGCATGCGTGGTCACCTTGCAGAAGATCGTTTGGCTCAGCACCGTCTTGAACGCGGCGTTGCGATCGCGCGCCCACCGCCGCAGAAACTCCTCCTGCCGTTTGCCGAGCATCTCCGTTCCCGGCACGTCGAGCGCGGCCGGATCGGCCACCTGGGGCACTCCGTTCGGGAACGCCGATTCGGGCCCGGTCTTGAACTTGCGGTCCTCGAGGATGGCGAAACTGACGCCGCCATAAACCAGCTCCGTGAAATAGACCGTGATCCCCTGTTCGATGGGCGCCGGATCCACCGGATCGGGCAGATGCGCGCTCTGCGTGCGCTGCACCGCGTTCACCCACTCCGGCGGCTCCACGTATCCGCCGTAGGTGAATCCGCGCTCGCGCCCCTTCGGAATCTTCCGGCCGCCTTGGCCCCAGATGTTTCCCTGGTACATGTCGTGGTCGTCGGGGATCGTCACCGACGGCCGGTCGCGGAGCAACTCCCGCCAAGTCCAGCCGAACTGCCAGAACTTGCGCAGATAGTCGAGGATCGCGACATCGGCCGGCTCGCGGATGATGCCGAATCCGCCGTAGCCCTCGTAGATCTGGTCGCCGGCGAAGTAAAGCA
This sequence comes from Acidobacteriota bacterium, assembly GCA_005808475.1. Lineage (GTDB taxonomy): Bacteria > Acidobacteriota > Terriglobia > Bryobacterales > Bryobacteraceae > SYLY01. Next base: position 24,120 of record SYLY01000227.1, read on the forward strand.
GATCGGGGTCGTGAATCTTGACGTTGGCGGTCAGGCGAGTCAGCGGAAACGCGTAGCCGTTGTCGCAGGAGAAGACGCCGAGCTTCAGCTTCCCGTCGTCCGGCTCCTTGCGGATCGTCCCCGCCCACTCGTGATTGCGGCCCTGCCACCGGTACACCACGCGATAGTCCGCCGGCTCCTTGGCGTTCCAGCCTTCGATGCGAAAGGTCGCGGTGCGCGACATGGCGTCGATCGGCGCGTCGGCCAGTTTCCGCCAGCGCCCGTCGCGCCGGGTCTCGAGCCGCGCGGACTTGGCATCGGCGTCCCCAAAGGGCGGAAACAGCGCGGTCAGCTTCAGAACGCCGCGGCTCACCGTGTACTGCGACCACAGAATCGGCCCGAACGTCTGCTCCGGCTTCGCGGCGAGCATGGTTCCTTCGCCGGACCAGGCGCTGAATCGCCACTCGGGCCGCTCGCCGTCATCGTCCGCCGATGCGACCAGCGCCAGATTCCCGTGGAGCCGCTCCCCCGGTATCTGCTTGGCGATCCGCTCCCCGCCAGCCCGAAGTTCCAGATTGCCGCCGTCGATCGCCAACTCGAGCGACACCGGGCCACGCGCCGCGAGGGAGCCGGTGCTTTCCACGCCGTCGAGCACCAGCCGGCCGTCGCCGCGCACCACTGCGTCCACCCACCGGACTGGCGCTACCAGGGCGTTCCGGTAATCATCCAACGGACCCCGAATCCCGATTCGGAACCCGGCCGACGTGCCGGCGCCGGCGCCCGGCGGCGGGGTGACCCGCACCGACATCCGCAGCGAGCCGCTCGCGCCGCTCGGAATCTGATGCGTGAGTATGTGCAACGTGCGATTGAGCCCCGCGCGCGCCACCACCGCGCCCGCTTCCGCGCGCCAATCCTGCAGCGGGTTCGCCCAATACTCGGGACCCACCCAGATCCGCGAGCCGCGCCATCGGCTGGCGAACCGGGATGTTCCTTGGGCGTTGGCCGCGAGGGCGGAGGCGGTGAAGGCTCGGCGGGTCAGCTTCATGGTCTTCCAGCGTACTATGGCCGCGGCGGTCCGCAGCGGACCGATTTACAGCGGGACTTCCCCGCGGCGACAATAGAGAATCATGCTTCGCTCTTTCCTTTGCGCCGCCTGGGCCGCGGCCGTCCTGGCTCAGGACACGCCCGTGGCCTTGACTGGCGCGAGGCTCATCCCGGTCGCCGGACCCGAGATCGCCAACGGCACGCTGGTGGTCGAACGCGGCAAGATCGTGGCCGCCGGCCCCGCCGCCTCCGTGCGCATCCCCGCTAACGCCCGCCGCATCGACGCGGCGGGCAAGACGATCATGCCGGGGCTGGTCGACACGCATAGCCATATCGGAGGCGTCGATGGCGGCGATTCCAGCGCGTCGCTCCACCCCGACGTCCGCGCAATGGACTCCGTCGACGTCCGCGACACCCGCTTCCACAAAGCTCGCGCCGGCGGCATCACCACGGTCAACATCATGCCGGGATCCGGACTCCTGCTCAGCGGCCAGACCATCTACCTGAAGCTGCGCGAAGGCAAGACCATCGACGACCTCTTCATTCCCGGCGCCGGCGGGCAGCCCATGGGCGGCATGAAGATGGCGAATGGCACCAATCCGCGCGGCGCCCCGCCGCGTCCCGGGACGCGCGCCAAAGCCGCCGCCATGGCTCGCGAATTGTTCATCAAGGCCGTGGAATACCGCGCCAAGGTGCGCGCTGCCGGCAGCGATGCGTCCAAACTGCCCCCGCGCGACCTCCGCATGGAAGGCATGGGCGAAGTGCTCGACCGCAAGCGCGTCGTCCACTTCCACACCCACCGTCACGACGACATCCTCACCGTGCTGCGGCTTCAGAAGGAATTCGGATTCAAATTGGTGCTCCAGCACGTGAGCGACGGCTGGGCCGTGCCGGACGAGATCGCGGCCGCGAAAGCGCCGTGCTCGATCATCCTGATCGATTCGCCCGGCGGCAAGATCGAGGCCAAGGACAATCAGTGGGCCACCGGCGCCGCGCTCGAGAAGGCCGGAGCGGTGGTGGGCTTCCACACCGACGACGGCGTCACCGACTCGCGCCTGTTCCTGCGCATGGCCGGACTCGCCGTTCGCGCCGGAATGTCGAGAGAGATGGCGATCCGCGGCATGACCATGGCCGGCGCTTCGATGCTCGAGATGCAAGATCGTGTGGGCTCCCTGGAGCCGGGCAAAGACGCCGACTTCGTCGTACTGTCCGGCGACCCGCTCAGCGTCTATACTCATGTGCTCGAGACGTGGGTCGAAGGCAGGAAGCTGTTCGACCGCGCGGATCCCAAACACCGGCTCTATCAGGTAGGGGGACAGGGCGCGAGCGACGGCGAGTCCGCGCTGCATCTGCACGACGACGAGGAGGAAGGGCAATGAGAACGCTTGCCGCGCTTCTGCTCCCCGCGCTGGCCTGCGCGCAATTGGCTATTCGAGGCGGGGTGGTCCACACGATGGCCGGACCGGCGATCCGCGACGGTGTCGTGCTGGTGCGGGACGGGAAAATCGAGCGCGTGGGGCCGGCGTCGCAAGTGCGCATCCCCACCGGTTACTCCACGCTGAACGCCGAAGTGGTCACGCCCGGACTGATCGACGCGCGCACGGTGATCGGGCTGACCGGCTACCTCAACCAGCCGCACGATCAGGAGCAAGTGGAGCGCTCGGCGGCGATCCAACCGGAACTGCGCGCCATCGACGCGTACAATCCCCGCGAGACGCTGGTGGGCTTCGTGCGCGAACTGGGCGTTACCACCATTCACACCGGCCACGGTCCGCTGGCGCTGGTGAGCGGACAGACGATGATCGCCAAGACGCGCGGCAACTCGCCCGAGAAGGCGGTGATCGCGCCGGAAGCGATGGTGGCGGCGGCGCTGGGCGACGCGGGCAAGGCGGAATCCTGCAAGTCGCCGGGGACGCGCGCCAAGGCCGTGGCGTTGCTCCGCGCGGAGTTGATCAAGGCCCGCGAATACGCGGCGAACACCAAGCCGGACCGTCCGCGCGACCTGCGGCTGGAGACGCTGGCGAAGGTGCTCTCGCGAGAGCGGCCGCTATTGATCCACGCGAATCGAGCCTACGACATCCTGACCGCGCTACGTCTGGCGCGCGAGTTCAATTTCAAGCTGGTGCTCGATGGCGCGGCCGAAGCGCGCCAGGTGATCGACGCGCTGAAGTCGTCCGGCGTCCCGGTCATTCTGCATCCCACCATGCAACGCACCGGCGGCGAAACCGCGAATCTGAGCCGGGAAACGGCGGCCACGCTCGACAAGGCGGGGATCGCCTTCGCCATCCAGAGCGGATTCGAGAGCTACGTACCCAAGACGCGCGTGGTGCTGTTCGAGGCGGCGCAAGCGGCCGCGAACGGGCTGGGAATGGAAGGCGCGTTGCGAGCGGTGACGATCGGAGCGGCGCGCATTCTGGGCATCGACCGACGCGTGGGCTCGCTCGAACCGGGTAAGGACGCCGACGTCGCGCTGTACGACGGCGACCCGTTCGAGTACGCCACTCACTGCACCGCCGTCGTGATCGACGGCGAAATCGTCAGCCGCGACAGGAGATAGGAGGACAGCCGAAATGTGGCGAATCGCCTGGGGACTGGTTGCGATTCCACTGCTCGCGCAGACGTGCGCGCAGGTCCCCACATACTCGTCGTGCGATTGGGTGTTCGAGGCCACCGAAGCCGAGATGGCCGCCCATCCGAATCCGTACCTGACCGCCACCGTCCACGCCGAATTCCGCTCCCCGCGCCATCGCGGGACGCTCGCGCATGGGTTCTGGGACGGCGGCCGGCGCTTCGTGATTCGCTACGCGCCCACCGATCCGGGCGCGTGGGACTTCCGCGTGACCTCCAACATTCCCTCCATCAACGGGAGGGCGGAGAAGTTCGACGCGCCCGACTCCGGCTCCGGCGGATTCCTCAAAGCCGAGAACTACCACGCCTGGACGTACGCCGAAAAGCGCACCGCGCACCTGTGGATGGGCGACACGTCGTACCGCTTCCCGTGGATCGACCGCGCGGTGTTCGACGCGATGGTGGAGGCTCGCGCGAAGCAGAAGTTCAACCACCTGCGCGGACTGCTCATGCATCCCGAGGACAAGTACCGCAAGGCGTACCTGTCGCCAGACCAGCCGAATGTCGAGCACTTCCAGGAGGTCGACAAGCGGATCCGCGCCCTGAACGCGAAGGGCATCTTCGTGGATCTGGTGCTCGCCGGCGACGAGAACCATCTGGGAAAGATCTTCCCCAACCGGCAGCAACGCGAACGGTTCATCAAGTACGTGGCGTCGCGTTACACGCCGATGATGATCACTTGGCAGGGCGTGCAGGAGTTCGAGGAGTACAAGGACGGCCGCGCTTTGCTGGCGGAGATCGCCGAGTACATCGCGAAGTACGACATCCACAACCACCCCCGGTCGACGCACGCCGTGACGACGAGCGCGCCGCTGTTGGCGGATCAGTGGATGACGCACGCGATCTATCAGTCGTCGTCGATCGCCCTGGGCGCGGTGGACCGCCAGATCCTGAGGGTTCCGCTCGTGAACGCCGAGTTCGCCTACGAGGACAGCGGGGCGGGCAAGTCGCACGGACACCACGTGGACTCGGACACGTTCCGCAAGCGGCTCTGGAACATGACGATGAACGGCATGTACCCCACGTTCGGTAACACCGGAACCTATGGAGGCAGGAAGTTCGAGGTGGAGGCGAAGCATCTCGAGTCGCCGGGCGCCAAGGCCATGGCCATGTGGTACGAGTTCTTCGAGGACACCCGGTTCTGGGAACTGCAGCCCTACTTCGAAGTGACGGGCGGACGGGCGCTGTCGCTCGACGGCGTCGAGTACATCGTCTACATCGAGAAGCCCGGACCGGTCACGGTGGTGACCGAGAAGAAGAAGTACGACGTCTATTGGTACCGGCCCTCCGACGGGGAAACCATCCAGGAGAAAAAGGATTACAAGGGCGAGCTTTTCGAAGGCACGCCGCCCGACGACAAGAGCGACTGGGTGCTGCATCTGTCGCGCGACGGGCGTAAGCGCGGCATGCTCAAATCCTGGAAGTTCGAATCGCGGCGGGTGTACAAACAGCAGGTGGAATCCGATCCGAAGAAGATCCCGTTCGTGGTCGAGACTCCGTCCGGCGACGAGATTCCAGCGGGCAAGCCGGTGAAGTTCGCTGTGAAGCTGACGCGCGAGACCAAGGCGTCCAAGGCGATGCTGTATGTGTGGACGGTGGAGGCCACGGCGGCGAACCAGGGATACCGTGTGATCGGAACCGAGCCATCCGGCGAGTTCACCATTCCGGCGGCGATCGCCAGTGAGTTTCCCGCCGTGGCCACGTTGCGGCTCTACGGGATCAACGGCAACGGCAAGGTGTATTCGCTGGATCGCGTCGTCAAGGTGACGCGGTGACGCGGATCCTGGCGATCGATACTTCGTCCGATTTCGGCAGTCTGTGTTTGTTGCGCGAGGGGACCGAGCCCGTCGAGTCGCTGCTGCATTCCGCCGACGGGTTCGCGCACGTGTTGTTCGGACAGTTGGAAACGCTGCTCGGCCGCGCCGGCTGCTCGATCGGCGATGTCGACTGCTTCGCGGCGGCGAGCGGACCGGGGTCGTTCACCGGGGTTCGGGTGGCGTTGTCCGCGGTCAAGGGACTGGCGGATGCTCTGGAGCGTCCCGTGGTCACGGTGTCGAATTTGAAGGCTCTGGCCTGGTACGGATCGGCGGCGAAGCGGGCAGTGGTGATCGATGCCCGGCGCGGCGAAGTCTACGGCGCGGTGTACGGCGCGGGACTCGAGCCGGTGGCGGAAGAGACGGTGGGGAAGTTCGGGGCGTGGCTCGCGTCCCTGCCCGATCCGGCAGAAGGCGAGTTCGTGTGCGGCGACTTCTCCCCTTTCGCGCCCGCCGCCCGGGCGTCGGCGTGGGCGGAGGTTCCGGTCGTCGCCGCGCCTCGTGGAATCGCGGTCGCGGTGGCCCACATCGCCCTGGCCGAATACCGCGCGGGCCGGGCGATCGATCCGGCGGGAGCGGACGCCAACTACGTGCGGCGTTCGGACGCCGAACTCCACTGGAAAGAGGCCTGATTGCGTCCTATTGGAACGCTATCTCGCGGGGGCCTTCCTCGAGGTTGAGGATGCGAATCTTGAGTGGCGCGGGCTTGGCCGCGGGCGCGATCACCACCGGCTCGGACGCAGGCTGCGGCGCCGGGGCGCCTTTCGCCAACGTGACCGGCGTTGGGGTGCTCCGCTTGGAGCCCGGCCCCGCCGAGGACTTGATCTTGTCGATGGCCGCCAGCACGTCCTTCTCTTCGAACGCCAGCGACACCATGACGTCGCTTCCGTTGGCGGCGATCTTCAGCCGGTCGAACATTTCGGCGGCTTCGGGGTCCTTGTCCTTGTCAGGTTGGCCCAGTTTGGCCATCAGGTTGAGCGCGGTAGCCATCGCGGAGGCCGACTCGCCCGTCTTGTTGTGGAAGGCGAAGTCCAGGCCAAGACCCTTCTTGAAGGAGATGCCCCCCTCGAAGCCTTCGGTGTCCTTGAACATCTGCGCCGGACCGGCCGCGCCGGCCGCGCCTTCGGCCACGTCGCTCGGCGACACTTCGGAGGCGAACCACAGGTCGTAGAGCCCGTCGAGTTCCACGGCGCGGTTCATCAGCGTGGTCGCGGTGGCGCCGGGATCGGCGGAGTCGTGATGGTCGATGGCGAGCTTCAGCGACGGTCCGTCACCAAGCAGCATCACCTGCGAACTGACCAGCGCCACCAGCATGTCGTTGGTCTTGCCGCGGCGGAAGATCTCGGCGCTCTTGTAAGCGAAGCGCGCCGCGCCCTTCTCGAGCATGTCCTTGCGCAGAGCGGCCGTGTCGAACTTGCCTTGAACGGCGATCACGACGGGAGGCTGCTTCTTCGCGGCATTACCCTTGCCGGCAGCCGCGACCGACTCGCCGGTGGTCGAGATCAGCACACGGTCGACGCTCGGGAAGAAACCCATGCCCTGGTCGGCGGCTACTTTCTTGAAGCCAGCCCGGTCCATCTCTTTCTGGATGGCCTTGCCCGCGGGAGAGCTGAAAATGCGCGTCAGGTCGACGCCCATGTACATCTTGGCGCCCGGATGCGCATACCGCCAGAACGACGGCATGGAAGGCGGATTCGCCTCCGCCGCCGCGGCGATGGCGCAAATCGCGAGACTCGCCCCGATCAGACGAAAAGCAAACATGATGAACTTCTCCCTCGCTGCCAGCTTAGCAGCGGCTACCGCGGTGCACCATCGGCGAAAGGCCTTAGTCGTCATACCTCGAGGAACCGTCTCATCGCCGTGAGCGAAACCTGAAAGCTGTCCGGCCCCGACAAATCGCAGCCAGTGGGCAACGCTTGCCACAGCTCTGTTTTGCGCAGGCATTCCTGGAACAGCGGCACCAGTTCCGGATCGCGCCAGCCACGCTTGGTCTCGTCATGCATGATGCGGAATGCCTCGTCCTCCGGCAGAGCCGGCTTGTAGGGACGGGCGGTGGTCAAGGCGTCGAAGATGTCGGCCACCTGCAGGATCCGCGCCAATAGCGGGATCCGTTCGCCGCTCAACCCGTCCGGATAACCGGTACCGTCCCAGCGCTCGTGATGGCTGCGGATGACGGGCAGCACGTGGGCCAGTGTTTTCATCGGCTTGCAGATCTCTTCCCCGCGCACCGTGTGCTGCTTCATGACGAACCACTCTTCGTCGTTGAGGGGCCCCTTCTTGAACAGGATCGCGTCGGGCACGCACACCTTGCCGATGTCGTGCAAATAGCCGCCGCGATAGAGCGCCAGCAGGTCGTTCTGCTGCAGTCCGAGCGCCGCGCCCAGGGCCATGCCGTACTTGGCCAGCCGGTCGCAATGGTCCCCGGTATATTTGTCGCGCTTCTCCACCGCTTGCGCCAACGTGAACAGGATGGTCTCGGCTTCCTCGAGCGAGTCGATCGCGGCCTTGTTGCGCAGCATCGCCCTGACGCGGGTCCGGACCACCTCCGGATGCAGGGGGCGGGTTAGGAACTCGTCCGCGCCGGAACTGATGCCGGCGATCTCGCCCTCGGCGCCCTGAACGCTGGTCATCATGAGAATCGGAATCAGATGCGTCCTGCGATTGCTCTTGACCTTGGTGCAGAACTCGGGCCCGCTCATCTCGGGCATCATCAGGTCGACCACCACAAGATCGACCTGCTCCCTCGCGAGAATCTCGAAGGCCTCGGCCGCGCGCGTCGCCTCTAGCAGACGGTACCGCGCCATCTTGAGCATCCCGCGCAGAACCCGGCGGTTGATGTCGACCGCATCGATGATCAGCACCGATGGAGCGCGATCGATGTCGATCTCGGGGTTGAAATCGAACGGATGGAGCTTGGCCGCTTCCGACGAGACCAGAGTTTGTGCCGCCATAATACCGTGCTTCTTCTATCGGCGTCCGCTAGACTGACAAATAGTCGCCTCGGCTCGGGAAATCACCTTAGTCTCTCTACCCTCAAATGCGCGCCGCCCCCCTCGTTGCCTCCCTTCTCCTCGGCGCCGCGATCCAAGCCCAAACCGGCGCTGTCTACTCCGAGCCCGTGCCGGGACTGCGCCTCACCCTGGACGTCCACCCGGGGGCCGGTCCGGGACCCCACCCCATCGCGATCGTCATTCCTCGCGCCGATTCATACCTGGCCTCTTTCCTCGCGCCGGCCGGCTACACGGTGTTCACCGTCGACCATCGCTATCCGCCCGCCGCCAGTTGGCGCGAGATGGCCGGCGACGTACGCCGCGCGATCCGCTTCATCCGCCACAACGCTCCCCTCTGGAACGCCGATCCGCGCCGGATCGCGCTGGTGGGCGGACCGGACGATGGCTACCTGGCCAATCTGGTGGGCGTGATGCTCGGCGATCCCGATCCGCGCGCATCCGATCCCGTCGAACGGGCGAGCGCGGCGGTCCAGGCGGTGGCCGCGTTCTCCGGCTACTCCGATTTCCGCGGCCAGGAGCCCGGTCCGCGTGTTCGGGCTATGCTCGCGCGAGACATCGAAGCATACGGCGAAAAGCTGGCCTTCTCCGGCGCCTCGCCGGTCATGCACCTGCGGCCTGGATCGCCGCCGTTCCTGCTGCTCCACGGCGATCGCGACGAGGAGGTCCCGCTCGCGCAATCGACGCACTGGCAGGCCGCGTTGCAGGCGATGGGCGTGCGTTGCGACCTGATCATCGTCGCGGGGGGCGGCCACGGAACGGAGGAGTGGCATCGTGTGCCGGGCGTCCGCGAATGGGAGCGCGAAATGACCGATTGGCTGAATGCCGCCCTCGGTCACGATCGAGACGCGGGTCCTGGGATTCTCGTCCGCCGTCCCGTGCCGTAGCCCTGGCCCTGGAGGAAGTGCTGCGCGCGCACGGCAGCGGGCATCGGAGTGGGCGATAGGCTCCGAAGGCCGGCAGGTCCGCTCGGATCGAGCGGGCGCGGTGGGCGAACCCCACCGGAATCGCCGGACCTTCGTGTTCGAGCTACGGTAGCGTCAGCCGCCGCAGCATCGTTTGAACTTCATCGCGGAGCCGCATGGACAGGGCTCGTTGCGGCCGACTTTCGGCGCCGGGCGGCGGAAAGGCAGTACGCGTGGGGGTTGTTCGGCGCTCGTGTGTTCTTCGCCTGAGGGCTCGGGATCGCCGGAAGCGGCTTCCTGTGTTTTCAACGACTTCTCGGGTTCGTTTTGCAATCGAATATTTTTTTCGTCCGCAGGTTCCGGCCGGTTTCGCTGGATGGCGCGGAGTTCACGGACGGATCGGAAGAAGGCGCGCGCGGTGCGATCGCGTTCGGTGAAAGAGGCTTCCGAGCCCATGGCGTCGATTTGACGCAGAGCCGCCGCGGTTACCAGGAGATGGGCGAAGACGAGTTCCTCGAGGGCGCCCTGGGGACGCAGGTCGAGCCGTAGCCCGTCCGCCATTAGGTCGTGCGCGGAGGCGGCGCCGTTGGTTGCGAATGTCATGTTTGGGAACTCCTTTTCGAGGTTACGAGGTCAACGGAGCGTGCTCCGCCGCCACCCAAAGAATGGCGCCCTCGCCAGGCGACGCGTCCCGGCAATGGCGCCTCTTTTCGATGGTCCGCTGTAACCGATTGAAAAGGAAGGAAATCTAGTTGCGGGTTTTTTGGCTCGAGGTGGGAACGGCTTTCTGGCCAATCCGCAATGCGAATTGCCAGACGCCCGGTTGAAGGCGGCTCGGAGTTCTCGGGAGCAGTTCGTTGTGCAGGATGATTGCGGCAAACGCGGAGCTCCGGGTGAAGGTTGTTTCGGATTCGCACATGAAGCCGCTATGGGCGCATCGCTCTTCCTTGGAGACAGCCGGGCGGCGGTTGCAGGGCGAAACGATGTTCTACACCCTACCATGGGCTCGGGCGGCTTCCGGAGATGGGCGGCACTGACGGAGCGGCATGTAAACGAGACAATCGCCTGAGCCGGCCAAGACGCTGGGTGAAACCGAACCGAATGGAGCTACTGCGTGAGGAAGCTGTCGATGCTGGCGGAGGTCCACGTCGCGACACCGCACCCGAAGAAGTCCGTGTCCTCGGTCCAGATCGGACAACTGAGCGCCAACGCGGCGGCCAGAATCGGCCAGTCCTCCGGATCGCGGGCAGCCAGGCGTTTTCGCGCTTCCGCCTCGTGGTCCACGTAGAGGTCGAGGCTGACGATCGTCCCGAGGGCGGCCATGGATCGGAGCGAACGTAACGCAATCGCGGGATCGTCACCGCGCTTTATCACGAGTGCGGCCAAGTGCTCCTCGGCTTCGGCGTACGCAGTTTCGGGAATGAAGAAGGAGATGCTATCGGCGTGCGACTCGAGCATTCGGCGAACGCGTTGACCGAGTACCGCGCGAATCAGAATGTTGGCGTCGAGCACCAGCGCCCTGCCAGCCATGCGCTACCGCGCGTTCCGCTTCTTTTCGCGGCTGACGCGACGGATCTCCTTGAACTCTTGCATGAGTTCGTTTTCGGACGCGTCCCACGCCGCGATCATGGAATCGAGCTCCTTCGCCGCTGCCCGCATCGCTTCGACCTCGGCTTTGCGGCTCTTCTTCTGGGCGGGAATGTAGAACCCGAGCGTCTCGCCATGCCGGGTGATCGCCAGAGGCTTTCCCGCCTCCAGATAACCCGCGAGGTTGTCGCGAAACTCCCGCATGCCGATCTTTTCGGTTTCCATAGCTGTGTACTCTGCGTACACAATACCACCTTCGACGTCGGCTTTCAAAGCTGGAAGTACGGGCCAACTGGCTTCAAAACGAAAAACGGCTTGAAAAATGAGTTCGATTCCATATGGTCACGCAACGATACCAGGTCGTCTGTGACTCGCGTTCGCCGGTTTCGCGGTTCTTCCAGGTGCGCTTGGCGCCAGCGAGAGGACCGTCATGGCGGTGTTGTTGCGGATGGTACGGGATTCGGCGTCGGAGCCGAGGTAGCCGATCAAAGTCACGTTGTTGAAATTTCATTGTCTCCTTCGGCCCCGTCTCTTGACCGGGGCACCCAGAAGCAAGCGGGGCCGCTACCAAGAGCGAAGCGGTGAGTCGGAGTGCTTTGTTGGGGGAGACCGGGCGGATTCCGGTGAGCGCAGCGAACGAACTCGCAGAGCGGAATCCGGCTGGGGGCACCGGCAAAGCAGAGCGGAGACGAACGCAGGGCGCGGCCAGGCGGTCACGCCGTCAAGCGCAGCGGCGCCCGGTCAAGGCCGGCGGCAAGGGGAGTAAACGACAAATGGAACACCGCGACGCCTGCCCCGGAGGCTCGCCGATCCTGCAATCCGCGGCACTGTAAATAGGCGCGCAGTACCGCAAATGACCTAGCGAGCACCTTAGCTTAGTGGAGTGTCTCCGGCGGAGAGTGAGGAGATCACCAACAATTCGACGATCGGAGTTCCACTCCGCGGTCGCTACTGCCACGCAACCTCCACGATAACGAAAACCACGGAGAAATGTCCAGCTTGGGGCGGACAATTCGAGTCCTGGTGGGGGGCCAGAGCGCAAATCGTCAGAAGCGAATGAATTGGTCTGGCGCAGCTGCTACGGCACTAGTAGGCCACCATATCCGGCCACAGCATCGTTATCCCCCTGTTTCGCAAACCCTCCAACGCTCAGCGTGACGACTATCCAATTGCAAGATCGCACTTTGGCCCGAAACGCAAAAGAGCCGCACCCATTCAAGTTTCATTTCCATTCCCGCCCTGCTCAGTAATTATGGCCGGATCGGTCTCTCACTCATTGTTGGCGCAGAGGGGTGCCGCCGGCGGCCATCCGGGGCCGACGGTCGGTGAAGTGGTCGCCGATGTCCTTCGTCCACGAATTCGAATGGGACCGCTCCAAGGCTTCCGCCAACCTGACCAAGCACGCGGTAGACTTCAAGGTGGCGGCTACCGTTTTCAAAGACCCGCTAGCGGCAACGATCTTCGACGGCGATCACAGCGGCGACGAGCAGCGCTGGGTCACCATTGGAAAGGACGAGGAGGGACGCTACATCGTGGTGGTTCATACGTTCCAAGAGGTCGAGCCGAACCGGGCTTCGGTGCGCATCATTTCGGCGCGCCGTCCAACCAAAACGGAAATCGCCCAGTACCAAGAGACATAGCAATGAAGCCCGAATACGAATTCAAGAGCGCCGAGCGAGGGAAGTTCTTCCGCCCCGGAGCCGTCTTGCGGCTGCCCATCTATCTCGAGCCGGAAGTGCAAGACTATCTCGCCGCTAAAGCCCAAGCCAAGAATATCGACCTTGACGACCTGGTTAACGATCTGCTGAAGCAGGAAATCCGCATCGCGGAGTCATTGCGCTAACGATTGATGTGGCCCATAACCCTTTGATTTGATGGAGGATGGCAGCCTGGTCGGGAATGGATCCCGCAAAACGGCATCCGTAGATTGGTACTGCGCCCGTGTCCGTACCAATCCGATTGCGGAAATAACCCATTTTGCGAGCGCGTTTGCTGGGCTTCAGCCGTTGCAAAACCCTGTTGCGTTACGTCCGGGCATGGCGACAGGTTTTCGCAATGGGCCGTTGCGCTGCTCCCCGAGAGCTTCGATCCGCCCCCTCCCGGGTGTCTGGCGATTCGCATCGCGGATTCGCCAGAAAGCCGTTCTCACATCGAGCCCTCATAGCCAATACATCATAATCGTGGTGTTGATACAATGATTCCAGAATGGTCATCCAACGGCGACTTGCCGCCCGGCATACATTCCGCGAGCTGGGCCGAGATCGAGAAGCGCTTGGCGTTCAATCCCTGGCGCGACCGATTGCTGGCCGGATTCCGCGAAGCCTGCGAACTGCTTCGAAAAGCGGGATGCCGGTTGGCCTACCTGGATGGCAGCTTCGTCACCACGAAACCGCATCCCGGCGACTTCGACGCCTGCTGGGACATTCAAGGTGTGGACGAGGAGGCGCTCGATCCGGTGTTCTGGGATTTCTCGCAGGGTCGCGCAGCTCAGAAGCGGCGATTCCTCGGCGAGTTCTTTCCGGCGCAGTTGCCGGAGGGCGCGACCGGACGAGCGTTCGTCGAGTTCTTCCAGGTGAACAAACTGACCGGCGAGCCAAAGGGCATTGTGGCGATTCGGTTGAGAGGTATTAAGAAGCGATGATCAAGAACGAGAAGCAATACCGGATCACGAAGGCGCAAGCCCGGCGTTTCGAGGAAGCCCTCGCCGAACTCGCCCGGCAGGAACGCCCATCGAATATTGCGCCTCGACTCTGGCAGACTCAACGCGATGCCGCCGAGAGTCAATTGCAGGAACTCCAAGAGCAGATCGACGCCTACGAGCGTCTGCACGTGGGCAAGAGCAAGGACCTCGTCCTCGAAGCCGTGGAGGACCTGCCGAAGACCCTGATCCGCGCCCGCATCGCGTCGGGAATGACTCAGGAAGGCCTGGCCCACCGGCTCGGCGTCAAGACCCAGCAGATCCAGCGCTACGAGGCGACGGAATACGAGAGCGCCAGTTTTGCCCGTGTCCTCAAAGTCGTTCAGGCATTGGGATTGAGGATGCCGAAGCCCACTAGGTTGGTTCGGAACGGCTAGCGTAGAACGCCCATCTCATCGCTCCGCCAGGAAATCGGAAAGAGGGCGGCGGTGTTTTTGTGAATTGCGGTTGAGGCAAGCAGTGACTAGGTTTTCGAGGGAGTTGTCCCCGCCTTCGGTCACAGGCTTAACGTGATCCAAAGTCGCGGTGAACCGCGTTAGCTGCTTTTGACATTATCGGCACTTGTAAGCGTCCCGTTCGAAAACAGTCAATCGGTTTTCCCGAACATTGTAGTAGTCGATGTCCGAAGGGGCGGTCTCTTGTGGCAATTCGATCCGTCGGCGTTGACTCCTGTAATCTCGGCATGCTGGGATCTCGTCGGGTGTCAGCACGCAATAGGGCGTTCCTTCCCGATTCGCCTCACCTTCTTTGCGAAGTGCGCCGAGCTGTTCCAGCGCTCGAAAGATCTCACGCACCTTGCCCTCGGAGATTGTATTTTCGGCGGCAGTTGAATACGACGACTTGACGACACTTTTCCTGAGAGCCTTTCCGCTGAGCCGCAAATGGGGATAGAGGAGCGGCTGAAGATCATCGACTATTTCCTGAATGACTTGGGGCAATTCAAGTGCGTGAAACCCAGGCATGTCGGAGGCACCGACGGATGCATCGCACGCCTCCACCTCGTCGAGTAGGCGTCGAATCTGTTCAAATTGTTGTTTCATCAGCCTCCGCCGCCAAGTGGACCTTCAAAAGAAACTTGGAGAGCTCTTCGTAGTATAGTTCCGCAGGGTCGCCGGGCGGCAATGAAGATCCGTTGATACCGATTGCGAAGTCTGGTCGATTTCTCGTCTCCCATCTTGACGCCCTGCTGGATCTAATCCAAACTATAGCCAGTCTAAGCGGTACCGCCCATGAAACATAGCGTCGTCAATCCCGAGCAAATCGACCGAACGCTGGAGTTCTGGCGCAAACGGACCACGAATCGGCAACTCACAAACGAAGACGCTCGCCAGATCACCGTCAACATGACGCTGGAAACTCTGCATTGCCACCGCCGGCGTCAACCGGCTCCCAGCCTTCGCCCTGTTCGAGCCTATATTCATAGGCCTGAACTGTTCCAAAAATCGAGAGTGCATCCTAGAAATTCAACTTCAACCCGAACTGGACAATGCGCATCGGGCTCCGCAGCGACCGGATTTCGCCAACGCGCGGACCGTCCGGGGTGACGGATGCCGGATTTACGAAGCCGAGATTATTCGGCTGTCCGAACCACGGTGTGTTCAACGCGTTGAACAACTCCGCGCGGAATTGGAGCCGCACGCGCTCGTGAATGGCGAAATTTTTGAACGCCGATCCGTCGATCGTCCGCTGGCCTGGCGAAACGAGAATATTGCGGCCCGCGTTGCCGAAGTGGCACAGGTCCGGCCGGGCTGGATTGTTGCACGTCACCCGCTGGAAGGCGCCAGGATCGAACCACAACTGGCGGGTTGCATTGTCGAGGCGGCCGTCCTTTAGCCGGTCCGGCCGCACGGGCGAGCCATCGTTGCCTGTGTTCAAGTCGGCCGCGGGGACGGTGGGGCTAAACGGAAGACCGGAGCGAATCGACAGGATCCCATTCGTCTGCCAGCCTTTCAGCAGGGCTCCCACAACGCCCTTCGAATTCCGCGCGAACGGCAACTCGTGGACGAAGTGGATCACGGCGCCGTGGTTGATATCGAAGGCCGTGCGGCCGCGGGAACTGGCGCGGTCGCGCATTTGCCAACCGGGGCCCTCGTTGCCGCCATCCTCTCCATCGCCGTTTGCTTTCGAGAACGTGTAGGAGACGCCGAAAGCCAATCCGCTCGCGTAGCGCTTTTCGGCCCGTGTCTGCAGTCCATGGTAGTGCTGATTGGCGGAAGCGTCGAACGGCGCAATGCGGCCGAGCGCCTGCACGCCGAGGTTCGGCGTCGCCGGATCGTAGAAGAAGCGATAGGGCCGCCGCGCGCCGAAGTTGGTGTCCGGAGACGGGTCCGCCATGTTGAAACTCTCGTAGCCATTCGCGGAATGGGTGGTCTTGCTTCCGACGTAGCCCACCGTGGCCGCGATTGCCCCGGGCAGTTCGCGTTGGATGTCGATGCTCCACTGCCACACGTCGCGATCCTTACGATCGTTCTGAAACATGCGGACGCCCACGGGACGCACCAGCGACGATCCCGCGAACGGATTGTCGAGCGTAAGCACCGGAAAGCCGGCGGTGAACCGCCTCAAAGGCGATGTGTAGTTCCGGCCCGCGTAGGCGATCGGGAGCGTTCCCACCGCCTGCGTCACCGCATCGAACTGCTGATTGCCGGAAAGCGGCGGGTGCAGATTCGCGGTGCTGATCTGCACGAAATGCTGCGGGCTCGTGTATTGGCCCGCACCCAGACGAAGCACCCATTTCGACGCCGGCCGGTAAGCGATTCCCAGCCGCGGCTGCATGAATCCCCAGTGCTGTCTCCAAAGTTTGCGTTTGGCCTCATCGCTGCGTGGAATGGGCTGGAGCGTGGGGATGGCGCCGCTGGGCGAGGAAAACGTCTTTAGCAGATCGAGCGTGCGGACCTGGCCTAGCGTGTCGTAAGGGTTTCCCAGGAAGTCGTAACGGATCCCCGCGTTGATGGTCAGCTTCGGCGTGATCCTCCAATCGCCGGTGAAATACGCGCCGACGCGACGGGACCGCATCGCCACCGCCGGATAGCCTTCGCCCGTTTGGCTGCGCGTGGGAAGGCCGAGCACGAAAGACGCGAAATCGTAGCCGCTTTCGTTGGCCCCAAAGCCGAGTGTGCCGCGCGTCAGGTTGGCCGCGCGGCGGTCCATGGCGGCGTGAAAGAAGGAAAAGCCTGTCTTGATCGTATGCTTGCCGCGGATCACCGAAAGGTTCTCCGCCAACTGGTAGCTGTAGGTGTCGTCCGTGCGTCCGTTGGGATCGCCGATGGTGAAGCCCATGGACGGAACACCCGTTTCCAGCGGCGTGAACTTCCGGTTGCCGTCGCCGGCCACGCGGAACTGGCCGATTCCGAGCGTATCGAGATCGAAGTCGGTGTTCGTGCGGGGATTGACGAAGTTGTCGCCCCAGTTGTTGACTCCGAAACGAAGTTCGTTCATCAGTGTGCCGCTGAAGGTGTGAATCCACTGCGAGGCAATGTTGTAGGCCGTCGAGACGCGATACTCCGGGAAATTCGGGTTGATCCCATTGGCCTGCCAGTTATCCGAGTTGACCGCGAACCGGCCGAAAACCTTGTCGTTGCCCCCGAAGTTGTGATCGATCCGGCCGAAGTACTGATTGGAGTTGATCTCCTGCGGCACGGCGCGGCGCGCGGTGAAATCGAGCAGGTCCGGCTGCTCGAAGTCGGGCTCGGGCAGGAACCGCGAGATCACGCGCTGCGCTCCCGCATGCAGGCGGGAGCGTGGAACGATGTTGCCCGGGAACGGCGTGGCGGTGTTCGCGTCGAAGATCGCGATCGGCGCGCGGAACGGCGCATTGGTGGCCGGATTGATGTTCGGAGTTAGAAGCCGGGAAAAATCGCCTTGCCGAAAATCGCGATGCGGCCAGAATGCGGTGGCGACGCCCTCCTGGATCTCCCGGCGGCCTTCGAAATTGAAGGACCAAAACGTCCGGTTGCGAATCAGCGGCCCGCCCACGAACGTGCCGAACTGATTGCGGCGCAGGCGGTCTTTTCGAATCCGCGCGGCGTTGGCGGGCCGCTGAAAGTTCAGAAAGTAGTTCTCGGCGTCGAACGCGTCGTTTCGCAGGAACTCGAACAATGTGCCGTGAAACTGATTCGTGCCCGACTTCAACGCCACCTCGATCCGCGCTCCGGAGCTTTGACCGAACTCGGCCGAGTACGAACCGGTCTGGACCTTGAACTCTTCGATCGCGTCGATCGACGGCGTGAAGCTGCTCACGTTGTACAGCGGCGCAACGGACTCGACGCCATCCAGCGTGATGCTCTGATGTCCTTCGCGTTGTCCGTTGGCGATTACCGCCATTCCCGCGCCGGGAATCGGGAAGCCGCCTTGTCCGTCCTGGCCGCTTCGAGTGCCGAACTGCACCCCGGGTACCATCACGGCGAGTTGAATCATGTTGCGGCCGTTGAGCGGCAGGTCCACCACGCGTTTGTTTTCGATCACCTGTCCCACCGCGGCATTCTCCGTCGCCAGAGCCACGGTTGCCGCCACCACCTCCACGGTTTCGGTCACGGCGCCGGGTTCGAGCACGAAATCGACACGGGCCTTTTGCTGCGTTTCAATGCGCAGGCCGGTAACGGTACGCGAGCGAAAGCCTTGTTTTTCGACGTGCACGGTGTACTCGCCGATTTCGACCAGCGGGAACGAGTACTCGCCGGCCGCCGAGGTCTCGCGCGACAACACCTGCTGCGTCGCCACGCGCGTGATCACCACGCGCGCCGCCGGAACGGACGCGCCGGAGCTGTCCGTCACCAGGCCGAGGATCTCGGTGGAGGTGGTTTGCGCCGCCATCGGGAGGGCCGCGGTGAACAAGGCGAGGCCGATCCTGAGCAAGTTCGGATTCCGTGCTGGCATGGACGCCAGTATACGTCGTTGGGACGACGACTGGACTTCCACTGGTGCTCATTCTCCGAGTTCGAAAGGGCGATGCTCGAGGAGCGGACCAATGCCGGATTGGATGCCGCCCGTGAAGAGGGGCGCATCGGCGGACGCCGTCCGAAGCTGACGCCTCAACCGCAGGTTGAAATCCGCAAGATGGCACGGTGACGATCGCCAATGCGGGACATCCCTCGCCCTATGCGATGGCCGCGGGGTGGGGAATGGGCCGATCTACATTCACCGGAAGTAAGAGCTACTCCGGGTCTTTCCACTTGCGGAACAACCGCTCGATTCCGGTAGTGGGAAGCGGGAAGCCTTCGAGCATCCAAATATCGCCGATGGTTCGCTCCACCCAAACGGCGAGGCGCTTGCCGTCCGGGTGAACGGAGACACCGCGAATCAACCCGCCGGCTTGTATATCCACGGTCTTGGTCAGCCGCCCGGTCTGTGCATCGACGGCGAGAAGTTGATTCGCGCCCGTTTTTAGCAGATACAACGTTGCGCCGTCAGGGCTGATTCCGCTGATCTGAGCACCGGCGAAATCGCCGAGCGGTACAGATGGCCCGCCATTTTCCGGAATGCGCCGCAGCCCAGCGGAGTCCATCCCATAGATCGAACCGTTCTTCCACGTGCACGTAGAAATTCGATTGACACCGCGGAATTCCATCTTCACCGGCGCTCCGCCACCTGCCGGGATCTTCATCAAGCCGCCATCGGACTCCGTTAGGATCCAGTTGCCGTCCGGAGACCAGCAACTGAGCGACGTCGCGACCGTTTCCAGAATCGGGGTTGCAATCCCTCCCGATGCGAGCACCGTCCAAAGTTTGCCGTTATCGCGATAGAGAATCCGCTTGCCATCGGGCGAGAACTTTGGAGACGGAATCGTACCGCGAACGGGAAGCCGGACAACGGTCTGATTCGTGCCGGCGCCGAGGTCGCGGACTAGGATCGCCGCGATGCCGGGCGTCAAGTACTGCCGAAACGTCAACTTGTTTCCGTCGGGAGACCAAGCGGGCGCCTGCGCAGCTTCAACCGAAGAGACCAGATCGCGTACCTTTTCGCCACCCATCGAAAATTCGACGATGTCCGACTCCAGCGTCCAAGGTGTCATCGCGATCGCCCGGCCGCCGGGATTGATGCTGGCACTACCGATATTGCCCGTGTGCAGCATCCGCGTCTCCCCGGTCTCCGTGTCGATCGCCTGGATGCCGGGCCGAAACATGCCCGCCATGATTCCGTGGCGGCTATCCGGCATCCACGAGAAGGATCGAATGACTGGCTCGGTGGAATACGTCTTGCGAAGCGTCGCCGCGGGCCAATCGATGATCGCAACCGTTCCGCCGAAGACCAGCGCCAGATGGCGGCCGTCGGGCGAGAATTCGAGCGATGAGGCGCCTATGGTGGATGGGGTATCGATCTCATATTGCGCGAGCGGTCCCGGCGCCGAGCCGGCCGGGTCACTCACTTGCAACCGCACTTTTGTTCCGCCGGCGCCGCTCGCAATCACCATTCCGGACCCGCGCGGGATCGCCGCGGCCACGCTGGCTGGAAAAATCGAACGCGGCGTCCCGCCAGATACCGAAATCTGGGATAGCCCGTTTCCATCGGGATAGACGATATGAGCGCCATCCTGTGACCACGAGAGACGCGTAAGGCCATGATAAGAGATAGCGACCGTGCTTTCGGCCAGCACCACCGGTTCACCCTCCGCGAGCACGCGTAACACGAGTTGCCTTTTCGACTGGCTGCCGCGCAAATAGGCGATTGACTTGCCATCCGGCGAAAAGACCGGAGCCCATTCCGCCATCTTGTCGCGGGCGATTGGAGTTAGCCTGAGATTGTTCCCGCGGACCTCGCTTCGCGGAACGAAGACGAGCGCAAGGCAACTCAGCGCCGCCGCGGGCCAGAGCCAGTTCCGCTTCGCGATGGGCGCGACCGCCGTGTGGATAGACGACGTCGCGCTCGACGACGTGCGCAACGCGAACGCCAAATCCTTCATCGACTGAAAGCGGCGCTCCGGTTCCTTCTCCAGACACCGCGCGGCGATCCGTGGCAGCGCCTGCGGCGTATCGGCAGGCAGAGGCGGCGGATCCTCGCGGAGGATCGCCGTCAGCGTTTCGACCTGCGTCTGTTTGGCGAACGCGCGCGCACCGGAAATCATTTCATATAGCACCGCGCCGAAGCTGAAGACGTCGCTGCGATGATCGCCCCGCAGCGCCTGCACCTGCTCGGGCGACATGTAACCGGCGGTGCCCATGACGGCGCCCGGATCGGTGACGGCAGTTTCGGTCGCGCCATCGGCGCGCGCGACCGGTCCTTCGCCAAGCCGAAGTCCAGAATCTTCGCGTGGCCCTCGCGCGTGATCATGATGTTCTCGGGCTTCAGATCGCGGTGCGTGATGCCCTTGGCATGCGCCGCGCCCAACGCGTCGGCGATCTCCGCGGCCCATTCGATGTCTTCCGCGCCGGGAGAGGGCCATTGGCCAACGCCGCGCGCAGCGTCGCGCCGTCGACCAACTCGTTGACGATGTAGTGCGTGTCGTCTTCGTTTCCGATGTCGTAGAGCGCCACCATCCCCGGATGATTCAGCGCCGCAACCGCGCGCGCTTCGTGCTCAAAGCGCGTCCGCCGGTCGCGGTCATGCGCGAACTCCGGCGGCAGAATCTTCAGCGCTACCTCACGGCCCAGCCGCGCATCGCGCGCCTTGTACACTTCGCCCATTCCGCCCGCGCCAAGCGGCGCAAGCACCTCGAAGTGGCCAAGCTTCTGTCCAGGCGTCAGGGGCACGATCTCGTCATTCTATCAGCGGCTGGATTGGTAAGATTGCCTTCCTGTCCTCCGCTTGGCCCCTCCGCTTCGCCTTCGCGTCTCTCGTCACCCTCTCGCCCGCCCCTCGCTCGACGGCGTCACCGGCAATGGTAGAAAGGCAACCTCCACACGCATACGTTAAGCAGCGACGGCGACTCCTCGCCGCTCGGGACAAATTCGTGCTGATCCCGGCCGAAGAACTCACCGGATCGCAGACGCGGCGATACGGTGATGGCGCGGATGTGTTTCTTGTAAGTCGTGTTGACGCGTTCGGGCCAGGCGCGGGTCTGGTTATCGAGATCCGCCCAGCCGGTGGAGGTGCGTCCGGCCGGGTTACTTGCACCGCCGGTTGCGACCGCTATCGCGCCTGAGGAAATCCGAGATCCACCTGGCTCGACTCCGGATCCGGCCAACGGCTGGTCACCACCTTGGCGCGGGTGTAGAATTGCACGCCCTCCGGGCCGTACATGTGCAGGTCGCCGAATAACGACGCCTTCCAACCGCCGAAGCTGTAGTAGGCCATCGGCACGGGGATCGGTACGTTGATCCCCACCATTCCGGCCTCGACGTCGAACTGGAACCGCCGCGCGGCGCCGCCGTCTCGCGTGAAGATCGCCGCGCCGTTGCCGAATGGATTGTCGTTGATCAGGCGGAGCGCGTCGTCGTAAGTCCGGGTGCGGACCACCGACAGCACCGGCCCGAAGATCTCGTCGTCGTAGCAGCGCATCCCCGGGGCGGCGTTGTCGATCAATGTCGGGCCGAGGAAAAAGCCGGGGCCGCTCGACGCGGCATCGGCGCGCCCATCCACCGTCACGACCGCCCCTTCGGCCGCCGCCCCGGCGACATACGAGGCCACCCGGTCGCGATGTTCGCGCGTGATGAGCGGACCCATCTCGTTGCCTTCCACCAGGCCCGGGCCGATCCTGATCTTCGCCATTCGCTCGCGGATCGCGCCGATGAGCGGGTCCGCC
>SYLY01000228.1 GCA_005808475.1 Acidobacteriota bacterium
CGCCACGGTGGTGATCGGCGGGCTTGTCACCAGCACGATGCTCACGCTGTTCCTGTTACCTTTGATTTATCCCTGGTTCTCGCCGAAAGAAAAAGATGCCCGGTAGCCGCGCCTTCACGATTCTGGAAATCCCCTATCATCTCGGAGCCCTCGAAATAGGCGTCGGTAAAGGTCCGCGCCGGATCGTCGCTTCCGGCGCCGACGGGCGGCTCGCCTACCGCGGCGTGCCTGCCCAGGTGCAGCATATCTCGCTGCGGGACAAGTCCTGCGAGGGCGTCGACGCGATCGTCGATCTCGCGCGCCAGACGCGCGTCGCCGTGCGGCAGGCGGTGGAGCAGCAAATCGTCCCCGTGGTGGTTTCGGGCAACTGCATCGCTTGCGTGGGAACCCTCGGTGGGCTCGATCCGTGGCGGCTGGGGATCGTATGGCTGGATGCCCATGCGGACTTCCACACGCCGGCCACAAGCCGGAGCGGATCGTTGTCCGGCATGGCGCTCTCGGTCGCCACCGGCGCTTGCCACGAGGAGCTTTGCTCGCGGATCGGATACGCGGAACCCGTGCCGGCGGCCAACGTGCTGCTGCCGTGCGCCCGCGACATCGAACCGGGCGAGCGCGAACGGGTCGAGGCGGCCGGTTTCGCGCAATCGGCGGAGGAACTCGGCGAACGGGCCGACTCGGTGTATCTGCACATCGACCTGGACTTCTTGAGCCCGGCGGAATCGCCCGGCGTTCACTTTCGCGGCCCCGGCGGACTGCCGGTGAAGGAAGGCGCGGCGCTGATCGCCTCGATCATGCGCGAGCTTCCCGTGGTGGCGGTGGGGTTGACGAACTACAATCCCGATCTCGATGAAGATGGCCGGTCGCTGGCGGCGGTGAACCGGCTGCTCGAAGCGCTGCTTTGACGCCGCGGCGGCCTCTTGAAAATATTATCGTAATCGGTTAAATATTGTGGGATATGAAACCCACTCCCACAGGCTGGCCGCGCCTCTCCACGGCCATCTTCTACAGCGGCGCACCCCAGGCGATCGGCTGGCTGTGCGACGCATTCGGCTTCTAAGTCCGGCTGAAAGTGGAGGGCGAACCAGGGCAGATCGTCCACAGCGAACTTGTTTACGGCGGCGCGGTGATCATGGTGAGTTCGGCGGGACGCCAGCGGCCCGGCAGTTCGTTGTGGCCGGCGACATCCGCGCCGGCCGCCGCCGGTGGCGTCAACACGCAGTCCGTCATGCTCTACGTGGACAACGCCGAAGAGCACCACGCGAGAGCCGCCGCCGCCGGCGCGGTGATCGTGGCTCCTCTGGAAGTGCACGACTACGGTCCGGATTATTGGGCGGACCGCGCCTACGGGGCGCTCGATCCGGAAGGTCACATGTGGTGGTTCTGCGAACGCGTGCGGAACCCCGAATGATGCCGGCTCCGAGCGTGTCCACCTTCGCCGCCCTCGCCGATCCTTCCCGGCTGGCGGTTATCGGGCTCCTCGCCCAGGAGCCGCGCCGCGCCGGCGATCTCGCCGCGGCTCTCGGCATGACGCCGCCCTCGCTCAGCCGGCACTTGCGGATCCTGCGCCGCGGCGGTCTGGTCGCCGAGGACGGTATCGAGTCCGACGCCCGTGTCCGCGTCTACCGCCTGCGGCGCGAACCGTTCGACCAACTCGACGGCTGGCTCTCCGAAGTTCGCGAGTTCTGGACGGGGCAACTCGGCTCGTTCAAGCGGCACGCGGAGAAAAAGAGACGCGGCGCTCCATGAGTGCGTTCGACCGCGTGGCCGCCGAGGTCACCGTCGAAGTGGGCCGTGAAGAAGCGTTCCGGATCTTCACCGCCGAAACCGGTCTTTGGTGGCGGCGCGGACCCCGGTTCCGCGCATCGGGCCGGACGCCCGGGCTGTTGGAGTTCGAGCCGCGAGTAGGCGGCAGGCTGCTGGAAACGTTTGAAACGGAATCGGGCCGCCGCGTTGTGGTGAGCGGGCGCATCGCGGCGTGGGAGCCGCCCGCGTTCTTCGCGTTCGAATGGCGAGGCGTCAACTTCGCTCCGGACGATCCGTCCACGACGGTCGAGGTCCGGTTCGACGAACTGGGCCCCTGCCGCACGCGGGTCGCGCTGGTCCATCGCGGTTGGCCGGCGTTGCGCGCGGATCATCCGGTTCGCCATGGCCAGGGCGGCCAAGAGTTCATCCACATGCCCGGCATGTGGTGGGGCAGCCTGCTGACTTCGTTCCGCGAACGCAGTTCGCGGGAATAGCGCTCCCGCCCCATTCGATAATCGAAGGAAGTGCTCCTCAGCATCACCAACACCGCGTCCCCGGCGGCCGACCTCGGCTACATCCTGCACAAGAACCCCGCCAACCTGTTCACCGCCGATGTGTCCTCCGGCAGGGCGATGGTCTTCTACACCGAGGCTTCGGAGGAGCGCTGCACCGCGTGTCTGCTGCTCGAGATCGATCCGGTGGAACTGGTGCGCGGCGCGCGCCGCGCCGAGGAGTACGTCAACGACCGCCCCTACACTGCCTCTTCCTATCTCGCCGCCACGATGAGCCGCGTGTTCGGCACGGCGATGGCGGGCAATTGCGCTCAGCGCCCCGAACTGCCTGCCCGGGCGCTGCCGCTCGAAATCGGCGTGCCGGTGATACGGTCGCGAGGCGGCCCGGAGATGGCCGCGCGATTATTCGAACCGCTGGGCTATACGGTATCGGTGGAGCGTCATCCTCTGGACGCCGCGTTTCCCGAGTGGGGCGAGAGCTCTTACTACAGACTCGGGCTGCGCGCTCGCGCGACGGTTCGAGACGTGCTGACGCACCTCTCCGTCCTGTTGCCGGTGCTCGACGACGAGAAGCACTACTTCGTCGGGGCCGAGGAAGTCGAAAAGCTGACCCGCCGCGGCGAAGGCTGGCTCGCCTCGCATCCGATGCGCCACACGATCGTGAGCCGGTATTTGAAGCGTCAGTCTACCTTGGTGGATCAGGCGTTCGAACAACTGCTCGGGAGCGAGACCTCCGAGGTGGAACAGGCGGAGGCCGTCGCGGAGAAAGCCGCCCATGTTGAGCGCGAGCTCGAGCGCCCCATGACGTTGCACACCCACCGTCTCCACATTGTGGCCACGCGTCTGCGCGAACTCGGCGTCAAATCGGTGGCCGATCTCGGCTGCGGCGAAGGCAAGCTGCTCCGCCGGTTGCTCGCCGACCGCCACTTCGAACGCATTCTCGGCATCGACGTGAGCCACCGCGCGCTGGAGATCGCCGCCGAACGGCTGCGGCTGGACCGCCTTCCCGAACGGCAGCGCGCCCGCATCGAAATCGCGCAGGGGTCGCTTCTCTACCGCGACAGGAGGCTGGCCGGGTTTGACGCGGCCACGCTCGTCGAGGTGATCGAGCATTTGGATCCGGCGCGGCTGGCCGCGCTCGAGCGCGTGGTGTTCGAATTCGCCCGGCCGCGTCACGTGGCGGTCACAACGCCGAATCGCGAGTACAACGCCCTGTTCGCCAACCTGCCGCAAGGGAAGTTCCGGCACGGCGACCACCGCTTCGACTGGACGCGCGCCGAGGTCGCCGAGTGGACGCGGGGGATCGAGAAACGATTCGGATATCGCGCCCGCGTCGAATCGATCGGTCCGGTGGACGAGGCGCACGGGGCGCCGTCGCAGATGGCGGTGTTCTCGCTGCCCGAGGAGGCGCGATGAGGATCCTGGATCTCCCCGAATTGTCGCTGGTCGCGCTGGTGGGTGTGTCCGGGTCCGGCAAGTCGACCTTCGCGCGGCGGCATTTCCGGCCCCCGGAAGTCCTGTCCTCGGACTACTTCCGCGGACTCGTCAGCAACGACGAGAACGATCAGGAAGCCACGCGCGACGCGTTCGAGACGCTCTACTACGTCATGTCGAAGCGGCTGGCGCGCGGGCTGCTCACCGTTTCCGACGCCACCAACGTTCGCCCGGAGGATCGCAAGAAGCTGATCGAACAGGCGCGCCAACATCACGTGCTCGCCGCGGCGATCGTGCTCGACACGCCGGAGCGCGTGTGCCAGGAACGCAATCGCAGCCGCGCGGACCGCGACTTCGGGCCGCACGTGGTCCGCCGCCAGTCGGCGGATCTGCGCCGCGGATTGGCGAACCTCGAAAAGGAAGGTTTTCGTTACGTCCACGTGGTGCGCGATAACGAACAGGTCGAGATCCGGCGCACCAAGGCCTGGACCGACAAGAAGGACCAAGCCGGCCCGTTCGACATCGTGGGCGACGTGCATGGATGCGCGGACGAACTCCGCTCCTTGCTGACGCGCCTGGGGTGGAAGCGCCATGAGATGGAGGCGCCGGAGGAACCTTGGGGCGCCGAGACTTGGCGTCATCCCGAAGGCCGCCGCGCGATTTTCCTCGGCGACTTGGCCGATCGGGGCCCCGCCGTGCTCGACGCCATACGAGTGGCGCGCAACATGATCTCGGAAGGCAACGCTTTCTGTGTGCGCGGCAACCACGACGACAAGTTCGCGCGCTGGTTGCGCGGCAAGCAAGTGCAGGTGAAGCACGGGCTGGAATGCTCCATCGCCGAGGTGGAGCCGCTGACGCCCTCCGAACGCGGCAAGCTGGCGGCGTTCCTGGACGGGTTGATCTCGCACTACGTGTTCGACGGCGGCCGGCTGGTGACGGCCCATGCGGGTCTGCGCGAGCCGCTGCATGGACGCGCGTCCGCCGGCGTGCGTGAGTTTTGCATGTACGGCGAGACCAGCGGCGAGACCGACGAGTTCGGTCTTCCGGTGCGGCACGATTGGGCCGCCGAATACAGGGGCAAGGCGATGGTGGTCTACGGACACACGCCCGTGCCCGAACCCGAGTGGGTTAACAACACCGCGAACATCGATACCGGCGCCGTGTTCGGAGGAAAGCTCACCGCGTTGCGTTATCCCGAGCGTGAGTTCGTCTCCGTGCCCGCCGGGCGCGAATACGCGACACCTCTGCGGCCGATCGGATGGCCGGCCGGCAAAAACCGCACCTCGCAGCAGGAACTCGACGACGTGCTGGACCTGCAAGATGTCACCGGCCGCCGCATGATCGAGACCCGGCTACTGCGCGCGGTGACCATCCGCGAGGAGAACTCGATCGCCGCGCTCGAGGCGATGAGCCGCTTCGCCGCCGATCCGCATTGGCTGATCTATCTACCGCCCACGATGTCGCCGCCGGAAACGTCCGCGCATGCGAACTATCTCGAGCGGCCCGAGGAGGCGTTCGCCTATTTCGCGAAGAACGGCGTCGATCGCGTGGTGTGCCAGGAGAAGCACATGGGTTCCCGCGCCGTGGCCATCGTGTGCCGGCACGCGGACGCGGCCCGGCTCCGGTTCGGAGCGGAAGACGGCCGCTTGGGCATCTGCTACACGCGCACGGGCCGTCCGTTTTTCCACGACGCGGAGGACGAGGCGGCGCTGATCGCGCGAGTCCGCGACGCCGCGTCGCGCGCCGGATTCTGGAGCGAATTCGATTCCGATTGGTTCTGTTTCGACTGCGAGTTGTTGCCGTGGTCGGCCAAGGCGCGCGAACTGCTGGTTACCCAATACGCGGCGGTGGGCGCGGCCGGCGAGGCGTCGCTCCAAGCGTCTCTGGCGGCGTTGGAGTCGAATCCGCTCACCGCGGAGATGGCCGCGGTCTACCGAAGCAGGCTCGACTCCGTGCGCCGCTATCGGGAGGCGTACCGGCTCTACTGCTGGCCCGTGCGCGCGATCGAGGACTACCGGCTGGCGCCGTTCCATTTGATGGCGTCGGAGGGCGCGGTCCACGCGGACAAGACGAACCGGTGGCATATGGAAACGCTGCACCGGCTTGCCGCCGCCGATCCGGGCTTCCTGATCGCGACCCGCTTCCTCGAGGTGGATACCGGAGATCCGCAATCCGCCGCCGGGGCCTGCCAATGGTGGGAGGAATTGACGGCGAAGGGCGGGGAAGGCATGGTCGTCAAGCCGCTGGACTTCGTCTCGATGGGCGCCAAAGGACTGATCCAGCCGGCGATCAAGTGCCGCGGCCGCGAATATTTGCGCATCGTCTATGGACCCGAGTACACCGCGCCGGATCAGTTGCCGAAGCTGCGCGCCCGGTCCACCGCGGCGAAACGGTCGCTTGCGGTGCGCGAGTTCGCGTTGGGGCTCGAGGCGCTCCATCGGTTCGCCGCCCGGGAACCCTTGCGGAGGGTTCACGAATGCGTTTTCGCGGTGCTGGCCCTCGAGAGTGAGCCCGTGGATCCCCGCTTGTGATCGCTACCCTAAGGCGCAGCGGTGTCCAGCGGCGTGACGCCGCTGGAACGCAATCGTCACCGGATTGAAACGCACGCGGCGTATTCTGATGGCAGCTTTGGATACATTATTCGACCCCTCTTTGAGCGCTGCCCTTCAAGCGGCGCTGATTCTTTGTCTGCTCATCGCCTGCGCGTTCGAGTTCG
The DNA here is from genome assembly GCA_005808475.1 of Acidobacteriota bacterium. GTDB lineage: Bacteria > Acidobacteriota > Terriglobia > Bryobacterales > Bryobacteraceae > SYLY01. The sequence continues at coordinate 6,406 of SYLY01000228.1, forward strand.
TCAATGGGTTCCACGACACGGCGAACGCGGTGGCGACTGTCATTTACACCCACTCGCTTCGGCCCTGGGCAGCGGTGGTTTGGTCGGGGATCTGGAATTTCCTGGGCGTGCTGCTGGGCGGGATCGCCGTGGCGACCGCGATCGTAAACCTGCTTCCGGTGGAACTGCTGGTGGCCAGCGGCTCGAACGCCGGGATGGCGATGGTATTGGCGCTCCTTATCGCGGCGATCGCCTGGAACGCCGGTACCTGGTACCTCGGTTTGCCGGCGTCCAGTTCGCACACCATGATCGGCGCCATACTCGGAGTCGGTTTGGCTAACTCCACGCTGCCGGGCCACGCCTTCGGTTCAGGCGTCAACTGGGCGAAGGCCAGTGAAGTGGGTTTGTCGCTGCTGGTTTCGCCGGTGGTGGGTTTCGGGCTGGCTTACCTGCTTTTGCGTCTGGCCCGCGCCTTGATCTCCGATCCGGCGCTTTACCAAGCGCCTCGTGGAGTGGACACGCCCCCGTGGTGGATTCGTGGAATCCTGATCGGAACGTGCACCGGC
>SYLY01000229.1 GCA_005808475.1 Acidobacteriota bacterium
CTATCATGAGGCCTTTTTTTCCCCACTTCAAACAAATTCCGTGTTCCTTGTTCCGGCGCCCCTCCGGTCTCACCCACTTCCAGCACCTTCATCCACGCCATTTTTCCAAAAAACGTCCCCTATGGGACAGGCTCTATCTACGAGGTAAAGTCCTCCGAGCGCGTGCCGGACGATCTACCGGGCTTCGAGGCGATCGAGAAGGCGGCCGGCCCCGAGGCGATCGGCTCCCGGATCGTCATCACCTCTTTGCGCGGCGGCCGCCGCTCGCCGTCCCGGGACCTGTGGGTGCGCGACTGCGTGGACCCGGCGGCAACGTACGGAGTCGCGGGGAGCATGGCGACATAATCTTCGTTATCGGATTTTCCGGCCAGCCGGAAAAGCGTCATCATGGAAGACGGCATGACGGGACTCGAACGCATCCTCTTTCCAGTGGACTTCTCGGAACGTTGCGCGGCGGCTGCGCCCAAGGTTGCGGCCATGGCGGAACGCCTCGGCGCCGAAGTGCACCTGCTCCACGCGATGACGCCGCGCGAGTATCTTTTGGGCGCGCCGGAATACAAGACCGGCGGCGCGAATCTCTACGTGCGGCACGTCGAGGAAGTCCGGCGAAGGCTCGACGCGTTCGACGGCGCCCTGTTTCCACCGGCGCGGTCCAAGCGGATCGTGGCGGAGGGCGACCCCGCGTTGCGCGTCGTCGAATACGCCCGCGATCACGGAATCGGCCTGATCATGCTGCCTGCCCACGGCTTGGGTGGATTCCGGCGGCGGGTCCTCGGATCGGTGGCGGCCGAAGTCATGCGAGCCGCGCCGTGCCCCGTGTGGACCTGTGTGCATCCCGAACTCGCAAGCGCGCTTCCGTCCCGCGTCCTCGCCGTCGACGACTCCATCCACGAATGGGCCGCGCGCATGGCGGAGGCGCTTGGGGCTCCGCTGGTCCCCGCGAGTCCCGATCCGCTCCCCGGGTCGCGGCCGGGCGATCTGGCCGTGGTGGCGCGGGGCAACGAACTCTCGCTCACCGCGGCTCGCTGCCCGATTGCGGTCATACCAGCGTCTAGCCTCTCCGCGTAGTAAAATCAGCTAATATCGCCGCCGCGGATGTCCGCGTGGCCTGGGAGAAGAAAATGACCCTGTCGCGTTTTGCCGCCTTCGTCGCGGCCTCGATCCTGACAGCCGCCGCCTTGGGACAGAACAGGGGAACGATCCGCGGAACCGTCACCGACGCCACCGGCGCAAGCGTTCCCGATGCCGCCATCACCGTGAGGAACGACGCCTCGGGGTTCTCGCAAACGGCGCGGAGCGGCTCCGACGGCTTTTATAGCTTGCTCTACCTTTCCGCCGGCGAGTACACGGTTACCGCCGAAAAAGCCGGATTCAAGAAGTCGCAGAGCTCCGGCGTCGCCGTCCATGCCGTGACGGTCACGCCGCTCGACATCACCCTGACGGTAGGAGCCGTGGAGCAATCCGTCGAGGTCACCGCCATCACGCCGCTTCTGGACGCGCAAGGCAGCAACCTCGGCAAGGTGATGCCGACCAACGCCATCCGCGACCTCCCGCTCTTCATCACCGGCGGCAGCGTCCGCAGCAACCTCTCCTTCGTCATCCTGACGCCCGGCGTCATCGGGCCCACGGAGAACCCGCGAATCGGAGGCGGACTGCTCGACGGACAGAGCGAACAGCTTGATGGCGCGGAGGCGCAGAGCGAGCGCCGCAACGATCCGGCCATGCGCGGGGTCAGCGTCGAGGGCATGCAGGAATTCAAGGTGCAGAGCTCGGGCTACTCGGCCGAATACGGCCGCACTTCTAACGGCGTGATCAACTGGGTAACCAAGTCCGGAACCAATTCCGCGCACGGCTCCGCCTTCGTCTTCAACCGCAACGAGGTGTTCAACGCGCGCGGCTTCACCTTCGTGCCGTCCAAGCGCCCGATCGTGCGGCAATGGAATCCGGGCGGCAGCTTCGGCGGCCCGATCTACGTCCCCAAGGTGTATGACGGCCGCAACAAGGCGTTCTTCTTCTTCGCCTACGAACGCGCGACCACCCGCAACGGCCAATCCACGGCGCTGATCAACGCGCCGGTGGCGGAGTATCTCAACGGCGACATGCGGCGTAACGTCGATTCCACGGGACGCACCATTCCGCTCTACGATCCGGTGGACGCCGACGGACGCATCATCGCCAACGCCGCCGACCGGCCGCGCATGCAATGCCGCGGCGTGCTCGACGTCATCTGCCCCGAACGGATCGATCCCACCGCCAAACTGCTGACCGGTCTGCTGCCCAAGCCCGACGATCCCACCCGCATCGTGAACAACTACCGCTCGCGCAGCTTCTCGCGAGCGCAGTCGTGGCTGCCGTCGATCAAGCTCGACTACACCTTCAACGACAAGCACCGGACCAGCTACCTGTACAGCTACTTCTTCAGTCCGGCCAACCCGAGCGTCAACGCCCTCGAGGGACTTCCCGGGACCGGATTCCCCTCCGAAGTGAAGACCATTTATCACCGCCTGAACGACGACTACGTCATCACGCCCAACCTGCTCAACCACATCACGATCGGATACAACGGACGCCGCGTGATCGAGGCGCCGGACTATGTCAGCCGCTTCCCCGCCGATCTGGCGCGGCAAACCTATATCCCGGGCGCCGTGACCCCACTCGCGCCCGGCACGTCGAGCACCTATTCGACGTCGCTCGCCACCTGGGGCAACAGCGTGTTCACCGATTCGCGCGGCCGCACCATTAACTTCAAGGAGCAACTCGCCTGGATCAAGGGCGCGCACAACGTCAAGTTCGGATTCGAGTACCTGAAGGGAACCTACCGCAGGCTGGACCGCAATGGCGCGTTCGGCACGGTAGGCTTCAACGCGGCGGGCACCGGCCATCCGAACGTGCCGGTGAGCGGTTCCGACTGGGCGTCCTTCCTGCTCGGCCTCGCCAGCGGCGGCGGGTTCCGCTTCCCCTCCGACACCACCTTCCAGTTCCCCTACTTCGCCTGGTACGTGCAGGACGACTTCAAGGTCACCAAGCGGCTGACCATCAACATGGGTCTTCGTTACGAGATCCCAGTGCCGAAGGGAGAGCGCAATCTCCGCAACAGCAACTTCTGCCCCACCTGCCCGAACGAGGCCGCCGGCGGGCTGCCGGGCGCGATGGTCTACGCGGGCCGCAACGGGGCGCCGGAACGGTTTGGCGAGACGCGCATGAACGCACTCGGGCCCAGGTTGGGAATCGCCTATCAATTGAACTCGAAGACGCTGCTGCGCTCGGGCTCGGCGATCTACTACCAGCCGTCGCGCGAGGACGGCAACGCCGACAACGGAATCCAGGGCTTCGGCGGTACGTTCGGCGCCATCGGCAACAATCTGTCGAACGGCGTCTCTTATCGCGTGCGGGACGGCTTCACCTCGTTCGGTCCGCAGATCGCCAGTCTGCGGCCGCCGATCTCCGATCCCCAGACGTTGAGCCGGAACCTGCTCCAGCAGACTCCGTTCTTCTTCTACTCGAAGGCCGGCCGCGCGCCCTACTTCGCCGACTGGAACTTCACGCTCGAGCGGACCGTGACCTCGAGTTCGCTGGTTCGCGCCACCTATCACGGCGTTGTCGGCGTCAAGATGCTCTCCCGGCAGCAATCGCAGAACCAACTCGATCCCAGGCACTGGGCCACTTATGGCGCGCTGCTCGGACAGCCGGTGAGCGCGGTGATCAACAATCCCACCGTCGTCGCGGCGGGCTTCAAGCTACCCTACGCTTCGTTCCCCACCAATCTGCAACTGCAGCAGGCGCTGCGGCCCTTCCCGCAATTCGCCGATATCAACAGCAACGCCGGCGGACAGAACGACGGCCACTCCACCTATCACGCCCTGGAAACCAGCTTCGAGCACCGGTTCGACAAGGGGCTGTTTCTGATGGCCTCCTACACGTTCTGCAAGCTGATCTCCACCACCAACGGCGAGGACGCCAACCGGACCAGCGACGGCGCGGTGCAGAATCACTACTACCGGGCGTTGGACAAGGCGGTGGCCAACCAGGACACTCCGCATAATCTGCGCATCAGCTACGTGTACGATCTGCCGTTCGGCAAGGGCAAGAAGTTCCTCTCGAGCGGGCCCAAGGCGCTCGACATGGCGTTGGGCGGCTGGAAGGTCTCCGCGATCCACACGTACGTGGCGGGCACGCCGCTCGTGGTCAACTGCAATCAGAACTTCTTCGGCGGCGGCAGCAACGCGCGATGCAACTTCGCGCCGGGAGTCTCGACGGGCGCGATCCCGCTGGTCAACCCCGAGTGGAAATCGGACAAGGGAACCGCGTTCCGAGTGCCGTATCTCAATCCGGCCGCGTTCGTCCAGCCGGCGAACATGGTCTACGGCGACACGCCCCGGCGGATGTCCTACCTGCGCACGCCGTGGACCGTCAGCGAGGACCTGGCGTTGCTCAAGGAGTTCCGGGTGGGCGAGAAGGCGGGACTCGAGATTCGGGCGTCGGCGTCGAACGCGCTGAACCGCGCGCTGCTGGCGGCGCCCGTCACCGCGCGTAACAACGTGGCGTTCGGATTGATCACCGGGGCGCAGGGCAACAGTCCGCGCAACGTGCAGTTGGGGGCGCGGTTCTCGTTCTGACGGCGGCGGCTCACAGCCCGAAAGCGTAGACCAGACTACCCACCATCATCGCGACAGACTGCCGGCCATCGAACATGTAGGTCATCGGCGACGTGTGTAGGGAATCGGTGAAGGGGTAACTCCACAGCCGCTTCCCCGTCACCGCGTCGGCGGCCGCCAAGGCTCCGCCGTCGTCGCCGAAGATCGCCACTCCACCCGCGGTCGTGAGAACGCCGGTCCACGTGTCGCCGGGGCCGTCCTGCGGGACCTCCCACTTCACCGCGCCGGTTTCGATGTCGAGCGCGCGCAGGAACTTTTGGGGCTTGTCCGCCGGATCGCGACGACCACCGCCGCCCACGAACGCCCGCCCGGCCTGCCACGTCGTGCCGGACCGCTTCGTGTAGACCGCGCACCGCTCGAGCGTGTTGACGTAGAACAGGCGTGTCGCCGGGTTGTAGGACGTGGAGAAGAAGTTCGCCGCTCCTTCCACCGCCGGGCAGATCAGCGCGCCTTCAGGCGTGGGAACCTGATTCGGGTTCATCACCGGACGCCCGTCCGGCGCGATCTCCTTGGCCCACGTCAGCTTTTTCACCAGGGGCTTGGCGAGCAGCATCTTGCCATTCAGCCGGTCCAGCACATAGAGGAAGCCGTTGCGGTTCGCCTGTAGCAGCAGCTTGCGCGGCTGGCCGCGATAGGGGGCGTCGACGAGCACAACCGGCTGCACCGCGTCCCAGTCCCACTCGTCGTGGGGAGTCGGCTGAAAGTGCCACTTCAGCTTACCGGTCGCCACGTCGAGCGCGAGGATCGAGCACGTATACAGGTTGTCGCCCTTGCGATTGTCGCCGTTGAAATCGGGACCGGCGTTGCCGGTCGGCCAATAGACCGTCCTTTCCGCCGGATCGTAACTTCCGGTAAGCCAGGTGGGGCCGCCGCCGTGTTCCATGTCGGGACCTTCCCAGGTCTCGGAACCGGGCTCGCCCTTCGCCGGAACCGTCCAAAACCGCCACACTTCCTTGCCGGTTTTTTGGTCGTAAGCGGCCAGGAATCCGCGCACGCCCTCCTCTCCGCCCGCGGTTCCGGCCACAACCAGATTCTCGACGGCCAACAGCGATCCGGTGGCGTTGTAATTCTTCCGGTAATCGGCCATCTCGGTATCCCAGAGGACTTGGCCGGTGTGCCGGTTCAGGGCGAGCAGGTGGGCATGATCGGTCTGCATGAACAGAGTGTCCCCGGCAATCGATACGCTGCGGTTATTGCCTGGCGACCGCGCGTTGCCGATCAGGCCCTGCGTCGGCGGCCGCGAGAACTCCCACAACTTCGCGCCGGAACCGGCGTCAAGCGCCGTCACGCTGTTGGTGGACGGCACATACATCACCCCATCTTGGACCTGCGGCGTACCTTGCAGCCGGCCGGAATTCGGGACCGGGAAGACCCACTTCACCTTCAGCCCGGCGGCGTTCGACGGAGTGATCTGTCGTAGCTCCGAATAACGGTTGCCATCCAGACGGCCATGCATGGCCGGCCAGTTGGCCTGGCTGGTGACGCGGCGGTACCGCTCGCCCGACTTACGCAGTAGGACGAGACGCTGGTCATCGGTGCGAAGCTGCAATTCGCGGCTGGTCCGCGCGATCGCCAGTCCTTCGACCTCCGATCCATCCTCGAGTTTCGCCTTTTGCCGGACCGGTTGAAACCCGCGGCGCCGGCGCTGCTGCAGCGATCGCATACCCGCCACCAGCTCCTTCACCTCGTCTTCCGCCAGTTGCGGGAAGCCCGGCATTCCCTTGGCGGGCACTCCCTTGCGAACGATGGCGGCAAGATCGTCGTCGGACTTCGCCGCCAGCGCGGGCAGGATCGTCGGCGCGTGTTCGCCGCCGTTCCCGTCGACTCCGTGGCACACCGAGCACCGGCTTTGAAACGCGGCGCGGCCATCGGCCTGGGCATAGGCCGCCGGGACGAATGGAATCGCGGCGGCGAGAAGCGCGATCGGGAAGTGTTGCAAGCGGATCACCGGAACAGTATACCCGCACCGGCGCTGGCCGCGGTATCAGGACGCGTATTTCATCGTGATCGAGCGGACACGCTCGATGGCTCCAGCGCCGTCGCCGAACTTGCCGGCGAACCGGACGCGCAGATCGCGGGCGATCTCCTCCACCGAACGCTGACCATCGATCGATTCGAGTATGAAGCGGTCCATGCTCAGATCGTCCGACTCCGACGGAACGAACGATGGCAGCATCGCCCGCGCCACCCGAGGCGGGGTTGCGGCGGAGTAGAGTGTAGTTTGACGGAAATCCGCCGAGGCCGAGCCTGACTCCGATGTCACGCGGGTCCGCCAAGTCCACACGTAGTCCCCACCGGCGCGGCGAGCGGCGAGATCGACGGTGATCGTGTCGTTGGGATCGACCGGCACCGGCTCGAGCCACGGAAAAAATATCTGGGTCGTCCGCGCTCCCGGGGTGTCGGAGAACCCCAGGCCGGGGGCAAGCTCGGTTTCTAGCCACGCAACTACACCGTGTACGGTCGCTGGCCTTGTCACGCGCCACCCGAGGCGGCCTTCGGCCTCGAGCAGGTGCCCGGTGACGTAGTCGAGTTCCGCCCATGTCTGAGGCTCACCGCGCAAGTCGCTTGCGTCGAACCGCGCTTCCGAGATGCGGTTCAGCTCCGCCTGCAGCGCCGCACGCCAACTGAAGCCATTGCGCCAGGGCCTGGTGCGGTCATGGTAGGCAGATTCCGACTGGACCGGCGCCGCGACGATACGTTCCCTTGCCGGAATCACGGCGCCACCGGGGACCAGATGCCGCTCCCGGGCATCTAACACGCTGGCCGGTCCCGCGCCCAGGAACGGCAGTGGGCCGCGCGGCTCGAACACCAGAACATCCGCTTTATCCGGCAACGTCACGGCGGCGGATCGCGCGTGGATGAACTCGATGCGCGATGCGAAGCCGTTCTCGAGAGCCAGACGCCGGCCCACATCGGCCGCCGCCGGTTCGATCACGTAGACCCGCCGCGCGCCCAGCCGGCAAGCGATTAGCGCGAGGGCGCCGCAGCCGGAACCGAGGTCGAGCACCGTCATCCCAGGCCGGATCACGCGCTCCATGGCGCTCCAGTACGCGCCCCAACGCGCTCGGTCGGCCATCAACCGGCCGTAGTCCTGGACGCTGACCATCCTGGTCATGATCGGCCTTTTCCGGGGCCACCGATAGGCGCTGAGCCGCCCGGAAACGCGGGGAGATTCGTGGAAATGAGTGTAGCTGCGTGGAAGAACGAAGGGTTGCTAGGCGTGTAGTCTCGTGGAAACCGGTGAAGTTGCGTGGAAGAATGGGCCCGCTCGGGTGAAGTCTCGTGGCAATTTTCGGCCGTGGCGGTGTAGCCTCATGGCAAAATGGTGCAGTCTCGTGGAGATTCGGGCTCGTGGAGCTGCGTGGAAGCCAGGGGAAGCCCCGTGGCAGCCCCGCGAAGTTCCGTGGAAGCCTGGTGAAGGCTCCTGGAAAGGCAGTGTAGTAGCGTGGACGGGTTGGTGAAGGCGCGTGGCGCGGCCGGTGAAGTTCCGTGGAACGAGAGTGCAGTTAACCCTTTGTTTATCAGTGGGTTGAAAAAAACCAAAGCTTTTATATTTCCCTAGAGGCTAGACTACAACAACCGCATCTATCGGTAGCAACCCATGGAAGAACTGGTCGAGCAAGCCCCCCCATCTCTTGTGCCGGTTGTTGTAGAGCAACAACCGGTAGACATGGTTCGCGTCGAGAAGAGTCTCCACTCCCTGGGCTTCTTCGCGTCGACCGCCTCCAAGGAAATCTCGCGGACGGTTATCCAAGTCATCCGGCGTCCGGACGGCCAGCGGATCCAGGCCAAGGCGGTAATCGAAGGCATCCCGAGCCTGGGGTTGCCTACCACGGCCGATCGCGACAAGTACATGGCCTTCATGAAGGTAGCACTGGATCAACGCGACCGCCAGGGGCATGTCGCCAGCCCGATCCGCTTCACCGGCGCCGACCTGATCAAGCTGCTGCGGTTGCGCAAGGGCGGCTTCCACTACGACGAGATCAACGACTGGTGCAAGCGCATGGTGGCGACCACCATCATGTCGGAGTCGCTCGTGTTTCTCGCCGATCGTAAGCAATATGCCAGCGACACCTTCCACGTGTTCGACCGCGTGGTGCTATATGGCGAGGAACTGGCCGATGGGACGCGGTCCGATTACTACGAAGTCTACCTGTCGCACTGGCAGCTCAACAACCTGAATCAGGGTTACTTTCTGCCGCTGGATTTCAACGCCTACCTGCGCCTTCGCCGCGACATCGGCAAGGCGCTGTTCGGCCACTTGAGCGTGTGGTTCTACGCCAGCCGCGGGTTGCCCGTCGAGAAAAAATATCAGGACCTGTGCCAGTTACTGCACATCCGGGCGTATCCGCACTTGTCGAAGGCGAAGTCGGTGCTCGCGCCGTCGATGGACGAACTGATCGAGATCGGCTATCTGTCGAGTTGGGACTTGGTGCGCACCAGCCGGGGTTCGGATTTCAAGGTGGTGATGTCGCCCGGCAACCGGCTGCTGTCGTTGCCGAACTTCAGCGCGATCGTCGATCCGGAGGCGCGGGCGGCGCTCGAGGCGAGTCTGCCCGCGTGGGTCCACGAACTGGCCAAACGCGGAGTCGCCGAGCGCAAGGCGCGGCAAATGGCGCTGGACGTACCGGAGACGCAGCCGGTGCTCGACCAGATCGAGTACGCGGACTATCTGATCCAGTCGGGCGGCCGCGGTAAGTGGCAGAATCCGGCCGGATTCTACGTGTGGGCGGTGGAAAACAACCTCGGTGTGCCGGAGAGCTTCGAGACCTCGCGCCGCCGGAAGCTGCGCGAGGATCGAGAGGCGGTGGAGCAGGAGGCCGAACTGCGGCGTCTGCGGCTTCGCGAGGATTACGAGGAGTTCAAGCGGGAAGAGGTTCACAAAAAGATGGAGTCGTCCTATCCGCCCGCCAAGCTCGAGGAAGCGATCCGCGAGAAGCTGAAGCAGATCCGGCGCGAGCAGCCCGATTGGTACGCCAGGCTCACCGAGCCGATGCGGCGGGAGACGGCGATCGGGATGATCGAAGCGGAGGTGCGCGATTCGGCGCGGCTGCCGGCCTTCGATCAGTGGTCGAAGCGGGATCTGCAGATGAGGATGTTCTAGAGGTGGGAGCTACTGTCGCGTTGCTGCACACCAGTCCGGTGCTGACGCCCACGTTCGGTGCGTTGGCGGCATCGATGCTGCCGGGCGCGCGTGTGTTCCACATGGTGGACGAGAGCCTGATCAAGAACACGATTCGGGCGGGGCGGCTGGAGAAGTCGACGATCCGCCGGGTGGCGCGTCATGTCGAGTCGGCCGCGGAGGCGGGCGCGGATCTGGTGCTGGTGACCTGTTCGTCGATCGGTCCGGCGGTGAACGTGGCGCGGATGTTGTTCGATTTTCCGGTGCTGCGGATCGACGAGCCGATGGCGCAGCGCGCGGTGGAGACCGGCTCGCGGATCGGGGTGCTGGCGACGCTGGTGACGACGCTCGAGCCTACCGTGGCTTTGGTTCGGGACACGGCTGCCGCGGCGGGCCGGCCCGTGGAGGTAACGCCGTTGCTGTGCGAAGGTGCGTTCGAGGCGGTGATCGCGGGCGACACGGCCACCCACGACCGGATGGTGCTCGAGGGGTTGTCACGTCTGGCCGCGCAGGTCGACGTGGTGGTGCTCGCGCAGGCTTCGATGGCGCGTGTCGCGGCGTCGGCGGAGTGCGCGGTTCCGGTGTTGTCGAGTCCCGCGCTCGCAATGGAGCGGGTCGCGGAGGAGATCGCGGCATTGGCCGCCAGGAGATGAAGGTTCGGCCCTGTTCGAGGTTGGTAGGCCGCTTGCCTGCCAGCACGGCGGAGACCACATAGTCCTGGCCGCGAGACGGCTTTCCTCGGGTGAAGCGATCGTCGCGGGATAGGGGCCGTTGCGCCCGCCCGGCGGCGCGGCGAAGGAGACGGTAGTCGTTGCCGGCCATTTTGAAGACGACGGTGTCGAGATCGTTGGCAGTTTGCGCCATCCGCCTCGCTGGGATGGGCCTCGACGACCGCAACCGGTGCGCTACAATCCTCGTTCCTCCATGCAGCCGACCTCCACAGCCGGGACCCGCCCGATGAATCGCGGCGTCCTGCTCGGCTTTCTGGCCGCGCTGTCGGTGATCACCTTCCTCGACCGCCTCTGCATCGCCGTCGCCGGACCGCGCATCCAGGACGAACTCGGCATCGGACCCGAGCGATGGGGATGGGTGCTCGGCGCGTTCGTGCTCGCCTACGGGCTCTTCGAAATCCCTACTGGCGCCATGGGAGACCGGTCGGGGCATCGCCGAATCCTCACGCGCATCGTGCTGTGGTGGTCGGCGTTCACGGTGCTGACCGGATTCGCCACCGGATTCGCACCGTTGTTGATCACCCGGTTTCTATTCGGGGCGGGCGAAGCGGGTGCTTATCCGAACATGGCCGGCGTCGTGTCGCGCTGGTTCCCCTCGGAAGGACGCGCCGCCGCGCAAGGATACATTTGGGGTGCGAGCCGCGCGGGAGGCGCGTTGGCGCCGCTGATCGTCGCGCCGATCCAGGCCTCGTATGGGTGGCGCACGTCGTTCTTCGTCTTCGGCTTTCTCGGCGTCCTGTGGTGCGCCGCGTGGTGGCTTTGGTATCGCGACCCGGCGCCTAGCGCGTCCGTGCACGCCGCGCCGTGGAAGGAACTCGCCGCCAGCCCGCGCGTACGGACCATCGTCGTCATGTACGGATGCTACGCCTGGGGATCGTGGTTCTACTTCTCCTGGCTCCACACGTACCTGGTGAAGGGGCGTGGATTTTCGGAAGCCCAGATGGCGGTCTTCTCTTCCCTGCCCTTCGCGCTAGGCGCGTTGGCGAACGTCGCGGGCGGCTATCTGAGCGATTTCGCCTGCCGCCGCCTGGGCCCGCGCCGCGGCCGCACCATTGTCGGATCCGTCTGCCTGACGATCTCCGCTTGCCTGTTGGTGGCCACCGCGACAACCCCGTCGTCCAACGCGGCGGTCGTGTTCCTCACCGCCGGATTCGGCGTAATGGACCTGATGCTGCCGTCCGCTTGGGCGTTGTGCCTCGATATCGGCGGCCGTCACGCGGGCGCGGTTTCCGGCGCGATGAACACCGCCGGACAGTTCGGAGGATTCCTGTGCACGATAATCTTCGGCTATGTGGTGGGCCAGTGGGGCGACTATAATCTTCCTTTGTTCGTCATCGCGGCCATGCTCTGCATCGCGGCGGCGCTGTTCCAACGCATCGACGCTTCGCAGCCGCTTTTCCACGAAACTTCCCCATGAACTCTCATCGCATCACGGCGCGTTACTGGATCGAGACCGCGTTCCCGTTGGAATCGGCGGCGGAGACGATGGCGGGCGAGCAATCGTCCGGCACGTTCGTCAAGGTTCCGGGCGAGACCGAGGAGTTGCGGCATCGTCACGCGGCGCGCGTGGAGCGGATCGACGAGCGCGAGTCCGCCGCGGCGCCGTCGCTGCCCGGCGCGAAAGTCCCCAAGGGCGTCGCGACTCCCGTGTATCGCCGCGCGGAAGTGACGCTGTCGTGGCCGCTCGAAAACATGGGGCCATCGCTGCCGAACCTGATGGCGACAGTCGCCGGCAATCTGTTCGAGCTCCAGCAATTCTCGGGACTGAAGCTGCTCGACCTGCACCTGCCCGATCCGTTCCGGCACGCCTACCGAGGTCCGGCGTTCGGCGTGGCGGGGACGCGGCGGCTGGCCGGCGTGGAGCGGCTGCCGCTGATCGGAACCATCGTCAAGCCGAGCGTCGGGCTCGGTCCCGAGGAGACCGCCGGACTCGTGACCCGGCTGGTGGAAGGCGGCATCGACTTCATCAAGGACGACGAACTCCAGTGCGACGGTCCGCACTGCCCGTTCGAAGCGCGCGTCCACGCGGTGATGCGAGTACTCGACGCGCATGCCGATCGAGCCGGCCGCAAGCCGATGTTCGCGTTCAACCTCAGCGGCGATCTCGACGAGATGCGGCGGCGGCACGACATCGTCGAGTCCGCCGGTGGAACGTGCGTGATGCTGAGCGTCAACGCAGTGGGGCTGGCCGGCGCGATCGGACTGCGGCGCCACGCGCGGCTGCCCATCCACGCGCATCGCAACGGATGGGGCATCTTTGACCGGTCGCCCGCCATCGGCATGAGCTATATCGCCTATCAGAAGTTCTGGCGGTTGGCGGGCGTGGATCACATGCATGTCAACGGGATTCGCAACAAGTTCTGCGAGAGCGGCGAATCGTCGATCGCGTCGGCGCGCGAGTGTTTGCGTCCGATGTTCGACGGCGCGGGCCGCGGCTGCGAGATCATGCCGGTGTTTTCGTCGGGCCAGTGGGCGGGCCAGGCGCACGAGACCTACGCGCGGTTCGGATCGGCGGACTGCATTTACGCTTGCGGCGGCGGCATCGTGGCGCATCCGGGCGGCATCGCGGCGGGCGTTCGTAGTGTGCGTCAGGCGTGGGAGGCGGCGGTGGAAGGCGTGCCGCTCGATCGAGCCGCGGAACGGCACGAAGAACTGCGGCAAGCCATGGAGGCCTTCGGACGATGACGCTGCCGCGCCGCTTGCTCGCCTGGTACGGCGACGATTTCACGGGTTCCACCGATGTGCTCGACGTGCTGGCCTCGCGCGGACTCGAGACGGTGCTGTTCCTAGAAATTCCAGATGAGGCCCTGCTTGCCCGATTCGCGGATTACCGGGCGATCGGCCTCGCGGGGATCGCTCGCGGCGAATCGCCGGAGTGGATGTCGCGGAATCTGCCGGAGATTTTCGAATGGATGAAGGGCCTCGGCGCGCCGGTGTGCCACTACAAGGTCTGCTCCACGTTCGATAGCTCGCCCGAAGTGGGTAGCATCGGCCGCGCGATCGAAATCGGCCGCGACGTGTTCGAATGCACGTGCGTCCCCGCGATCGTCGGCGCGCCGGCGCTGCGGCGCTACATGGCGTTCGGCAATTTGTTCGCGACGGTGGGCGCCGATACCTATCGCATCGACCGGCATCCCACGATGAGCCGCCATCCCGTAACGCCGATGCACGAGGGCGATCTCCGCTTGCATCTCGGCGCGCAGACCCGGCTGCGGATCGGGCTGGTGGACGTGCTCGATCTCTGCGCTCAGGACCCGGACGCGCGTGCCGCCGCGCGGATGCGGGAAGGCGCGGAGATCCTGTTCATCGACGTGTTCGACGAAGAGACGCTGGTTCGAGCGGGGCGGGTCCTGTGGAATCTGCGGCCTCCGTTCGTCGCCGGATCCTCGGGCGTCGAGTACGCGCTCGCCGCGCACTGGCTCGGGCCCGCGAATCCGCCGTCGACGGCGCCGCCGCGCGTGGATCGTGTCGCGATTCTTTCGGGGAGCTGCTCGCCCGTGACCGCGGCGCAGATCCATCACGCGGCGTCGGTGGGCTTCGCCGCGATCCGTCTGGACGTACGGGCGATCCTCGAGGGCGCTGGCGCGGAGCGAGCCGCGAACGAGGCGGTGGAAGCGCTGGCGAACGACCGCAGCGTAGTGCTGTACACTTCGTCGTCGGACGCCGACCGGTTGCCACTCGGCGACGCGCGCAATGCGCTCGCCGAACGCGCGGGCCGGATGTTTCGCGGCGTGCTCGACCGATCCGGAGTGCGCCGCGCGATGGTGGCCGGCGGCGATACGTCGAGCCACGCGGGGCGGCAGCTTTCCATCGGGGCGCTTACGTTTCTGGGGCGCATCGCGCCGGGAGCGCCGTTGTGCCGCGCGTGGTCCAACGACCCTTCGCGCGATGGCATGGAGATCGTCTTCAAGGGCGGCCAATTAGGCGGGCCCGATTTCTTCGAAAGGCTATTGGGAGCATGAATCGAATCGCATTGTTGGGAGCCGGCGGCAAGATGGGTCTGCGGTTGACCGCGAACCTGACCGGGAGCCGGTACGACGTACGGCACGTCGAGATCGCGGAGCGGGGACGGGCGGCGCTGGCCGAACGCGGGATCTCCGCCGCGCCGATGGATCAGGCGCTCGAAGGCGCGGAGGCGGTGATCCTGGCGGTGCCGGACAATCGCATCGGCCCGATCATGAAGGGGCTGGAGCCGAAGCTCGCCGCCGGAACGATGGTGGTCATGCTCGACGTGGCGGCGGCGTACGCGGGCCTGATGCCCGATCGCAAGGACCTCACGTATTTCATCACGCATCCCTGCCATCCGCCGATTTTCAGCGACGAAGTGGAGCCGCTGGCGCAGCGCGACTTCTTCGGTGGCGAACACGCCAGGCAGCACATCGTGTGCTGTCTGGCGCAGGGGCCGGAGCAAGCCTACGCGGACGGCGAGGAGATCGCGCGGACCATCTACAAGCCGGTGATGCGGTCGCACCGGTGCAACGTGGAGCAGATGGCGATTCTCGAACCGGTGCTCAGCGAGACGATGCTCGGTACGTGCCTGACGATCCTGGCCGAGGCGACGGCCGAAGCGGTGCGGCGCGGCGTTCCGGCGCAAGCGGCGCGCGATTTCATTCTCGGGCACATGCGGGTGGAGTTGGCGATCGTGTTCCAGGAGAAGGAAGGCGCGGTCTTCTCGGACGGCGCGTTGAAGGCGATCGACCGCGCGAAGTCCGCGCTGTTCCGGCCGGATTGGAAGAACGTGTTCGAGCCGGAAGCGATCGCGGAGAGCGTGCGTCACATCACCGCGCTGGAGTGACGGGACCCGCGCGATTCTACCCGCCGCTCCTGGCGAGCCAGTCGAACACCTTCTCCTGCACCGGCCGGTAGAACGAGTTGAAGCCCTCCGGCGTGTCGAGTTCCAGCGACTCCGCGCGTCCCTTCTCCCGCCACGCTGCCCGCGCCGCTTCGACGCCGGTCTTCACATCCGCGAGGCGTGCGTAGCGATCGAGCGTGGGCGCCACGATTAGCACCCGCCGAGGAGCGGCCAACGCCAAGACCTCGTCGAAATCGAACGGCAATCTCTCTTCGCGTCCCAGGAAAAACCCGAGCTTCGGCATCAATCCATGGATGTGGGAATAATGCCGGATCCCTTCCACGCCGCGATCCGGCGTGCCGCGCCGCAACGA
Organism: Acidobacteriota bacterium; assembly: GCA_005808475.1. Lineage (GTDB taxonomy): Bacteria > Acidobacteriota > Terriglobia > Bryobacterales > Bryobacteraceae > SYLY01. The sequence goes on from SYLY01000229.1 coordinate 15,674, forward strand.
CTCGAACCCGCAAACGGCCGCCAGGCTCTTCACTCGCGGATCGAGAGCGGTCGCGATCAGCCCCACCTTCGCGCCGAGCGAATATCCGAACAGGTGGATGCGCGACGGGTCCACCGTTTCGAGCGCCGCCACCGCGTCGACGACGGCGCGCGTGTCCGCCACCATCTTTCCCATCAGCGACCAGCGTGGATAGCGCGCGTAGAACTCCCGTGCGTCGTGCACGCGCGTGCCGAAGCCGATCTGGTCGAACGCCACGACAGCGAATCCACGCTCGATCAGCGATGGGAACGACGGGCGTTGATCGAGCCGGAAGTCCGCGCCAGTGGACGCCCAAGGCGCCGAAATCGACCAGCCGCCCTGGTACGTGTAGGCGTGCAGGAACACCGCCACTGGCCACGGCCCCTTGGGCTTGGACGCCGGATAGAAGATGTCCGCCTTCAGCCCGTCGCCATACGGCAGCTCGGCCCAGCCGATGCCCCGTGCGCGGAGACTCGCGCGCACCGCCGGGTTCGCGGAGGGCCGGCCGAAAAGGCCCGCGAGCCAGCTCTCGCTCGATCCGGCCGTCGACGGCAGTTCGCGCGACACCAGCCGCGGCAGGCCCGGCGGTTCCTCGCCGAGCGCCCATTCGATTCGCTTCCTCGCGGCTACACCGGTTTCCGGCGCCGGGCCTCGAACGGGAGCCGCGCCTAGTGAAACGGAGCCGGTGGTCTTCTTCCAACCGTCCCATGTGTACCCGAAAATCCACGTCTCGGTTTTGGGCCGCGGCTTTCTTCCGAACACCGCGTCGAAGAAGTCGACGAAATTCTCGATGTCACCCGCGGTGGTGTCATGCTCGCCGTCGCGCAGGTGGAGCCAGATGTTCGCCGACTTGCCGAGCATCTCATACACGCGCAGCGCCGAACGGTAGCCCTGCTCGAATCCCAGCGGATTTCCCGCCGATTCCGCGTAGCCCGAGTACAACATCAATCCGCGCGGCGCAACCAGCGACAGCAGGGTGTTCTGATCCACCGGCAGCTTGTCTTCCCGGCCGGAGAAGAACCGCAATCGGGGATGGAACCAGTGCGCCTGCGCGCCCGCCAGCAGTTCCACGCTTTCGTTGGCGAACGGCTCGGTGGTGTAGCGCCATGGATCGCACTCGCCGCTGTTGCCGCTCGAAGGAATCACCGCGCCGATCCGCTCGTCGAACGCCGCCGCCACCAGCGCTTGCTTGCCGTTGCGCGAATGTCCGGTGAGGCCGATCTTGCGCCGGTCGGCTTCGGGGACCGTCTCCAAATAGTCGATCGCGCGCGACGCGGCCCAGGCCCAGCGGGCCAGACACGAGAAGTCGAACTCGGGGTAGATCTCGATCCATGCATCCGAATCGTCGCCGTTGCCGTAGCGCGGATCGGTGGCGTGGTAGATGCAGGCGATGTAGCCGCGCCGCACGGCGGTGTAGATCCATGGACGGTTTCGAGCGTGGTTGGTCAGGAAGACCGGGAACGGCCCCTTGCCTTCGGGGATCACCAGTTCGATCCGCAACGTGGCGCGATGACCGGGTCCGAACGCGAGCGTCACCTCGCGGACCGTGGCCCCGCCTTCCTTGCGGGATGCCGTCACGGTGGCGCGGACGTTGCCGGGAGCGGGAGGCATGCGTCCAAACATCCACTTCTCCACCTGATCGCGCAGCAGCTTTTTCTGGACGTTCCACAGCGCGGGAGTCGTCACGTTGACCACGCTCTTGCCTTCGCGGATGATGAGCGGATCGGGCAGATCGGGAACGGACGGCATCGCGTCGAAGTCCGGCGGTTGTTCGCCGGTGCGGCGCACCCATTCTTCCCAGGTCTTGTCCTTCGCGTTGATGCGCCCGTCCGGCGGCGTCCGGCTGGGACGCAGCAGGCGGACGGCCTCCTCGGCGCGGTTCTGCGTCAGCGCCGGCAGGCAAGCCAGCGCGAGGGCGGCCAGCCTCATCGAAGCGGCTCGAGGTCGATCTTGCGGAAGTAGAGTTCGGCGCCTTCGGTCTGGAACAGCAGCTTGCCTTCGGTCAGCGAGCAATCGCGCGCCTGATTCACCAGCACGCCGTTGACGTAGTAGGTGAGGTTGCCTCCCTCGACGACCGCTTCCAGTCTGGTCCACCATTGGATGGGACTGTCGGGATCCTGCGGACCGCGGAAGTTCAGCTTGTCGGCCCAGTCTTCACTGCGGCCCCACCAGTTGATGCGGCGGTTGGAGATGGTCTCCTCGGCGCCTTTGGGATCGTAGACCGTTTCGCCGTCGCGGTCCTTGCGGGTCTTGACCTTGATCGTGGGCCGGCGAAGTTCGCCTTTGTCGTCGTAGCCGCCCACCAGGATGATGTCGCCGACGCCGCCCTCGATGATCTGGAATTCCGCGCTGAGCATCCACGGACCGTTGAAATCCTTCTTCGAGTTGCCCGGCCGGCCCTGAGCGTGAATGAGGATTCCGCTGTCGCGCGTACGGTCGGCGCGACCGCCCCACGTCACGCCGCCCCAGCGGTATTCGACGACGAGCCGGTAATCGCGGTACTGCTGCTTGGTGATGATGCCGCCGTAACCCTGGCCCGACACGCGGATAGCGGGCGCGCCGTCGATGCGGTCCACCACGGTGAAGACGCGGTCCGGGTCCTTGTGCTGGTTGTCGACGAGCCAGGTGTCGAAACCGTCGAGGGTTTTGCCGTCGAACAGGTGGATGGTCTGTGTAGGCTTGATCGCGGCCCCGCTTTGCGCGATGAGAGCGTAAGCCGGCGCGAGGAGAAATGCTAGTGCGCGGAAGGTCATGGGAAGTCCACAGACATTCTCCTCTTCGGGCGCCGGCGCGGTCAAGCGGATTGTTACGATAATCTGAAAGGGTGACTTCGCACTCAGGGGCCGCCGCCGCGACGCTCCCAGGTCCTCCATTCGCCGCCAAGCCGGGCCTCGAACTCGTACTGCCTTCGTGCGCCAAGGGCATCGGCGACGTGATCCTGGCGCCTGATTCGCCCGCGTTGATCGAAGGCGTCCGGATCGCGCCCTTGAAGCTGTGGCCAGACGATCGCGGCTACTTCATGGAGCTGCATCGCCTTCGCCAAGGGCTGGTGGCGGGCTTCCCCGCCGACGCGCAGATTTCGGCCGCGCTCAGCTATCCTGGCACGATCAAGGCGTTTCACTACCACCTCGAGCAGACCGACTGCTGGAACCCGGCGCTCGGCATGTTCCAGGTGGCGCTGGTCGACTTTCGGGCGGGCTCGCCGACGTTCGGCCGGCGCAACACCATGTACGTGGGCTCGCTGCGCCCGTGGCAGATCCTGATTCCGCCGGGCGTGGGACACGGATATAAAATCGCCGGCGTCGATCCGGCGATGCTGGTCTATTTGACCGACAAGCAGTACAACCCGAAGGACGAAGGACGCGTCGCCTACGACGATCCTTCGGTCAACTACGACTGGGAGACTCAACACAAGTGAAGCTGATCGTCACGGGAGGCGCGGGGTTCATCGGTTCCGCGTTCGTCCGATTGCTGTTGTCGCGCGGAGGCGACGAGATCGTCGTGCTCGACAAGCTCACCTACGCGGGCAACCTCGAGAACCTGGATCCGGTGAAGGACTCCTCCGGCTTTCGCTTCGTGCGCACCGACATCGTGGATAGCGCCGCCGTTTCCACGCTTGTGGCCGGGGAGAAGCCCGACGCCATCGTGCACTTCGCGGCGGAGTCGCATGTCGACCGCAGCATCGACGGCCCGCGCGTGTTCATCGAAACCAACGTGCTCGGAACCTTCAGTCTGCTCGAGGCTGTCCGCGCGCACGGCGTCCCGCGCTTCGTGCATGTGTCGACGGACGAAGTCTACGGCTCCATCGACGAGCCGCACGACGCGGACGAAACCTGGCCGCTCAAGACCAGCAGCCCGTATAGCGCTTCCAAGGCGTCGTCGGATCTCTTGGTGCAGTCGTACTTCCACACGTTCCATTTGCCGGTGACGATCACTCGCGCGTCGAACAACTACGGTCCGTAC
>SYLY01000230.1 GCA_005808475.1 Acidobacteriota bacterium
ATCGTCCGGGATGTGCATCTTCCGGTAGATGCCGAGAATCGATCCGTCCGCGTCGATCACGGCCGCGCTGTTGTGATGGAGGCCGACAGCCCGGCGTTCGAACACCGGAACCACGATCGCCACCTGATGTTCCTTCGCCACCTTCGACAGCGCATCCGTGGACGGGCCGGGAATGGTCTCGGCATGCCGGAACAGATCCGGGTCCACGTCGCGGCAGAAGTACTGCGAGCGAAACAGCTCCTGCAGGCAAATCACCTGCGCGCCGCGCCGCGCCGCCTCCCGGCAAAGCTCGACGGTTTTCTCCAGATTCGCGTCCTCGCCGGTCGAGCACGACGTCTGGACGATCCCGGTCCGGAAGGACCGGTCCTTCGACAAAGGCATAGTATCATTGTGACCTATGGGGTTCGCTTCCGGCCAGCGGATCGGCTGGTTTCTGCTCTGGGCCGCGTCCATTCCCGCCGCCGCGCCCACGCCGAAAGAGCATCTCGGCTTCACTCCCGGCGACGACTACAAACTGGCCGGCTACGCGGACGTGTCCGGCTACTTCCGGAAACTGGCCGCGTCGAGCGACCGCATCCGGCTCGAGGAGTTCGGACGCAGCGCCGAGGGCAAGCCGATGCTCGTGGCCTATCTGTCCTCGCCCTCGAACTTGGCGCGTCTCGACCGCTGGCGCCAGATCAGCCGGCGTCTCGCGCTCGGCGAGGCCACCGAGGCGGAAGCGCGCGCGATGGCCCGCGAGGGCCGCGCCATCGTCTGGATCGACTCCGGTCTCCACGCCACCGAGACCGCGCCCGTGCAACACTCCTTCGACCTCGCCTACCGCATGGTCACCGCCGAGGACGAGGAGACCCGCCGCATCCGCGACCGCGTGATCCTGCTGCAGGTGCCCGTGATCAACCCCGATGGGCTCGACTGGGTGGTTCAGTGGTATCGCGAAAACGTGGGCGGACCGCACGAGGTCGCCCCTTTGCCACGCCTCTATCAGAAGTACGCCGGCCACGACAACAACCGCGACTGGTTCATGATGAACCTGCCGGAGACCCGCCATGTCACGCGGCTGCTGTTCCAGGAGTGGTTCCCGCAGATCGTCTATAACCAGCATCAGTCGCCCCCGTTTCCCGCCCGGATCTTCGTCCCACCCTACGCCGAACCGCTCAACCCGAACATCCCCGCGCCCGTCATGGAGGGGATCAACTTCATCGGCGCCGCGATGAAGGAGCGCTTCGTCCGGGAGGAAAAGCCGGGCGTCCTTTCCTACTGGGGTTTCGACGCCTGGTGGAATGGCGGACTCCGGTCGGTGCCCGCCTTCCATAACATGCACGGGATCCTCACCGAGACGGCGGGATACCAGTACGCGACGCCGAAAACCTACTCGTCCCGCGATTTCGAGGAACGTTTCACCAACGGCATGCCCACTCGCGAGCCCGGCGTCTTCTATCAACGGCCCTGGATGGGAGGTAAGTGGGGCGTTCGCGACGCGATCGACTACATGCTGACCGCCGACTTCGCCATCCTGGACCTCGCGGCTTCCCGGCCGGAGGACTTCCTGCTCAAGGCCTGGCGGCTCGCCCGCATGTCGATGGATACTCGCGCGCCTTTCGCTTACGTGCTGCCCTCCGCCCAGTGGGATTTCTCCGAAGCGCTCAATCTGGCGAGCCGCCTCAATCTGGCCGGTATACAGGTGCAACGCGCGCGCTCGGCCTTCAAGGCGGGCAAGCGGGACTATCCGGCGGGCTCCCTGGTGCTGCTCGCCGCGCAGCCATTCCGGCCATACCTGGTCGACTTACTCGAACCCCAAAAATATCCCGAGATCAAGACCGGCGCTTCCGGATCCACCAAGAAACCGTACGACGTCGCCGGCTGGACGCTCAGCATGAACATGGGCGTTCAGGCCGACCGCGTGGACGAAGTGTTCGAAGCCCAACTGGACCGGCTGGAAACCGTCGAAACCCTGACCGCCTCCTCCAACCCGAAAGAGAACGCGTCCTATCTTTCGCTCGCTTCCAGCCTGTCGGGTGGCGGAACGGTCCGCTGGAACTCCTACGAACTCCGGAGCCCGCGAGTGGCGCTCTACGAGCCTTACATCGCCAACATGGATACTGGCTGGACGCAGTATTTTCTCGAGACGTACAAGATCCCCCACGTCTTGATTCACAACACGGACTTTAGCGGAGCCGCGTTGCGCGGCCGGTTCGACACGATCGTGCTGGCTTCGCAATCCGCCGCTTCGATCCTGCATGGGACCCGCCCCGGAGAGCCTTCCGGCCGCGGCCGTGAAGCCGATCCCAAGTCCGTGCAGCGGCCCGAATTCACCGGCGGTATCGGGACGGCGGGACTCTCCAACCTGGACCGGTTCGTGCGCGACGGAGGCACGCTGATCGCCCTGGACGACGCGGCGCAGTTACCCATCGAGCACTTCGGCCTGCCAATCCGCGAGGTAGCCAAGGATCGATTCTATAGCCCCGGTTCGATCGTCCGGATCAAGGTGGAAACCGGCCATCCATTGGCGTCCGGGATGCCCGCCGATGCCTTCGCGTTCATCGACGACGGAGGCCACGCGTTCGAGATCGCCGTCCACCGGGACTACAACAAGGGCGACCGCGAAGTGACTCCCGTGGCTCGCTATGCGCCGGCCAACCTTCTGGCCAGCGGCTGGATGTCGGGTGAGCGGCCGGTGCTCGGAAAGCATATCCTGCTGGAAGCCCGCCACGGCAAAGGCCGCGTGGTGCTGTTCGGATTCAGACCGCAATTCCGCGCCCAGACCACCGGGTCCTTCAAGTTTCTGCTCAACGCCATTTACCTGGGCTCCGCCAAACCTCTATGACCCATCCCTTTCGCATCGGCGTCTCGCACGACTTCCTCGCGGAAGCTCGCGAGCACGTCGAAACCGTTCTGCGCGATAAGTTCGCAGCGCACCCCCGCATCGAATGCGAGACGATGCCGCCCCATCCGGAAAAATACGCCATGGCCGAGGTCCTGAACCGCTACGACGCCGTGTTCGCCCTTGCCACCAAGATCGACGCGGAAAGCCTCCGGGGAGTGGACCGGCTCGCCGTGGTGTCCCGCTGGGGCGTCGGCTACGATCGCATCGACACTGACGCGCTTACGGCGGCTGGCGTCGCGCTGACGATTACTCCGAACGCCGTCAAGCGGCCCGTCGCCGAGGCGATCGTCACGCTGATCTTCGCTCTCTCGAAGAATCTGATCGTGCAGGACCGCGTGGTTCGGTCCGGCGGTTGGCGCGGTAACTTGCCGCGACTCGGCGTGAACATCCAGGGAACGACGCTCGGATCGGTGGGCTGCGGCAACATTGGCCGCGAGATGTTCCGTCTGGCGAAAGGGCTCGGCTTCGGCCGGTTCATCGCTTGCGACCCCTTCGTAACTCAGGACCAGGTCCGGGACGAAGGCATCGAGATCGTGGATCAGGATACAGTGTTCCGCGAGAGCGACTATGTCACCGTGAACACGCTGCTCAACGCTTCGACGCGCGGACTGGTCCAGGAGCGCCATTTCCGGATGATGAAGCCCACCGCGTTTTTCATCAACACGGCGCGCGGTCCTCTGGTGGATCACTCGGCGCTGGTAAAGGCGCTCCGGGAGAAGTGGATCGTCGCGGCGGGCATCGACGTGTTCCCCGTGGAGCCCCCTCCGAAAGACGATCCACTGTTCGAACTGGACAACGCGATCGTGGCCCCGCACGCACTGGCGTGGACCAACGAACTGATGCGCAACAATGGTTATGAGGCGTCGGACTCCGTGCTCCAGGCCGCGCGCGGCGAGGTTCCCAATGGCGTCGTCAATCGCGCGGTGCTCTCGAGCCCCGCGTTCCAGGAAAAACTGAAGCGCTACGCGGAGTGACCGGCATGGCCGACTACGACAAGATCGACACCAATGTTTACTTATCGCGCTATCCGTTCCGGCGCCTCCCGGGCGACGAACCGGCGGAGTTGGTGGGCAAGTTGCGGCGGGGGGGCGTGGAACGCGCCTGGGCCGGCAGTTTCGACGCCCTGTTGCACCGCGATCTGGCGACGGTGAATCGCCGCTTGTCCGACGATTGCCGCCGGTTCGGTAATGGATTGCTCGTCCCGTTCGGTTCAGTGAATCCGGCCATGCCCGACTGGCAGGAGGAACTGCGCCGCTGCCATGAGGATTACCGGATGCCCGGCATCCGCCTGCTTCCCGGTTATCACGGATACAAACTCGGCGACAAGGCGTTCGTCGACATATTGGGAGCGGCGACGCGGCGGCGGATGATCGTCCAGATCGTGGTCTCGTCCGAGGATGAGCGCACGCAGCATCCCATGGTCCGGCCGGTGGACGTCAGCGTCGCCGCTGGCGTCGATCCGATTCGCTCCACGCCAGGCGCGCGCGTGCAGCTTCTCAATCACAACCATCGCACGCCGGCGGACCTGGCTAAGAAACTGATGGCGGCCGGCGAGGTCTACGTCGACATCGCGATGGTGGAGAACACGCACGGCCTGGACACGCTGGTCAAGGCGATTCCGCCGGAACGGGTCGCCTTCGGTTCTTACTATCCGTTCTATTATTGGGAATCCGCCGCCCTGAAGGTGAAGGAAGCGGCGCTTCTCGGGCCCCAGGAACTGGCGATTTTCCGCGGCAACGCGCGCCGCCTGATGGGAGACGGACGATGAGAATCTGGGACTTGCATTGCCATCCATCGACGTTCGGCTCCGAGGATCCGCTGAAGGCGATGACGGATGTTGTCCGCACGGCCGACCGCATGGGCGTCGAGCGCATGTGCATCTACCTGGGCTCGCTGCGGCACTACGATCCGAACCCGGTGGACCTCGAGGATCACAATAACTGGATATTGCGGGCGATGAAGCCGTTTCCCGATCGCGTGTTCGGCTTTGCCTATCTCAATCCGAATTACCTTCAGAAGAGCCTCGCCGAGATCGATCGCTGCGTGCGGGACGGTCCGATGACGGGAGTCAAGCTCTGGGTCGCCAAGCGGTGCAACGCTCCAGAACTGGACCCGATCGTGGAGAAGTGCGCCGGGCTGAAGGCGGTTATCTTCCAGCACACCTGGATCAAGACGACCGGTAATCTCGGTGGCGAGTCCACTCCGATGGAGCTGGCGGAACTCGCGTCCCGGCACCCGAACGTTCCCATCATCTGCGGGCACACGGGCGGGACTTGGGAGATCGGCATTCGCGCGATCCGCGCCAACAAGAACGTGTCGATCGATCTGGCGGGATCGGACCCGTCCAATGGCTTCACCGAGATGGCGTACCGCGAACTGGGACCGGAACGGATCATCTATGGCAGCGACAGCGGAGGCCGCAGCATGGGTTCGCAGTTGGCGAAGGTTCACGGCGCGGAGATACCCGAGGGCGCAAAGCCGCTGATCTTTGCGGAAAACCTCCGCCGGATGATGTTGCCGATCCTGCAGGCCAAGGGCATTCGCGCCTGACGATGGGTTATCAGGTCTTCATCAGCCATAGCTCGCTCGACAAAGACGCCGCTGAAGGTGTTCGGGTGGCGCTGGAGGCCGCGGGAATCGAGGCCTGGATCGCGCCCCGTGACGTGCGCCATGGGTCTGACTTCGAAGAGGATATCGTCGCGGCCCTCGGGATCGTGCGGGTTCTCCTGGTGATCCTGTCCGCCAACGCCGCGTCGTCGAAACACGTGAAAAGAGAAGTGGCACTGGCTTTCGACGGGAACCGCCGGATACTGCCGGTGCGCCTGGACGGCGTGGATCTGAAGATCGCCCCAACCTTGTATTACTATCTCGCGAGCGTCCACTGGTTCGATGCCACCGCCGGTCTGGCCGGACCCGCGATGGGCCTGCTCACCGATGCCGTGCGTGGATGGATCGATCCAGCGCCGCCCGATAGCGCGCCTCCCGTGGATGGCCTTAGCGCCCCGGCGCTGCCCACGGAGGCCGCTCCGCTTCGTATGGCCGGGGAAGGCGGCGACGCCGCCGCGGCATATCAAGCGGCGCTCGCCTACCGGAACGGAACCGGCGGCGTTCGGCGGGACAGCGGCGAGGCGCTTGACTGGACCCGAAAGGCCGCCCTGTTGGGCCATCCGATGGCGCAATGCGATTGGGGCTACCATCTCCAAGCCGCGCGGAACCTGCCGGCGGCGATCGAGTGGTACGGGAAGGCGGCGGAGCAGGGAGTTCGCGAGGCCCGGTTTCAGTTGGGTTTGTTGCTGCAGGCCGGGCGTGGAGTGCTGGTGGACAAACCGCGGGCCGAGGCGCTGTTCCACGCGGCGGCACGCGATGGACACCGGGGGGCGCAGTTCGAACTGGCCAAACTGCACTGGGCTTCGGGCCGCCTGGATTCGGCCCGCGAATGGGCGCGGCTGGCCGCGGAAAAAGGTCACGAATCGGCCGCGAACTTATTGCAAACGATGAATAAGTAGTGTATTCTAGCTCAACCGGTTCGGCCGGAGGAGGTTTCGATGGCAATGGTTTGCGTCAATCCGGTCTGCGGCTACACCGCCCGCAGCGGCCCCGTGCGCGACATGAGCGTTCAGTTCTGTCCCGACTGCGGCAAGAGGATGGAGTCCGCCGCCGCGTCCAGCTACCAACTTCCGGTGGCGGCCGCCAAGGGGCAGCGGTTCCTCGCTTATATGATCGACGCGTTGATCGGCATGGTGCTGTTCTTTATCATCACTCCGATGTCATTCATCCCGGTCATCGGCTTCATCCTGGCGTTCGTGATCCCGCTTTTCTGGCTGTTTCGAGACATCAAGGGCGCCAGTCCGGGCAAGGCCGCCATGGGCTTGCAGGTCGTGAGCCGCTCGGGCGAACCTTCCACCCAGCAGCAGCGGATCATGCGCAATCTCCCCTTTGGATTCGGCTTCTTGCCCTATGTGATTCCGTTCCTTGGAACCGCCGCGGCCGCGCCGGTCGCGGGACTCGTATGGCTGGCCGAGTGCATCGCCGTCCTTGCCACCGGAGAGCGCCTGGGCGATAAGCTGGCCGGAACGGTGGTCGTGAAGAAGTAATCAGTCGGCGACCGAGCCCGGCTCCGAGAAGTTATTCCCGCATCCGGGACAGAACTTGGGGCGGGGAACCGCCACGGGCCGGCCGCACTTGGTGCATGTGGGCAGACCGGGCACGACCTCGGTCTGAGCGGTTCCGCACGCAGGGCAGTGCTTGTCGCCGGGATTTAGGACGCCGCCGCAGGTGGAACAGCGCCGCACCGTCGCATTGACCTCCGCCTTGGCGTAGTTACCGGCGAGGATGTCCTGGTACTGGTCGCCCTGGGACCACTGCAAAATCTGCCGCACGCGCTGAATCGGCAGCGGATGCGTCAGATAGATGCCAGACTGGATCTTGTTGATCACTTTGAGCACCGCCGACATCGTGTCGTTGTCGAGGTCGTCGTACTCCTTGGCCTGCTCTTGCAGCCCGTCGAAATCGATCGGCCCGAAGTTTTCCGCCCAGCCGCCGAACTTCGCCAGCACGCGCGCCACCGCCTCGGGATCCTGCACCACGAGCAGCGCGGCCCGGTCGCAACTGATCTCCGCCATCCGGCTCCAGTGAAACAGCGGCGCGTAGATCGCGGCGGTCAGTAATCCGCCGATGCCGGGGATCATGTTGACGAGTTCGTTGCCGCCGTATTCGGCGAACGTGAACGCGATCGTCTTGTGGACCATGTGGCGGCACTTGACATGGCCCAACTCGTGCCCGAGCACCGCCAGCAGTTCGATCTCGGTGAGCGAGTCGACCAGCGCGCTCGTCATGGTGATGGTGGGCTTCTTGATGCCCATCGCGAATGCGTTGCGGTCGGCGTCCCGGGTGACGTACAGTTCCGGCAGATCCTCGATCGCAAGAGCTTCCGCGGCCTTGATGAACTGCTTCCAGATCTCCGGCGCCTGCTTGGGGCCGATCCGGATCGCGTGGCTGAGCAAGTGGAGGCGGATTCCCTTCTCGGTCAGGCCGCCCGAGAAGTGCCGGATCACCTGCCCGAATCCCGGCGTGTTGACCAGAACTTCGGACGCCTTCACGTCGTCGCGATGCTGGAAGGCCTCGGGGCTGATATTGGGAAACGAGACTCGCTCGGGCGCCGGTTCCATGGTTATTGATGGTTGAGCGCGATCTCGACGGCGAACATCGTAGGAGTGGCTCCGCCGGTCGTCACGGGCACGCAGTAGGTCGCCGGTTTCATGTCGTTGTCGTCGACCTGGAGAAGAATATCCTTGCTTCCACCCCCATCGCCGATGGAAGGCAACGGAGGAAACGCCGGCCCGGCGGCCCGGTTCATGTTCGGCGCTTGGCCCGCCGGCAAGTCGGGCATCACGTGCACGAGCAGGACTTCTTGCCCCGGTTTGTCGTCGAACACGAACCATGCCTTGGAAGAGCCGGGGATGGTCGTGTCGACATCGGCCGCGATCCGGTCGTCGCCGTTGTTGACGCGCGGATCCGGGAACAGAACGCGATGCTCCCCGTTCTTCTGCTTCTGCGCGATCATGATGCGGCCATTGCGATTGGTCTGGAAATGCAGACGGATCTTCTCTCCGCTTCGGAAGACTCGCTTTTCCGTGACGCGTTCCAAGGCTCCGTCCGCTTTGACCAGTTCGACCCAATACATCAGCCCGGGTGGCGGCTTTACGACCGGCGCCGCTGGCGCTTGCTTCCTCACCGCTGGCGCCGGCGCTTTCTTTTCCGTGAGGCTCAGTTCGCCGCCCGTGGATGCGTCGCGCAGAAACAGCGCCTTCGCTCCGTCCTCCGCCCAAGCGAACGCGGCGCCCGCCGCAAACATCGATGCCATGAGTCTCATTGGAAGCTCCTTGCTTACTCCACCGCGGTCCCGATCACGATGTCGATGTTCCGGCCCTCCGGCGACATCGTCGGGTTCTGGCTGCTGCTCTTCTCTTTCTTGACGGCTTCCGGAACATTGCGTTCCAGATAGGTGAACAGCTTGGTCACCGTCGCCTCGCCTTTGCTGGCGCGCATCGCTTCCACCAGATAGTGCGTGAAAAAGCTGTTGCCGATGCGATCCGATTCCCACGACTTCTCGGTGTTCCGGCTCGAGGTGATCACCACGCGGCCCTTGCCCTGCGCGATCCGGTTCACCAACTCTTGCGAGAAGCCGAGTGACAGCGCCTTGCCTCCGCCCCTCTGCCTTACCGTGTCGCCGCTGTAGCAGGTGTCCAGGAAGGTGACCACGCGGCCGGCGCGCATCCTGTCATCCACTACCCGCTTCATCTCGTCCATCGGGAACGCGGTTGCGTATAGGTTCTGGACGTCGGTCTCGTGCGTGACGATATAGCCGGTCTGCCCGGTGGCCGAAGCAGCGTCCGCTTCCGCCGAGGTTCCGTGCGAACTGATGTAGATGACCACCAAGTCCTCGGCGCGCGCCCGCTTGGCGATATCATTGAGCGCGGTCTTCAGGTTCTCGACGGTGGCGTCTTTGTCCAGCAGGACGCGGACATGGACGCCGTCGCGGCGAAACCGTCCGACAGCGGGATCCTCGAGCATGTCGGCGAAGTCGCGCGCGTCCTTGGCCGCGTACTTGAGCGCCGGAATCCGTTCGGTGTCGCGGAATGTACCTACTCCCACTACCAAAGCCCACTTCTCCCGCACGAACGACTTGTCCTCGATCACGGACTCGCCGGGCTTGGCGGCCGCCGCCGGTTTCGGCGAATCCGGCTGCTTGTAGACCAGCGGCTTCGGAGCCAGCCGTTCGGCGTACTTACGATAGAACTCCGCGTTGCCGGCGTCGCCCATCGCCTGATAGACATCGGAGATCGCGCTCATCACGGCAAAGCTGGTGACGCACTCGGCCTTGGCCTGATCGATCCACTTCTTGGCGGCCGCGTGGTCGCCGCCCGCCTGCGCGAGTTTCGCCCGCTCCACCGTCAGCAGAGCTCGCGACGTGCAGGCCTGGCCCTGGGCCCGCGGGACCGAGGCCGCCAACCACAACGCGAGGAACGCCAGATACCACATGGGGACCTACTTCTTCGGGGGAACAGCCGGAGTCTGGACCGCCGGCGCGGGGGGCTTGGGCGCTTGCGGCGCCGAACCCGCCGCGGGAGCCGGCTTGGGCTGGGCCACGGCTGGTTTCGGTTGTTGCGCCACGGGCGGCTTGGGTTGCGGAACCACCGGCTTGGGGGGCGCCTTTGCAGCGGCGGCCTTGGGCGCGGGCGGAGGCGTCTTGCCCGGCTCGGTGAACTGGAACTGCGACTCCACTCCCTTTGTGTCATCCTCGCCCAGGCCAAGGTTCTGGCTCACCTGTGCCAGCATGGTGCGCTCCTCCGCGGAGACCGTCTTGTCGGACACGAGGGCGCTGAAACTCTCCTTGTACATCGCGAGCTTGGAGTCGATCTCTTCGCGCCATTTCTTCTCTTGAAGCACGACCCGCTTGGCTTCGTTCGGTTGCAGTTTGAAGGCCATGCCGCCCATCGTCTGGAGCTTGCCGGCTTCCTCCGCCGCCACCGGCACGGGCAGCGTCTTGAACTTCGCGCGCGCCACGTTGCGGAATACCGCTTCCGATTGGCTGTCGGGGCGGGGATCCCACAGCGCCTTCTCCTCGGCCTCTTTCTTCATCCGTTCGGCTTCCGCCTTGAGCTTTTCGGCGTCGAGCTCCTTCTGCTTGTCCTCCGCTTGCTTCAGCGCTTCGAGCGCCGCCAGTTGTTGCGCCGCGTACTGTTTCTTGGCGTTCTCGATATTGGCGCGGGCGCGCTGCAGACGGCCGCTGCTCTGGGTGATGTACTTTTCCTTCGGGTCGAGCTGGCGGGCTTGTTCGTAGAGTTCGAGCGCCTTGGCGAACTGCGGTTCCGCCTCGTCGGGATTCTGCTGTTTGGCGTAGGTGTCGTAGGCGAGGGCCTCGTTGGCTGCGGCGATGTTGAAGATGCGGTCGCCTTCCTCGTCTTTCTTTTTCATCTTCGCGGAGTCCCACAGCTTCAACGCGCCGGCCCAATCGCCGCCCTTGGCCGCGTCGTTGCCGGGCCGCAACGGATCGGTGCAGGAGAGCTTGAACTGCTCGGCGACGCGCGTCTTGCGATAGCGCGGCGTGAAGCCGCCGGCCAGATCCTCCACCAGTTCGATGTCGATCGCGTCGGGCGTCGGCAGCGCCGACGACGATCTCGCGCCGGACGGGGTGGCCGCCGCGCTCCGCGCCAAACGGAACGGATTCATTGTCGCCTTCGAGGGTCGCGCCAGCCCGCCGCCCGTGCTGGCGACGCCTTGCACCGAAAGCTCCCGCTTCTCCGAATAGTCGGCGCGCGGCGTGAACCCATCGAGCAGAACGCCATTGGCATCCTCCACTTTCACGCTGGCCGCCAGCGATCCACGCCCCTCCCAATACTGCACCGGGACAGGACGATCTTCGTAGACGTCCACCATGATGGGCTCGCCCTTTTTGTTGACCTTGCCGGTGCCGTCGCTGTTCTTCGCCTGTTTCTGACCCACCTTCATGTTGCGGGTCTCGACCACCGTAAACGTGCGCGTCGTGGGGCGCTCGTACGCCGTGACCGCCACCTTGATCGTCGCTTCCGGCTTCGCGGCCACCACGGCGAAGTCTGGCGTGAGAGCTTTCTCGATGCCCGACTTCAATCCCGCATGTCCCCGGAACGCGCCCACCGCCTCATCGACAGTGATAAGGACATTCTTCTGCTGAAGAAACGCATCGGGCGGCCGCGGCACAAGCAGCGTCACTTCGTCGGACTTGGTGCCGAGCATGCCGCACTTGAAGTGCGCGGTGAATCCGATTGGCGCCGCGCCGGAGAGCACGGCCAGCAGAACGGGAAGCGCGGTGGGGGTTCTCATGGTCACCTCTTGTTGTCTCTGTCCTTCAAGACGCTGTTTTTCTGGACCTCGGCCGCGATCTCTCGAAACGCCGGATCCGTCCGGACGAACGCGAGATCGGGGTCTTCCGCCAGCAGCTTGGCGCCGGCGAAACCGGCCTTTGCCGATTTCCGGAGCGCCTCGATCGCGGCGTCGTTGTTCTTGCGCACCGAATGAAGCGAAGCGATGTTGTAGTGGACCTCGGCTCTCGCCTTGGGGATCTGCTCCGCCAAGGCTTTGGCTCGATCGGCGCCTTCAATGAAGTAGGCGTATTGGCCGAGCGCGGCCGGCGCCAAGCCTGCCAGGCATTCGACCAGCTTCGACTCGGCCTCGAAGCTCTCCAGCGCCTCTTTGTACTGCTTCAGCTTCATCCGCATGGACCCGATGTTCTGGTTCAGGGAGAGGAAGTTGCGGTCGATCTCCAGCGCCGGTTTGAACTCGGCGAGAGCCTCCTCGAATTTCTCCGCCCGCGCCAGATTCATTCCCTGCTTCACGTAGACCAGCAGGCGCGCGACATCGGCGTCCTTGGCCGGGGCGCCACAGGTCGCGCCGTTTCCCGGGGGGTCGTGCCACTTCGCGGCGGCGAGCTTCGCCCGGGCAGCGAACATCGTCGCCACCTGCTCGAGCGCCAGATTGGACGCCTTCGCGATCCGTTCGAAGGCGAGCCTTCTATCGGCGTTCTCCTCGTCCACGATTTGCCGCGCATCCGGTGCGGTTCCGCCCGCTGATTCCAGGTAGCCGGCCTCTGTTTCCCGCGCCGAGCCCGCCACGATCAGCCCCTTCACCGCCGGAGCCCTGTCCTGGATCTTCATCTTCAAGTCGTCGTCGCTCTGCGCCCAGGCGGCGAAGAGCGGAAGTAACAAGGCGATCGCGATTCTCACGGGCGCCTCATTTCACGTGCGGGAAGAAGTCGGTGATCATCGTTTCCGCGCGCACCGGATCCGCGCGCACCGGATCCGGGCGCGACGCGACCCCGAACCACCAGGCTCCCGCCCCCACCAACAATCCCGCCGCGATCCCGCCGATCACCTTCAGCGGAAGGCCCGGCGGCGGGGCCTTTCCGGCTGCGAGTGGCTTGTCGCAGCCTGGACAGAGCTTGCTGTCGCTGTCGGAGAGAGCGAACGTCTTCGATGGAGTGGCGTTTTCGCATTGACCGAAATTCGTGCACTTATATATGACTTTGGACACCCTTTTTGTTACACGCTCCTCTGTTTTTTTTTCGAGCCGCCACGCGGGGCCGCGCCGGGTTAGTGGACCCGTTGCCAGGGTTGAAAAAATACTACCACAGGAAAGCTACTCCGAGGTGTACTTTTTTGCCGCCGTCAGCGCTCCCTGACGCAGATCTCCCGTATCGTCCGCAGCTTGGCGTCGCTGAGATACCCGTAACGGTTGATCCACACCCCGTGAGCCGACGCGCGCCAGGCGATCCCGATCCGGCGCCGGAAGTCCTCGACCGGCCCATAACCGTGCGCCAGAGCGTACACCGGCGTCGCGCCGGCCGCGATCTGCGCCTCCGCGATCTTGCGCATCTGCGCGCGTTCGCCTACCGGGTGCGCCTGGTCCGGCTCCGGGTACACGTAGTCGCGGAGCGACGGCAATCCCGCGTCGTCCGCGATATCCAGCCAGCGGACCAGGGCGCGCGTCAGCAGCTTCTCGTCGATCCCCGGGTTCGCCGCCAGCAACGCGTCGCCGTAGAATCGCAACATCACCGGCCAGTGCATCGTGTACAACTTGGTTCCGATGCCGGAAGCGTGCTTGGCTACCCGCCCGAAATCGAGGCCCGACGCCAATGACCACGGAGGTGGAAACGCGTTCGGGACCAGTTCGATCTTCTTCCCGCCGGCTTCGTCGATCGCCTTGCGAAACCCGGCGATCAACTCCTCCACCAGGATCGCCTTGAAGCGGAGCCAGTCGAGCAACGCCGGTTGGTCCTTGAGTACGTGCAGCAACCGGTAACGGCCGCCGTCGGCCTCGGCCCACGGAATCAGGTCCCGGTTCTTCAATCCGCCGTGCATGTGACGGTAGAGGTCGCCGGCAGCGCGCCGCATGGCCTCGAAATCGAGACCGAGCCGGGTGGCGGCGGCGGAGGCATGCGGACCGAAGTCGAGGAACACGTCGTCGAGGAAATACGGCGGATACTCGGGCCAGTCGACGCGTAGGCCGTCGATGTCGGGGTACGCCTGCACCAGATCGCGCAGCAGCGCGCCGTGGTAGGCGGCGATGTGGGGGCTCGCCAGACTGCCGTTGTTCGCCAGGCGGCGGGGTGGCACGCGTCCGTCGGGCAACGTGGGGCGGTCGTCGCCCTGAGGTCCGCCGAACTGCACGCGATAGCCGGGAGGAATCGCCGCCTGCACCTGGAGATACACTTTCAAACGCCGTGCGTGGGCGGCCCGGATGAACTGCTTGATCACCGGCCCTTGCGCGCGTGTAAGGGCGTTCGGTTCCGGCGGTTGATACCGCAGTCCGCGGTACAGCCGCGTGTCGGGAGCGAAACTGGGCGCGGTGCGGACGAACAACTCGCGCTTGCCCCACAACGTGCGGTCGAGCAGGCGCACGCTGCCCGCGCCCGCGTCGACCGGAGGTTCGCGCGAGCCCGTCTTGTCGTCGGCCGCCTCCATCACGTAGGGCGAAGTCGCCACCGCCGTGGCCCCGGCCATCGAGGCCAGGTTATCGACGGTCCGCTCGATCCCTTCGTGCTGGATCCACTCGGGCATCATGGTGATGCCGATGAAGTTGCGAGGCATGGCTCGGGTCCTCGGATGATAACACGTGTGGACCGGAAGTCCCGTCAACCACGCCGGAGCAAAAAGAACAGGCTCGCCGGGGCGGTTCCTTCCTCGAGCACCTGGAACCCCGCATCGCCGGCACGTTGTCGCCACCAGCCCGGTCCGCGGGTTCCCCCGTGCGTGAGCATCGGGCCGAATGCGAACTTGGTCCACCGGTCGTTGCCGACGAGGATGAGCAGAAATTCGCCACCCGGCTTGACGACGCGCTTTGCCTCGGCGAGCGTCTGGCTGGCGCCTTCCCGCCCCACATGGTCGACGGCGTAGGCGCTGACGATGGCGTCGAAGCTCGCGTCCTCGAACGGCAACTTCCGCATGTCGGCAGCGACGATGGACGCCCGCTGGTCGACGCCCGCGGCTTTCAGGTTCGCCATCAGCCGGTCGCGAGGACTACCCTGGTCTCCGAAGTGTCCCTTGAAGGAATCCGCGAACAGGTCCAACGCGACGAGCGTGGCCTGGGGGCGCGCGGCGAGAACCATGATCGACGAGCGGCCCGTGCCCGCGCCGATATCGAGAACCCGTCCGGCTCCCGATGCCAGGAAGTTCGCCACCGGCAGCTTGGCAACGCCGTTCACTTCGAACGACCGCGTGACGAAAAGCGCCGCCGCCGCCCACGCCGCGACGACGCCGAACAGCGCCATCGGCCAAACGGCCCAACCGCGGGCGCGGCCCAGGATCAGAAGGCCAAGGGCGGGGACCAGGACAGCCAGATGTCCATAGCTGAGCCACCACGGATAACCGAAGTCGATGGAAGAAGCCGGCATCCATCCATCATGAACCATTACGGCCGAACGCGGGCTGAGCGGAGCCGCTCGAAAGCCGCCGCCGCCTCGGGCATGACTGGGCCGCCCACCGCCTTCACCACCTCGATCGCACTGGGCCCGGAGGGCGACCAGCGCTGGAACATCCGCTCCGAAACGAAGCCCGCGAACACCGTCAACAGAGGAGTTCCGCAAGCGGCCGCGACGTGCTGGCCCGCCGAATCGTAACCCACGTATTGCCGCGCGCGCCGGATCGAGGCCGCGAACGGTGCGAACGCGCCCGACCAGGTCCGGACCTTGCCCGCGAACGCCGCCGCCAGCGCACGCGCGCGTTCGGCTTCCTCGCCGCCCGCGCCTTCGTCGAGCAGTGGAGCTTCTCCCCGCTCGATCAGGTACGCAAGCAATTCGCGCTCGAAATCGCCGGCGATCCGTTTCGCCGGATTCTCGCCGGCCCCGAAGCTTACCGCCGTCAATCCCTCGTCGTCGCACACCGGTGCGGACGCGGGAGCGATGAACGCGCGCGCGTCTTCCACGCCGAACGTTTCGCGGACCCAGTCTCTGGTCAACTCGCCCAGTGACGCTTGTCCGCCGCCGCCGGCGGACCGGCTTTCGAAGAACGTGTAACGCCGCTCGTCCGCCACCGGCAGCAGTCCCAACTGGCTCAGCCGTGAATCCGGGTCCACCACCAGCGCGTCGCCGCCGTCCAACAGCGGCCGCAGACGAAGGCCCGCCTCCAGCCGGTCTCGCAGGAGCCCGGTGCGCGAATACGGCGCCTCCAGAAACTCGATACGGGGATCGGCGTCGAACAGCTCATGGCTCTTCCGGTTGCCGGCCAGTGCGATCCGCGCGCGGGGGAAGCGCTTTTTCACCGCGTCCAGCACGACGCTGGTTACCGCGACATCGGCGCCCAGCGTCACTCGGGACAGCACGAACACCCGCGCGAAATCGCCCAGCACCGGGCGCGTGCGCCGGATACGCGCGTAGCGGGCGCGCAACTCGCGCGCGCTCCATCCCGGCTGCACCTGCGCGATCGCGTCGGAGAACACCTCCGCGTACCGGTCGCACAACGCCGGTTCGAATGCGTCGCACAGCGGCTCTACCAGATCCCGGAATATCGCCCGCGATGCTTCTGGACGTTCCGCGGCCTCCACCAATTCGCGCAAAAGGTGATCGGGCCAAGGCGCCGCGCGGCGGCAGCAATCCAGAATGCGGGCGGCGGCTTCGGACGGCGATTCCACCACTCCTTAAGATGGTAGCGGCAATTCGGGTCTTTTGCCGCGCGGTGCGATAAACTCGAATTATGGTCTTTCTAGACGATTCATTGCGAGTCAAAATCGGACTCGCGGAAATGCTCAAGGGCGGCGTGATCATGGATGTCACCAACGCCGAGCAAGCCGTCATCGCGGAGAAAGCCGGAGCCACGGCCGTGATGGCGCTCGAGCGCGTTCCCGCCGACATCCGTAAGGAAGGCGGCGTGGCGCGCATGGCTCCGATCTCGAAGATTCGCGAGATCATGGCCTCGGTGAGCATCCCGGTGATGGCGAAGGCGCGCATCGGGCATTTCTCCGAGGCTCGCATTCTCGAGGCGCTCGAAGTCGACTACATCGACGAATCCGAAGTGCTCACCCCTGCCGACGAAGAGCATCACATCGACAAGCGCGGCTTCAAGGTGCCGTTCGTGTGCGGAGCCCGCAATCTCGGCGAGGCTCTGCGGCGAATCGCCGAAGGAGCGGCGATGATCCGCACCAAAGGCGAGGCCGGTTCGGGCAACATCGTGGAAGCGGTGCGTCACATTCGCACCATCGTCAAGGAGATGCGGCAGCTCACCGTGCTCGGCAACGAGGAACTGGTGGCCGAATCGAAGAAGCTGCAAGCGCCGTTGGAACTGGTGCAGTACGTCGCCAAGCATGGCAAGCTGCCGGTGCCGAACTTCTCGGCCGGCGGCATCGCGACGCCCGCCGACGCGGCGCTCGTGATGTCGCTCGGCGCCGAAGCCGTCTTCGTCGGCTCGGGCATCTTCAAGTCGGACGATCCCGACGCGCGCGCCCGCGCCGTGGTCAAGGCCGCGACCCATTGGAACGATCCGGTCAAGCTGCTGGAGGCGAGCGAGGACCTCGGCATCGGCATGTTCGGTTTGGACATTTCGAAGCTCCAGGAATCGGAGTTGTTGCAAACCAGGGGCTGGTAGCGTCCGTGCCCATTGCCGGAGTGCTCGCCCTACAGGGCGACTTCGAAGCGCACCAGCGCGTGCTGGCGGGCCTCGGCCTGTCATCGGTGCAGGTGCGCACGGCGGCCGGTCTGGCCGGGTGCGGCGGTCTCATCATCCCCGGCGGCGAAAGCACCACCATGCTGAAGATGATCGGCTATGAGAACCTGCTCGAACCGCTGCGCGAATTCGGACGGTCCAAGCCTGTGTTCGGGACCTGCGCCGGCGCCATCCTGCTCGCTCGCGAGGTTTCCAATCCCGTGCAAGTGTCGCTAGGGCTGATGGACATATCGGTGGAGCGCAATGCGTACGGGCGGCAGGTGCACAGTCATGTGGCCAGGATCGCGATCGACGAAGAAGAGGTGGAGGCCGTGTTCATTCGAGCGCCGGTCATCCGCCGCGTGGGGCCTTCCACACGAGTGCTGGCCCGGTTCGAGGGTACGCCGGTGCTGGTGGACGACGGGCTGCATATGGCCGCGACCTTCCATCCCGAATTGACCTCGAGCGATCGCGTTCACCGCCTGTTCGCCGCCAGGATCCGCTGAACCATGTCGAAGTTCTCTCCCCGGTCCAACTACAACCCCACCTCGGCTTCCTTCCGCGCCGACACGCCGAGCGCTCCGGCCCGCCGGGCGCGCGTGCTATTCGTCTGCATCGGCAACGCGGTTCGAAGCCAGATGGCGGAGGGTTTCGCCCGCAAGTACGGCGATGACCTGATCGACGCCAGCAGCGCCGGACTGGCGCCGCTCGGATCGGTGCCGCCCCTCACCACGAAGGTGCTCGCCGCTCGCGGCGTCGACATCCCCACGCAGTTCTCCAAGGGGCTCGAGGCGGTGATGGGTCCGTTCGACGTGGTGGTGAACATCAGCGGATTGAAGCTGCCTCCGCCGTTCGACCGCGGAGAGCGCCGGTGGGAAGTGGGCGATCCCTATGGGCTCTCGGAAGAGGCCTACCGCGAGGCCGCCACCGAAATCGAAACCAAGGTGATGGCGCTCATCCTCGAGTTGCGGAACGCCCGCCGCGCGCGCTAGCCTCTCCCTGATGCGAATCCCCGTATTCCTTGCCGCCGCCTTATGCGCCGCGGCGCAATCGCTCGACTTTCCGCAAGCGCTACGGCAAGCCAAGTCCGATCCAGCCGGTCTGCGCAAAGCGCTCGGCGACCGCGTTGCCAAGGCGTCCGCCGCCGTGAGCACCGGGCCCGATTTCCTGTTCGCCGCGGACGCGGCGAAAAAGCCGGTGCTGATCGTGAACGGCGAGCCCGGCCCCGCGATGCGGAAGTCCAAGGACGGCTTCTGGTGGACCACGGCGAAGCTCCGCACCGGCCGCACCCACAACTTCCACTATCTGGTGGACGGCAAAAAGACCGGCGGCATGGACAATGTCCCCGCGTTCGGTCCCGATTCCTACGAACAGCCCGGCGTGCCGAAAGGCAAGCTGGAAGGCAAGCTGATCCACGAGAGCAAGATCTATCCGGGGATGAAGTCCGATTATTGGATCTACGGTCCCGCCCAGTACGATCCGGCTGTTCCGGCGCCGGTGATGGTGTGGCAGGACGGCGAGGTGCTTGCCCCGCGCGAACTGCCCTCGCGCGCCCAGATCGTGTTCGACAACCTGACGCACCAGAAGAAGATTCCGCCCATCGTGCAGGTGCTGGTTTCCCCGGGAATGGCCGGCCGGCGCCGGATGCGTAGCATCGAGTACGACACCATGGACGACCGCTATCCCCGCTTCCTGCGCGACGAGATCCTGGCCGAAGTGGGCAGGAAGTACAATCTGCGCAAGGACGGCTACAGCCGCGCCATCGCGGGCGACTCGTCGGGCGGAATTTGCGCGTTCAACGCGGCCTACACGCATCCCGAACTGTTCACTCGCGTGTTGAGCCGGATCGGCAGTTTCACCTCCATCCAGTGGCAGCCGGGCGTGCTCGACGGCGGCAACGTCTACCCTTACAAGGTTCGCAAGGACACCAAGCGCAACATACGAGTCTGGCTCCAGGACGGCTACGAGGATCTCGAGAACGAGCACGGAAGCTGGCCCGCCACCAACATCGCCTTGGCCAACTCGCTCAAGTACAAGGAATACGATTTCAAGCTCGTGTGGGGCAACGGCGGCCACTCCCGCAACGCCGGCCACGCCGAACTGGCCGAGGAGATGATCTGGCTGTGGCGCGACTACGATCCGGCCAGGACGGAGCAGACGTTCACCATGGATCCGGCCGAGAAATCCAAGCCTTTCTACCGCGCGGTGGCGCTGAATCGCGAATGAGCGCGCCGCCGCCGCTCATCGCCTACCGCAACGTCTTCATCCGGCGCGGTGGACGCCATGTCCTGAACGGCCTCGACTTCTCGATCGGCGCCGGGGAGAACGTCGCGATCCTCGGCCCGAACGGTTGCGGTAAGTCGACCCTGATCAAGACCATCACCCGCGAACTCTACCCCGATCCCGACGTCCCCGGTTCGTCGCTGTCGATCCACGGCAAGCAGGTCTGGAACATCTTCGACTTGCGTCCGCTGTTGGGCATCGTCTCCTACGACCTCGTGGATGCGTGCTCCCGCAACGACTACCCGTGCCTCGAGATCGTGCTGTCCGGGTTCCATTCGTCGATCGGCATCTGGCCCAATCACGTGGTGACACCGGAGATGGAGACGCGCGCCGCCGAAGTCATGGAACTGCTCGAAATTCCGCATCTGGCGGAAAGGCGGATCAACGAGCTATCCTCCGGCGAAGCGCGGCGCGTGGTGATGGCGCGGGCGCTGGTGCACGGTCCCAAGTCGCTCATCCTGGATGAGCCCACCAACAGTCTGGATCTCCACGCCATGCATGAACTGCGCGAAATCGTGCGGAAGATCGTGGCCGATGGAACGGGCGTCATCCTGGTGACGCACCACCTGCCCGACATCATCCCCGAGATCTCCCGCGTGATCATGCTGCGCGAGGGACGCGTCTTCCTGGATGCCGCGAAGACAGAGGCGCTGACTTCGGCGAACCTGTCCGCGCTCTTTCGCACCGAAGTGGATCTGGCGGAGCGCGGCGGCTACTATCACGCATGGTGAGCTGGCTGTTGGCCGCGGCGATGGCCGCTCAAGTGGAGACCGGCGATATCGGGCTGTTCCACCGCGAGCGCGCCGCGGCGGCCACGGTGGAGGAACTGCGATCCCGGTATTTCGCCAAGGCGTCGCCAGGATGGAAGCGGTACCTGGCGGGCGCCGGCGACCCCGCCATTTTCACGCAGTCCTACCGGCTCTACCCGAAGTTCTTCGCGACCTCAGAGCCGGGGTGCCGTCGTGTGGCGGAAGCCAAGCCAGAGATCGAGCGCGCGCTCGAGGCGTTTCGCGAACTCTATCCGCATCCCGGAGTTCCGGTGACGATCGGCGTGGGTTCGGTGTCCGGCGCCGGACGCGGCGAGCGCGACGGGGTGTATCTGGCGGCGGAGTTCTTCTCCAAGGGACCGGGTCTCGACGACTCGGAATTGGCGCCGTGGCAACGCGCGTTTCTCGCGCCGCCCGAGGGGATCGCAGCGGCGGCGGTGCATGAGATGGTGCACGTCTATCAGGCCCGCACCACGGACTCGACCCTGCTGGTGGCTTGTCTTCGGGAAGGCGCGGCGGACTTCGTCGCCGAACTGATCACCGGGCGGCACACCAATCCGGCGCTGGTGGAATGGGCGTCGCCGCGCAAGGCGGCCCTGTTCCAGGAGTTCGCGCGCCGGGCTCACGGGTCCTACCACACGGGCTGGATCTACGACGCGGGCGAAAACAGCGGCCGCCCGGCCAACGTAGGCTACTGGATCGGCTACGAAATCGCCAAGGACTTCCACGCCCGCGCGGCTGCCAAGCGTACGGCGATCGCCGACATCGTCGAGATGCGGGATCCGCGCGCCTTGGTCGCGGCTTCGTCTTACCGTTGGCTGGTGATTCCGCCCGCCGCGAAGAAGCGCCGCCGCCGCTGACTACCTGCGCCGGAACAGCGCGCCGATCAGCGTCAACGCGAGGCTGAGCAACAGGCACGTGACGATGGGGAAGTAGAACGATCCCCGCTTGCCCTCGATCGCGATATCGCCCGGCAGCCTTCCCAGCCGGAACGGCAGCTTCCCGCCGAGCGTGACCAGCACGCCCAGCACCACTAGCGCGGCGCCCACGACGATCAGCGTCTTGCCGGGAGGCATCGCGCGTCAGACCGAGTAGATACGGCCCTTGTGCGCGCCCACCAGGATCTGGAAGAGCCGGTGCGCGATCAATTCGTGCAGCGTGAGCAACTCGCGGTTGGCTTCGGCGAGCGAGGCCGCGTCGCGCGGATCTCCACCGCCCCCGGCGCGCAGGGCCTCGTAGGCCTGCGAGATCACCGCGTCCGACGAGACCTCCCCGGCCATCTCCCACAGCGTAATGAACCGGTCGACCGTGGTGGGAAAGCTCACCGAGAACACGCCCTGATTCGACGTGGTGCGCGGAGGCTTGTAGTCGAGATTGAACGGGCCGTTGTAGGCGTGCGTGCGCAGCATCACCAGCACGTTCAGCCAGTCGAGCGGATTCACCAATCCGACGCCGATGTCCACGTCGTGCTTGAGCGGATAGCCGTCGTTGATGTCGAAGTGGAAGAGCTTGTTGCACAGCAGCGCGCGGGCCAGCGCGGCGCGAACGGCCGCGCCCCACATCAGTTCGTGCAGATATTCCGGGTTCAGGCCTACCATGTCCGGGTGCTTCAGCAGACCGGAGAAAATGAACGCGAGCATCGCGTCCGAACTCGGCAGCAGGATCTGAGCGGCGGGCTCGAACGGCTTGGCTTCCAGGCAGTGCTTCAAAGTCGGCCGGCCGTTTTCGCGCGCGATGGCGATGTCGGCCTCGCACGCGGCGTTGAGCCCTTCGGCATACCAGCGCAGGGTGTTGGTCTCTTCCACCGCGCCTTGCACCTGGTAACCGAGCGACCCCGGCCAGTAGACCGCGAACTGCGCGCCGAGTTCGTGGCCGATGCGCACGGTGTTGGTCAGCCGCCACTTGGAGTATTCGCGGACCTCCGGAGCCTCGGCGGCGGGCGACGCCGCGAACACCGCGTGATGGAAGGTCTCGGTGGTCACCATCGAGCATTGCAGTCCGTGCTTCTTGAGCGCCTTCTTGATGCCCGCCACGGTTTCGTCCTGCCGCGCGGTCCCCAGGTCGGGCGTCGCGATGACGTCGGTATCGTGGGTCGCCCAGTAGCCGATGCCGATCTTGCCGTACTCGCGGATCACTTCCTCGTAGCCCACCGGACGGCGGGTCGGCGCGTGGAATAGCGCATGGCCTTCGTAGGCGGCCGCCCATTGCGGCCCGGTGAGGAAGTATTTACGGCGCTGCTTGGGCGAGTAACCTCCGCCGCACGCTTTCGTCAGGCGGGCGACGAGCGCCTGTTGTTTCGCGGGAGGAACTGGCTTCATGGGAGAAACCAGTGTACCGCAAGGCCCGGCGCGGCGGCATGGTTGGCCGCCGCGCCCGCGGCGTCCTCAGTAGTCCTTGGCCGGAATCTCGTCTCCCACCCGGCTGCCGTTGCGCCAGGTGTTGATGCAGCGCGGATGGGCGAACACGCTGACGCCATCGAGATAGGTATAGACGATGTCGTCGGCCGTGGGGCCGCCTGGCGGGTTCAGCTCCGCCATCTGGCGCACACGCTTGGCCACCTCGTGGTCGGCGCAAGAGGTGTCTCCGCTGATGCCCAGTCCGCCGACAACCCGGCCGGACCGGTAGATCGGCAGGCCGCCGCCGAAGAAGATCAGGCCTCCCGCGATCTTGCCGTTACTCTTCTGCGCGTCCGCTTGCGTCTGCAGTTCGGCCGGGTTGAACAGGTTCGACTGGCCCAGGCTCCACAGCGAGTGGCCCGGCTGGGTGAACGTGTACAGCCGCGCCGTGGACAGCGGCAGCGAGTCGACCGAGAACGCGTTGCCGGTGTATGCCTTCGCCTTGGCGATCGCCTGGCTGCCCGGCCACACCTGCGTGGGATCGGAAGTGGACGCGGCCACGGCGCAGACTTCGCCGGCGCGGTTCACGATCGCGCCCCACATCCGCGCCCCGTTGAACAGGCCGCCCACCGTTCCGCCGACCACTCCGTCGGCGAGGCCCGGCGCCTGCTGTAAGAAGGTCCGCAACTGCGCCGATGTGGGCAGGTTGACGCACTTGTCGTCCGTGCCTTGACCGAGCGCGGCTCCCGCGATCGAAAGGCAAATCAAGAATCGCTTCATATGTTTCCTCCTGGAGTTGACGCGCGGGCGGCTCCCCAGTCGTCCCGCGACAGGTCGAGTGCGTCTCCGGCGTCGAATGGTCCGTTTACCGTTGACATTGTACAGGACGGCCTGTGAGCGCGGCTTCGCCCGCCCGCTGGAAGCGCCGGTAGGCCGCCGGCGCGGAGCCGCCGAGCACGAGGATGACCCGGTCGAGCGGGTCTCGCGCGTGGCCGAATCACTCGGTCGAAGCTCTAGCAGCCCGTGGTGCAAGTAGCATGAGTCGCGTTGCGAGCGCCGCCGCAACCCACTGGGCGCATTGGACTTGCAACGCAGGCTCCGCGCATTGGCGTTTGCCGCCCATGGCCGCCGCCGCGGCCATGGCATGGTTGCGCGCGGCCCCTACCTGCACCACGGGCTGCTGGGCCAGTACGTCGGTTGCCTCGAGGGGGACCTGCCTCATTCGAAGGGCGTGTCGATCTTCTCCCAGTCGGCTGACTTGCGGAGAGTCTTGATCTGGGCCTTCGCGTCGGCCTCCTCCAAGGTCTCGCCGCGCAGGGTCGGCCCCACGCGGGTGAGTTGGAGCCGGATCACCGTGTAATAGAGCGTCTTCCGCGCCTGGGGAAACATTGTTTTGGTTCCGAGGTTGGCGACGTAGTAACTCACGTCTTCCCCGGACCGCGTATTAAGGAACCGTGCGGCGAACTTCATTTGTCTTTCCCCCTATTTGACTGGCGGCGGGGCCGCGGACGCCGTTCCACCACCCGCCGCCTCGATCGCGGCAATCAACCACGCCGGAGGCCCGCCCGCGTCCGCCGCCGCGGGGGCGGGTGCGGCCTGCCCCTGCGCGGATTCGGCGCGGGGCGCCGCGCCGTCCTGGTCGATGTCAATCGTAATTCTCATCGTGACTCCTCTCAGTTGACGACCGCGTAGCGGGCTTCCACGGTTACCTGCTCGCCGGTCAGATTCCGGACGCTGATCCAGTATTGTACGTGCTCCTCGGACAACCGCTGCACTTCCACGGTCCATTCGATCTGCGCCACCGCGGCGGCCGGCGCTGTGGGTATCACGGTCCACACGACATTCCAGTCCTTGGGCCACCCTGGCGCGAACCACCGCCTCACCGAATTGGCGTCCACGGTCGCGGTGAAGTGAGAAGCGACTCTCATGATGCCTCCTACCAGCCCATCACGGCGAAGCGGGCTTCGAACTCGACCGGCTGATTCGACAGATTGGTGACGTGGATGTGATAGGTAACCAGCGCGTCCGTCTGCCGCTGCACCTGGACCTTCCAGGTGATCTGGGCCTGCTGCGCGAGCGGACTCCGCGGAACCACGGTCCAGACGACGTGCCAATGGGCAGGCCAACTGGGAGTGAACCACGATCTGGTCTCGTTGGCCGGAACGGAATTGCTGAATTGGACTCCGTTCCATTGCCGCTGGTCGGTGACGGAGGCGATGAGTTGGCGAAGGTTGGGCCGGTTGCCGATCCGTTGGGTGAGCGGCGCGGCGTCGGACGCCTGTTGCGGAGAACCGGTTTCGCGCAACAGCGCCCGCGCCCGCGCGGGAGTCAGCGGAATGCGGCCCTGCGCGCGGAGCACGCCCTGAACGCAGCCGAGCGTCCCCACCACGATGGGCGAAGCACTCGAGGTTCCGGCGAAGGTATCGGTGTACCAGACGTCTTCGTTGGCGCCACCTTGCAGATCGCCCGCGGTGGAATGACGGCCTCCGGTTGTCGTCACTTCCTGGCCCCAGCCTTGGACGTCGATCAAGGCGCCCCAGTTGGAGAAGCCGAGCCGCGAACGGTCCGGACCGTGGTCGTTGCCATGCGTACCCGGCGGCGGCGCTCCCGCGCCGACCAGGATCGCGCCGGAATCGCGGTTCGCCCGGCGGAACGGATTCTTCCACGAGGCCGGGAAGCCGGTTGCCGCCGTCTCGTAAACCGCCGCGTCGAGATCCTCGGCTCCGTTGCCAGCCGCTTCCACCACGACGATGCCCTTACCGATGGCATAGCGGATTGCGTCGAAGTCGTCCGGCCACCACTCTATGGCGATGAACCCGGTCTGGTTGGCGTTGCTCGCGAAATTGAAGCGCGGACCCGGACGGTGCAGTTCGAGCAGCATCACATCGCCGGGCCGCAACAGGTCC
The DNA here is from genome assembly GCA_005808475.1 of Acidobacteriota bacterium. Classification (GTDB taxonomy): domain Bacteria; phylum Acidobacteriota; class Terriglobia; order Bryobacterales; family Bryobacteraceae; genus SYLY01. The sequence continues at coordinate 25,846 of SYLY01000230.1, forward strand.
GCCCCCTGCCGGATCGCGGCCGCGGATCCGAGTCCGCCGAAGATCGAGATGGCGCGCGTATGGGCGTTCGGACAGATGCCGGTCACCCCGATCGAGTTCACGTCGGCTCCGAATACACCCACGACGGCGGTTCCGTGATTTCGCCAGCCAAGATCGGGGCTTGGAGTGCCGCCAACCACGCCGCCCTGGTTCTGTGCCAGATCCTCATGGGTGAACCGCCAAGCGCCTTCTATGTCGATGATCTGGACGTTGTCTCCGCGCCCGCCCGCGACAGTCCACGCGAAACGCGCGTCGACTCCGCCAGGCGCCGCGTCCAGGTAAAGCTGGCGCGCGGTGAAGTCGGACGTATTGGGCGGAGCCACGTTGGGCGCGGCCTGCGCCGTCACGATTCCGGGCTGCGAAACCCAAAACGGCGGATAGCTCGGAGGCTTGATGTAGGCGCCTTCGACGGTGCTCTCGTTGAGGATCGCCTGCCGGATCCCCTCCAGCATCTCCTCCGGGGCTCGAACCTTGTAGTACAGCGCCATCTCGAGCGGACCCGCGTCCGGAGACGCTGATTCGACGCTCTCGGCGCGCCGCGCGATACGGTCCTCGCTGAGTCCGAAGAGCGGGACCAGTTCGAACCCCCGCTCCGCGCACAGCGTCTCGAGCGACTTCGTATTGGCGCCAGTGGCGGACTCGATGGAGGGTCCGGAAACCCGCAGCCCCGCCTGTTTCTTGGCGACCACCACCAACTCCTGCTCGCCAGGAAACAAGTTGAAGCCGTTATTGTCTGACCTTCGCCGCGTCGCCATGAGGTTCCTCCCCGGATGGATGTCTCACCGGGGTAGTGACGCCTCGGCCGGCGTCCGTTTCACGAAACACGAACAATCTTCAGAACGGGGCGAAATCCGCTGGTTTGGTGTATGCCGCCTCGACGCCCGCTTCGGTCCGTACGCGCTGGGCTGCTTCCTCCGCCTCGGCGTCGCCAACCTCCGCCGTGAAGTACTTGCGCAATCCCGCGTCGGAGGTCCCCGGATGCATCGCCTTCAACGGCGCTCCCAGCTTGCGTGAAAGGCTCGCGAGCCGTTTGCCGCCGCTTTCCGCGTCGAGAATCAAAATCACTTGCATCGTTTTATCGCCTGGAATCACTATAGAACATATGCTCGATCTCTCCAGGCCGATTGACTCCACGGGGGGGCTGGCGCTGTTCGCGGACCACGAGAACCCTGACCTCGTCTACTATCTTCCCGACGAAATCGGTCTGGCCCAGTTGGGCGCCGGTGAACCGGACCTCTCCCTGCAAGTGTTCTACCCGGACGACGCGCTGGTAGGCGGTACGGCGGCGCTGGACAAAGCGGTGGGGTCTATATTCACATTGGGCGTGCAATGCAGCGTGCGGCCGGACCGCCTCGCTGACGCGCGCGCCGCGCTTGCGGGGCGCCTGGGACGCACGGGCCTCCAGCTCGTGGCGCCGCCGTGGGAGGACGGCAGCGTGGACCTGATCCTGCTCGACGCCAAGGCCGGCGAGACTGTCGATACGGCCATTCGCGACGACCGGATGGTCCGGGGCGTCGTGGGGAGCCGAAAGCCGTCGCTCTCTGGCGGCGAACTGAACGCCTTCTTTCACGCGCGCCTGGACCAACGCGGATCGGCGCTTCTCGTCGCGGCCATGGAGGGCGAGGCCGGCTCGCTCGCCGGCGTGCTCTACGATCTGAAGTTCGCGGCGCTGCGGCCCGCGGTGAATCTGGTGATGCGCGCCAACCTGGACAGCGTCGCCGAGTCGATCCGCGCCGGACTTGGGGTGCAGGTCTACTACGTGAGCGCCGACGTCCAGACCGCTTTCCACAAGATGCGCGAGAAGGGCGTCATCCAGGTGGACCTCGTCAGTCAGGTCGCCGATCCGGAAGCCGAACGGCTCGTCAACGAGAGCGTCCGCGACTTCTACGACGTGCTGATGCGCGAGTTGTTCAAACCCTCCGTTCCGGCGCTCGATGCCGCGTCGCTCGGGCTGGGCGCCGTGTCCACGTCGATCGTGAAGCTGTCGTTCAGCTACTCGAAGACTACCCGGTCGCGCGTGGTGGAGGTCGACTACCGGAAGCGCTCGGCGACAAGGCGAACTCACAATCCGCAACGCCACGTCCGTTTCCTCGCGGGCGACGCGGGCGGAGCGGCCGCGCGCACCAGGCGCGTGGCGCTCTCGCGGGCCTGGCGCGAGATGACGGTGGAGGTTGCCGCGCCCGAGGCGTTCCCGCGCCACCCCGCGTTGCGCGAGATCCGCGTGGTGCTGTGGCGGGGCAAGGACCCGGTGCTTTCGCCCGCCCAGGCCCGCGATGGCGGACTCCGAATGCCCGCGGAATCCGTGCCGCTGCGGGAGTTCGCCTTCACCGCGCAGGATCACCAGCCGCGCCAGCTCTCCTGGGTCAACATGCCGGGCGAGGCGCCGTTCTATCGCTGGCAGGCCCGGCTGACCTATGCGCAGGCCAGTGACACGCAGTCGCCCACCGCGCTTTGGACCGCGCCGCATGTCTCGAGTTCGGTGGACCTCGATCTCTTCCCCGAGATCCTGTGCCCGGTCCACCGCGCCGCGCTTACCCTCGGCGCGGGAATCGACGGACTCGACAGTGTCGAGGCGCACGTGACCGCGCATGATCCGGCGGGCCGGCTGGCTGGTGAGAGGCGCATCACCGCGACGCCGGCGGAGCCGAAGGCCGGGTGGAACCTGCGGACCTCCGAGGAGGAACGGATCCTCATGCAGTACGCGCTGACCTACCGGTTCAAGGACGGCCGAACCCTGACGCCGGCGACTCGGGACGCACAGGGCGAGATCGTGGTCAACAGTCCGTTCCTGAAGCGGATCAAGGTCTCCCCGTTGGTCGTGGGCGCTTCGCCCGCCGTGCTCGAGGTGACGCTCATACTGACGCACAAGGATCCGGCCTCGGGCTACGAAGCGCGGTCCGTCGCGCGCCTGCGTCCGCCGAATTTCGAGGCGCCGGACCTCGAAGTCGCCGTGCCGCGCCTGACTGGGCTCGCGCAGTGGGAGACGCTGGTGGTGCGCGCCGATGGATCCGTGACGCCACTCCGCAAGGGGGAGACCGAGGGCGGGACGCTGGTGATCCGTCCGGACGGCGAGGCGCGCCGGGTGCGCGTCGAATGGCTTGGTCCAGCGCCCGCCGCGCTCGGGCTACGCAAGGTCACGGTGACGTTGCGCGCGCGCAAGGACGATGGCCAGTTGGCGGGCGACCCCGTGCTGTTCGAATACCGCGGCGAACGCGTGGTGGAGGAGCAGTCCGCCGTTCTGCCCGCCCAGGGACAGCTTCAGTTCTCCGTCGAGAAGCGGTTCGACGACGGACGCAAGGAGACCGCGCCGTTCCAGCCGGTGCAGGGCGATCTCGTCACGGTTCCCTGATTGCGGGCCACCGAACCGCGGAACCGCATCCTTGGCCCCGGTCAACCGGGCTGAACCAAGGCTCTACCATGCGTCCGCTGGCAGCGTCACTTCCAGGTCGTCCGCACCGCTTACCGCTTCCCTGGCAATGAAGCGCTCGCCGTTTTTGCCGAGCGCGCGAAGCTTGTAGCGGAAGTCGGCCTGAGCCGGATTGGGGAATGGGTGGAGCCAATCCTGCACGGCGCCGTCCGCGCGGAACTCGAGCGACGTCTGGGCCGCAATCTGGTTCGGCGCGTCCGCATAGGTGAGGTCGACCGTGACCTTGCGCACCCCCAGCGCGTCGAAGCGCGGGGCCAGCAGCTTGACGCGGACACGCCGCTCGGCGCGTGGAGGCTCGCGCAACGCAACCACCGGACCCGTGAGATCGGTCCACGGACCGCGAATCAACGAGCCGTCTCGCCCGGCTCGCGTAAGCCGCGCTTCCGCCTTCTGGGGCGTATCCAGGCTCGTGTCGAAACGCAGCGTCTGGATCACGGCGTCCTTCGTGAACTTCTTCTCGTCGCGCAACCACGTCCTACGGACCGTGTCCCACACCCGCAACTCGGCGAACATCGCATCCACCAGCGTCCAATCCGCTACCGCGCGCAACTCCATGGACCAGACGCGGGCGTACGGATTCATGATCCGGTGAACCGGCGGCTCGAGTCTCGCGAAGGCGCGCGTGAGGTCGGGCTCGTTGGTCTTGCGGAACGTCTCCGCGCCGCGGAACGAGACCGGGGCGCCTTCGGGAATCACCACCGCGACGGTCCGCGACGGGTTCTGCTTGTCGAAGTCGAGGTGGAATTTGCGCGGCGCGATGGACGGCGACAGCGCTTCGATCTCCATCGCCACGCGGACCTGCTGATCGAAGATGCGCGCGTCATCCACCTCGACGCGCAGTTCCTCGGTGTCCAGCCATTCCTCGGCGTGGAACCAGACGCGTCCTCCCTCGACGGGACGCCAGTCGAACGGGAACTTCTCGCGTCCACCGGGCGCCCGCGCCGGATCGAGGATCATGTCCGCGCGAAACTGGAGTTTGGCGTCCGCCGTCCCGCGACGCCGGTATTGCAGCACCTTGTTCTCTCCGGGCTTCAGCACCAGCGTCGTATCGAGCAACGGTTCTCCGCCCGCCGGAACCGCGTCGGCGCGGACCTGAATCACCACGTTCTTCACGCCAACGCCGCCCGATTCAGCCGAGACCTCGACAGGGATCTCTTCGAGGCGGTTCGGAAGGCTGTCGATCGACACCCACTTGAGCCGCTCCCGGACTCCGCCCGCGCGGCGGATCATTCCGGAAAGCGTCGACTGCGGGAAGTACGGGTAGCTCCGCACCTTCTGTTCGCGGACATCGATCGTCGCCGTCGTAAGTTCGGACTGGTTCACGGTCCGCAAGCTGTGATGAACGCCGATCGCGACGGAAGTCAGCACGTCGCGAACGCCCTTCCCAATGCGTTCCTCGACAGGAACATCGCCCATGGCGCGTGGATTCTCGAACAACTTCTGAATCACTTCCTTGCGCAGTTCGTCGAACATCGCCCGTGTGGCCGAGCTTTTCGCTTCGGGGTCGAGCTCGGTCACCTGAATCTCGATCGCGCTGGTCCGGCGCAAGGATTCGACGGTACTGTCTATCTCGTCGCTGAAGAAGACGAAATTGGACCGGTCGACTTCGCGGAAGCGGGCGTAGACCTGCTTCCAATCCACCCGCATCTGCGCCTGAAACGCCGGGCTGAGGCCGTGGAACTCCAGTTCGTAGGCGACCACGGCGGCGAAGTCGTCCACCGTCAGGGCCGCGGCCAGCGCCTGTCCTTCGAAGCCTTGGGCCGCCACGGCGTAGGCTGCGCGGTTGGCGCCAATCAGGGAGGGCGGAAATCCCTCCCAAACGAAGAAGTCCTTCTCGGGCTGGGCGGCATTGGGCCGGGCCACGATCAGCTTCGCCTTGCCGCTGTGCAAGGGCGCGGGAACGACGCGCTTGGGCGCCTGGCCGGTCCGCTTCTCGAGTTCCTCGGCTAGCTTGACTAGCAGCGCCGGCGGCGGCGCCAGGTGCACGTCGAAGCTGACTTGCAGGCGCGAGACCTGTTCGGCCCGCTGGCCGGGAGCGCCGCCTTGCGCCGGGGGAAGGATCGCGGTGGCGAAGAAGGCGGGTGCGCCGCCTTCCACGACGAACTCGGGGATCGAATAGATGTAGTAGAACGTCAGGGGATCGGCGTGATCGGGGAAAGCGGTCAGCCCATCCACCATCAGAAATGGCGGCCGGTAAAGCAGCATGCGTGGCTCCTCGGCAGTGCGCCTAGGCGGGCGGACTCAGAATCAGATTCTGTCCGCTCCTTTCCGCTTCCGCGACCTGGACCTCGGTTCCGTCTGGCCGGAAGAGCGTCAGGGCCACGGCGTAGCGTTCGTGAGTCCGGTCCACGCGCGGAATGAGCCAGACGGCGTTGCGGGCTTGGGGCGTCAGAAAGTACTCCTGGCTCACCGAGTCACGCTGGCCTGGGTAGTCGTACCGCAGCTTGACCAGCGCCTCGGAAAACTGTTGACCGAGCTTCAACCTGTCGGTCCGCAGCGTCACGGCGAGCACCGGGAGGATGATCTCCTGGTCGCCCTCCGCCGCGGTCCACGGGCACACCGCGATCTGGTCGGCCGTGTGGAGTTGATAACGGTAGCGGAACTTCTGGTTGGCGCGGTTGGCCTGGACGACATTGGTCTTGCCCTCCCACTCGCCCTCTTTATCGAGCGAAATCTCGGCGTCGCTCTCGAACCCGCTGGCCGGGTCCTTGTGCTGAATCTGCACGACCGCCTTGGTGAGGCCAGGCAGATTGGCCGCGCACCGCGCCGAGATCCGAAGCGCGTCCGGCCACGGCGAAGGCAGTTCGACCAGCGTTTCCTCGCCGGGGCGGACCCAGACCGTCCGCTCCGGACCGGCGAGCGCCGCCGCGTTCGAACGCAGATACGTGGGCCGCAGGATCACCGGCGCGTCCACCGGCAGTCCGGTCTTATGCGCCACGATCACCCCCGTGAGGTCTTCCTTGCGCACCACGACGCTTCCGGCGGTATGGTCCTTCGCCCCCGGGGCCTTGTACGAGTAGTCGAACTGAATGCCCGAGATCGCGGCGGATCCCGTTCCGGCGAACGTGTCCGGATGCGCCCGGGCCTTGAAGGCGAACTTGCCGAGTTGCGGGACTTGGATATGGACGGCGCCGTTGCTCTCGCCCTTGGCGACTTCGACGGGTTTCGCGACGCCTTCGATGAACGCCTCCGCGCGGTAGTGGACCAGCCCGCGGTCGCGTGGCGGACGCCGCCATCGCACCGTCTCCGACGATTTCGTGGAATCGAACAGAATCTCGGTACGGGCATTGTCGCCGCCGCCGGGGTAGCCGACAAAAACCCGGACCTTGGTGATCTTCGGATCTCCGGTCCACGGCGCGTCGACGGAAACGGGAACCGAGAGGGTGGCGACGATCGGATCGGACAGGTCCACCAGCGTGATGAGTTGCTTGCGCTTGCTGGAGTCGAGGCCGCCCAGGAAGCTGGTGATGGTGGCCTGCGGATTCGCGCCCCATTCGATCACGTCGCGCTGCGTCATTCGCAGTTCCGCGAACGAGGTGACCTCTTCCTCCACCTTGGTGATCAACGATCGCTTTCGCTCCTCCTCGGTGAGGCCCCGAATCCGGCTCGTGATCACCTGTTTGATGCGGTCGGAGATGAGGTTCAGCGCGGCATTGCGAAGTTGCGCCACGTGCTCGTCGCTGATCTTGGCCGAGCCCTTGATGATGTCGATGTTGATGAGCCCCTCCTCCGTTAGCTTCTCCGAGATTTCACCGACATCGATGTTCTCCACGTCGGCGTCGCTGCATCCCTGGTCGCGGTTTTCGACGGTCCGCGTCACCTTGCGCGTGAGATCGAGCTTCTGATGCGAGCCCGCCCAAACGTGGATCTGCAGGCTGGGCAATCGCGCCTGGAACTTCAGTTCGTACCGCACGGAGATCGCGGTTGCGTCCTGTTCCAGCGCGCGAAACCAGACGGCCGCGCCCTCCGCGTTCAGCCGCAGCGAGAAGGCAGCGTTGTTGCTTCCAATCAGGCTGGGCGGTCCGCCGGCCGAAGACCATTCGACGAAGCCTCCGGTTGCACGCTCCAGCAGGACCACGTTGCCGCCGAGGTACTGGATGGACCCGAGGCGCGGTGCGCGGATCTCCGGCGTTCGCACGGTGACGCTGTTCGGATCCTGGCCGCGCACCCGCGCCAGCCGCGTCAGCCGCTCCTTTTCCGCCGCCGCGATCGCATCGGCGCGCTGTTGCTGCACGCCCGAATCGCGGATCTTGTTGAGCAGGTCCTTCTCCTCCGGCTCGGTGAGCGCCATATTGACGTCGAAGTTCAATTGCGCGCCCCGGACTCCGGCCACGGAGCCGGCCGCGCCGTCGGCGGCGTCGGTCCAGAACAGTCCCCGGAAGACCGGCTTGCCCTGCTCCATCCGTAGACGTGGCACGCTGGGCAGGGCGTAGAAGAGGTTCGGATCCTCGTCGTCCGGAAACACGACCGTGTCGCGGTGGGTGAAAGTCTCGGGAAAAGTGAGCATATTTGGCGGCCTTTTGATATATAGTGAAACGGCGGCCCTGGACGTTTCACTATACCTTTAGAATTCGCCGGACAGACCGGCTATTGGAGGAACGTTCATGCTCACCCTCGAGCCGCCGCAATACACCGTCCGCGGCGTCACCATTTTCCGGGATCACGCCAATCCCCGCCAGTTCTACTATCTGCCGTACGACAAGGCGCGGGTTTCGGAACAGGGTAAGGGACTGTCCTTCGTCGTGTACACCGAGGACATCACCGGAGAGCCGAACTTCTCGCTCGGAGACGACAGGGCGGGCGGATTCCTGACGCTCGAGACCGAACTCGGACCGTCGCCCGAGGAAGTGGAGAATCAGATCAAGCCGGCGCTCGAGGCGGTCGCGGGCGTGGGTGGCATTTCGCTCGCACAGGTCCCCTTTACCGATGGGACGGTGACGCTCTACGTGTTGAGCCAGTCCGGCGCCGCGACCGGCGCGGCGAACGGGTTCCAGGTGAGCGCCGCCGGTTCGACCAAGCCGTCGCTGTTCGGACGCCAGACCGCCGTGTTCTCGGCCCGGCTCGGCGGCAAGGCGGCCAACCTCCTTTATGAAACGCTGCGCCGCAACGCCGATCCACAGGCGGTGGTCTGCTACACGCTGCAGTTCCTGGCGTTGCGTCCGGCCTACGGATTGAAGATCGAGATCGATTTCAAGGAGACGTTCAGCTACGTGCGTCACCGGGTCGGGCTCAACCTCCTCATCGCGCAGGCCGACTTCGACCTGCTCACGCAGGAGATGATCAACTCGGGCAGCATCAAAATCGAAGAGATCGACTTTACGGGGAAGGCAACCGACTCGGGTTCCAAGCTGATCGGCGAGGGCGGCGTGCTGAAGCTGGTCCGCGATCTGATGAGCCAGACGCTGTTCAATCCGATGCCGGTACCCACGCCGGACTACCGCGCGCTGCCGGACAGCGCGTCCAACGCGCTCAACACCGCGAGCGGAACGAAGCAGTTCCTCTCCACCGGAGGCGAAGACGGCGGTTCGCGAAACGCGGTTACGGTGGGGACGCGGATCAAACTCACGCACACTCCGCTCGGCGGCGGAATCGAGGCGGGCAAGGAGATGTCTGTCACCGCTAAGGTCGAGGCCGGATCGGGAGTGACGCTTGGTAGCGTGAAGGTGTTCTTCCGGACCGGCCAGAGCGGCGCGTTTCAAGAGTTGCCGATGACCGTCGGAGGCGCGGCGGGTGGCGGAGGCGTCGCGGGCGGCGGAGGCGTCGCAGGTGGCGGAGGCGCGGCAGGTGGCGGGGGTGCGGCAGGCGGCGGAGACGCGGCAGGCGG
>SYLY01000231.1 GCA_005808475.1 Acidobacteriota bacterium
GCGTCGTCGATAACGATTCCGACCATTAGCACCAGCCCCAGCATCGTGATCTGGTTCAGCGTGAAGCCCATCATGTTCATGAGCGTGTAGGTGGAGACGATGGATGTCGGGATCGCAATCGCGGCGATCAACGTGGAGCGCCATGAGCGCATGAAGAGCAGCACGATGACGCCAGCGAGGACTCCACCGAGGATGAGATGCTCCTCCACCGCGTGGAACGATTCCTCGATGAACTCCGACTGATCGCGCGTGTAGCTCAGCTTGATGTCGGGTGGGAGGAACTTGCGGAACTCCTCGATGCGATCCTTGACGGTCTTGATGACTTCGAGCGTGTTGGTCCCCGACTGCTTGCGGATCTCGAGAACCACGGCGGGCACACCATCGAGGCGCGCGAGCGAGCGGACTTCCTCGAAACCGTCGACCACATCCGCGATGTCGCCGACGCGGACCGGCGAGCCCTGATTGCCGACGATCACGCGCTTGAAGTCCTGCGGCCGCTCGATGCGGCCCAGCGTCCGGAGCGAAGTCTCGCGCGGACCCTGTTGCAGGTTTCCGCCCGGAATCTCGACGTTCTGCGCACGAAGCGCGTTGCGGACCTGATCGACATTCAGGTGGTAGGCGAACATGCGGTCGGTATCGAGCCACACCTGAATCTGGCGCTGGCGTTCGCCCACGAATCGCACTTGGCCGACGCCGGGCAGCGATTCGAGGTTTTTCTTGATGCGGTCGTCGACGAGCTTGGTGGTCTCCCGGAGGTCGCGCGGAGACGAGACGACGACATTGACGATCGGTGACGCGTCGGTGGCGAGCTTGTCGACCACCGGCGGATCGGCGTCTTCCGGCAACTGCGGCAGCACGCGCGCGACCTTGTCGCGAACCTCCTGCGCGGCCACGTCGGCGTCCTTTTCGAGGACGAACTGGACGGTGACGAACGACGTGCCTTCGGCCGAGATCGACGAGAGATCGTCGATGCCCGACACGGTGTTGACCGCTTCCTCGATGCGTTTGGTGACCTGCGACTCGACTTCCTCGGGCGCGGCGCCGCGCAGAGTGGTGGTGATCGTGACGATCGGGAACTCCACTTTCGGGAAGAAGTCGACGCCGAGCTTTCGATAGGAATCGAGTCCCATCACCACCAGGAACAGGATGAGCATGGTGGCGAAGACCGGGCGCTTGATGCAGATTTCCGCTAGTTTTTGCATGGCAACGCTCCGCCTAGTTCACAACCACTTCGGCGTTGTCGGTGAGGTTGGGTAGATTGGTGATGGCAACGCGGTCGCCGGGGCGCACCGTGCCGCCGGAGATCTCGAGCCAGTCGCCGCCCGACTCGCCGGGGTTCACGCGCAGTTCGCGAACGCGCGCGCCATTCACGGTGAAAACCTTGTAGAGGCCTGCCACCGGATAGACGGCCGACTTGGGAACGGTGGTGATCGCGGTCCCCTTGGACACGACGAGTTTCACTTGAACGAAGAGGCCGGGGCGCAAGGCTGGGACGGCTCCATTCATCCGCGCCTCGGCGGAAAGAGCGCGGACGCGGGAATCGAGTTGGGGATTGACCTGAGTCACGGTGGCGCGGAACTCCTGGCCGGGGATCGCCTCGGTGGTGAAGGTCAGGATCTGGCCGGGAAACACCGCGGCGGCGGCGACTTCCGGCACGTCCAGCCGCAGCCGAAGCGGCCATGTCTTGACGATGGTAACGAGCGGGACGTTGTCCTTGACGAACTGGCCGGGCGAGACGAGCTTGGCGGCCACGATGCCATCGAACGGAGCGCGTATGGTGGTGTCGCCGAGACGCTTTTCGGCGAGCTTGCGTTCGGCGCGAATCACGAGCACATTCGCCAGTTGGGTGCGAAAGTCGTCCTGCGCGCCGTCGAGGGCGGCCTTGCGGGAATTGCGCAGCTTTTCGATTTCGACGAATCGCTCCTGAGGGATGTCGCCCGATTCGACCAGCTTCTTCGCGTTGTCGTATTTGTGGAGAGCGTCTTCGTACTGCGCGCGCGCCGAGCGGATCGGCGGATTGTCTTTGGGCGTGACATCCTCCTGATCGGCATTGAGGCCGACGCGAGCGAGGGCCTGAGCGAGAGAGGCCCTGGTGCGGTCCAATTGGAGCTGGAAGTCGGTGGGATCGATTCGAACGACGATGTCGCCCTTGCGGACGGCATGGCCGAAGTCGAAGCGGACTTCGGCGACGCGGCCCTGGACTTCGGAGCTGATATTGGTGGTTTCGTCCGGGACGAGCGTCCCGGTGATGTCGATCGCCTTCGGGACGTTTCGGGACTCGGCCTCGGCGACCTTGACCGGGACCGGCGCCGGCTTGGCGTTAGCGCGCTCGGCGGCAGCGGCCGCCTCCCGATTGCGCTCCTCCTGCCGGGAGCAAGCCAACGTGGCGGCCAGGAGCGCCGCGAGAGCCAGTTTATTCATTCGATGCGATCCCTTTCAAAAAGATGTCCACGGCCGTGGATACGATGTCTTCTTTACCGGCGCACAAGTGGCCGGGACAATAAATGGAGTAAATGGTCCCATGGTGGGCGAGCATTCCGGCGAACGTGCGAGCCGCGACGAGCGGATCGACGGGACGGAATCGTCCGGCGGCGATTTGCCGCTGGATGTGTCCGGTAACCAGTTCGTAGAATCCGGCAACGGTCCGTTGAAAGAAGAGGTCCGAGAGTTCGTGGCCCTCGAGGGCGGCGAACATCAGGAGACGCACATAGCGCGGATCCTGTACGTACCAGTCCAGCAGCGCGGCCGCGAGGAGTCCGAAGAAGCGTTGGCTGTCGTCGGTCCCGGCAGCGGCCCGGAGGGACTCCTCCATTCCGGGCCGGTGGTCCTGTTCGCGCTTGGCTTCGAGGATCGCCTCATAAAGGATGCGTTTGGTCTCGAAGTGTTGATAGAGGACCGGTTCGGAGATGTTGCAGGCCGCGGCGAGTTCGCGCGTGGTGGTTCCGCGAAATCCCCGTTGGGAGAAAAGCTCGACCGCGGCGTCGACGATGCTGGCTCGGCGTGCGGCGGCTGGGAGTCGAGTTTTGACGGGGGCAGACACTAGTGTTCGCTAACCTAGTGAACACTAGGTTAGCAGACGCTAGCCTGCCAAGCAAGCCGTTTCGTCCCGAAATTCGACGCCCCGGCCCCGAAGGAACCCGGACAAACCAGGACAATTTTTCTTGTCCGGGTTCCTGTCCGATCCGTGGAACATCTCCCGGCCGGCTGCAACCCCTTGATTCCTTTTTGAAATCAGGCTCCGAACCAGCGTGGAACATCGATCCCGCGAACCCGGACAACCCGGACAAGCCCGGACAACCAGAGCCACTCGCGTCCACTCCCGGGCTTCGTGGCGCCACTTCCGGCGGGAACCCGGACAAACCCGGACGATTTTCGTTGTCCGGGTTCGCCGCTGATCCGTGGAACATGTCGCGATCAATTCAACTCGTTGATTACATTATTAGATATCCGCTAGGAGACGCCGTGGAACATCGCCCGGACGAACCCGGACAACCCGGTCACGGCCGTGGTTCGCCGGAGCGCGGTCCGCGCTTGGGAGTGGAGGCTGCTCCGGAGCTTCCGAAGCGCGCGGCGCCCCCGTTTTGGACTTCGTTCCTTGGCGTGTTGCTCCGTTGAGCGATTTCGGCGTGACGGCAGCGGCGTTGGAGGACGTAGCACCACCCACCTGTGTCCATTGTCCAGGGCGGTCTCGACAGTGTCGCGAAAATCGTGGCGCCTCAGGGGAGTTTCGAAATCAGGTTAAGTGGTTGCTGCTTCTGGCGGATGCGGGGATCTCATATTTATTTTCGAGTGGTGTGAACGGCTGTCCCGTACTTCCACGCCCCACGTGGCGGCGCGCTGGCCCGGTGGAACTTCACTCGATTCGAAGGGCCGGACGCGGTGTGCGTGATCGATTCGCCCAGCGTCTCGATTCCGCTATCTATCCCAGATCCACGCGGAATCGCTGTCGCTATCGACCGTGCATAGCGTCACATACTCGCGATGCAGCCGGTTCCGAGTTCTCCGCCCGTTAGCACGTTGACCGGGGAGATCTGATTTCCCGAGGGGCCCAGGTTCGAGGAGGCGAACGGGGATGTGGTTCCCCACACGATGTTGAATCCGGACGCGCTCGCCGTGCCCCAGAGGATGTTCGTGCCCCACACGATGTTGGTTCCCCACACGATGTTCGTGCCCCAGACGATGTTGGTGCCCCAGACAATGTCGGTCCCCCACACGATGTTGACGCCGGCCACCGAGTCATACGCGATGCGGACCTGGTTGGTGGCGGCGTCATAGTAGGCTCTCGGCGACAACGCCGCGCCCGTCCCCGTGGCGGTGTCGTTCATCGCGGCGTTGATGTCGAGCGCGCCAGCGCCCGTCGTAAAGATGTCGTTGTACGTGGTGAACATGTCGCACGTAAGAGGATCCTGCCACGACGTGCTCGCGGGCAGCGCCTTCGACGCGGTCCGCATCAGCCGCGCCTTCACCAGGTCCGGCGTCAGGGAAGGGGTCTTCTGGATCAACAGTGCGGCGGCGCCGCTCACGACGGGGGCGGCCATGCTGGTTCCGCTCAAATTGAAGTAGTCCTGAGAGACGCCGCCGACGTAGACCTTGGACAAGCTGGCATTGCTGATGCGAGTCGACGAGTACGTGTTGTACAGGAAGTTCCCCGTTGCGCTGACGCTGGTGATGAGGTTGCCCGGCGCCAACAGATCCGGCTTCACGATCTGGTCCACCAGGGATGGGCCCTTCGAACTGTAGGTGGCGACGTCATCGTCGCCGCGGGAGGTGGTGTCTTTGGTCCGAAGAGCCCCGACGGTGATCACCCACGGACTGTTGCCCGGCGCGTTGATCGTCGAGTATCCCGAGGTCGGCTGATACCGCCCGGAGTTGCCCGCCGCGACCACCACGGTGATCCCGGCCTTCCATGCCGCCTCGACGGCTCTGCACAGCGGATCGGTCCTGAAGCTCTCGAACACGGGCCGGCCGAGGGATAGGTTGATGACCCGGATGTTGTATTGCGCCTTCAACTCCACGGCCCGGTTGATGGCCGCGATGACATTGCTGTCCGTGCCCTCGCCTTTTCCGTCGAGCACCTTCAGGTTGATCAGATTCACCTTGGGCGCGATGCCCCGCAGGGGGCTGAGATACGTGGCGGCGCTCGACACGGTCCCGTTTCCCGCGATGATGCCCGCCACGTGCGTGCCGTGCCCGTAAGCATCGGATGTGTTGCCGCCAGCGAAGGTCTGCGAGTAGACCACGCGCTTGACCGATCCATCGGCGAGGTCGACGTGCTCGCTGATGCCGCTGTCGATCACGGCGACGCCGACCGAGCCGCCGCGGAAGTTCGCCGTATAGAGGGTCGCGGTCTCGCCGACCTTCTGGGCGAAGTCGGCGGACGCCCGCACGGGCCGGTCCGGCGTGATGTATGCCACATCGGGATCGGACGCGAGGGCCTCGAGCTCCGCCGCTGGCATCGTGACCGCGGCCGCCTTGATTGGACCCAGGTCACGCTTGACCCTGCCACCACGCCGGCCGATCTTCCCGCTCCTGGTGGTCTCGGAATCCGTCCTGAACTGCACAACGACATCCACGGAACCGGCGGTGGCGCCGAGGTCCTTCGAGAGCTTCGGCGACTTCGCTGACAACGTCGCGGCCAACCCGAGGCTGGCCAACAAGCAAGTTACCTTCATGCACCTGGTAGGGCATGTGGACAGCCAAACGGCAGCGCACGGGGAATCAACCAGTTTGGCGGCGGCGGACCAGAGCCGGACACGTCAGGTTGGCATGCCCGGCGGCCATCCTGTCCGGCCGTGTTTCGACCCGCTTTACACGACCCCCGCGACGCAATCGTGTTTCTCGAGCGGGGAGTTCTCATGAAGTCTCGCCTGCAAGCATCGCCGGTCTGCTGCTGCTCGCCACGTCGAGTCCGGCGCAAACCACCTTTGCCGCCATCACTGGGGTGATCACGGACGCGAGCGGCGCCGCCACTTCGGGCGCCGCCGTCACCGCGTTCGTCGCGCAAAACATCGTGCACGTCGCGCGTGACTACCGGCGCCTGGACGCGCGGCTCGAAGCCGGCGCCGTGGCGGCGGCCGTGGAGGTTTCGGTCCGGAGCGACGTTGATCGAGACCGAATCCGCTCACATTTACGACACCAAGAGCGCGGCGCCAAGCAGACGAGCTTGGTCCTCGCCTCGCGCACCCAAACGGTGAACCCCTCCAACTTCGCTTGTTCGACGATCCTTCCGCTCGAACCGTGAAGCTCCCAGCATCCGCCGTGCGGATGCTGGTCCACATCCACGAGGAAATGGCCTGGGGAAACGCGGTGACGCCGATCCCCGTTCACGCCGGACTTACTACTCAGGGAGCGGACTTGCCGCCTACGACCAAGAACTGGGGTTGTAACGCGCGGTGGCCCGGTTCACCGCATTCCACGACGCGAACGGGCTCCACGGGGATCGCTCGATTCCATCAGCATGGCAAGGCGCAGGCAAGCGTACTTGTGCTTTGATCTTCGAATTGCCGAGCGCTTGTTTGGTGTGATCACCTCGCCGCCGGGGCCGATCCGTACCGCCTTCATCGCCAGATGCGGCGCCGGAGGATGATGATGGCGTGTTCGACTCCGATCTTGCGTGCGGAACGCTTCTTCGAGGGCGATTACGTCCGGGGCGCCGCCGGTTCTTCTTCTGGGCCGCGGGCGGCGCCTAGACCGTATTCGAGGCAGTGTACTGGATCGGGGCGCGAATCAAAACTCCAGCTTGAAGACGATCTGCTGGTAGGTTCGTCCGCCGAGGCCGGAGAAGCTGCCCTGATTGCCGCTGATCTTGCCGAAGTTCTGAGGATTGCGGAAGTCGACCGTGGAGTTCGGCTGATTGAAGAAGTAGTACTTGAAGGGGTTGTTGATGTCGTAGCGTAGCGTGCCCTTCAACCTCTCCTTGATCGTGATGGTCTTCGAGATGCTGGCCTGATGCCAGAAGTTGCCGGGACCGGTAAGAATGTTGCGGCCGGTGTTGCCGGCCGTGAACGAACCGGGGTGGGCAAAGGCGTTGATGGCCATCCAGGGAAGCGCATTGGCCACTTGGTGACGGAACGGACCTTTCCGGTCCCATGGGATGCGGATGTCGTTGTAGGTCTTGCCGGGGGCGATATTGGCGCGGACCGAGCCCGGGAGGTACACGTTCGCCGAATTGGCGACTCCGAACGTCATGGGAATGCCGCTTTCGGCGGTTTGAATCACGTTCAGTTCCCAGCCGCCGAATAAGCCGTTGGCGAACCGATTGCCGCCGCGCATCCATTTGCGGTTCTTGCCGAAGGGGAGTTCCCACAGAGCGTAAGTGACCCAGCGATGGGAGACGTCGAATGCCGCCCGGGCCTTTTCGAGCCGGCGATTGTAGAAGGTGATGCCGCTGGCTCCGCCGTCGTCGGAGGCTTCGTCGATCGCCTTGGAGAAGGTGTAGAACGAGGTGAGGGACAGCCCGCCAGAGTAGCGCTTCTCCATCTTGACGGTGCCCGAGTGGAATGACGAGTGGCTATAGTTGGAGAAATGGTTGATGCTGCCGAACTGAGTGAACGGGCGGAAGTTCTGATAGGACGTGCGGATGCGCTCGAGTTGGACCGGGTCCGTCGAGACGTCGAGGCGCACGACATTGGTGTCCCACCGGTTGAGCATACCGACGCTCGCAGAGCCCTGGTAGTTGACTTCCAGAAGGACACGATTGGATAGCTCATACTGCACCCCGCCGTTCCAGTTCATCGTGTAGGGCATGCGCATGTTCGGATCGAAGAACGAAGCGGAGCGGCCGCCGAAGTTGGCGCCGACGAACGGAGACACACCCTCGGAATTGACCGGGAAGGTGACGCGTCCCGGACCGTTCCGGAGATAGAATGCCACATCCGGATTGCCCGGAGCCGGCTGCACGTTGGTGGTGGCCAGGTATTCGTCGAAGTTCTCGTTGAGGCCGTTGGTCCACAGGTCGAGCGTGTTCACCGCGAAGCCTCCGCGGAACACCAGCCGGGGAGTAATCGTGTAGGCCATACCGATGCGCGGCTGGAAGTTGTTCAGATCGCGCTTGGCGAGCAATCCCTTCGGATGTGTAATCGCGCCCGGCCGGCCCGTAAGAGCATCGATGGCGGTGGGATTGAACGTGCTTTGCTGGCCGTGCTTGGTGGAAAACGGCGACTCATACTGCCAGCGCATCCCGAGATTCAGCGTCAGCTTCCTGGTGATCTTCCAGTCATCCTGGAAGTACGCCGCGTGCGACCACCAGCGGGGCAGCCACGTGGCCAGGGCGTTGTTGAATGTCGCGCTGCCGACCGCTCCCAGCATGAACGAGGCGAACGGGTTTCCCGTGTTCGGACGGAAGGGGAACTCCGTGCCTCCGAAATTGTACTGCCCGGAAGGCTGCGTGGCCACCAGGACATTGTGTCTGGTGCGGAGGACTTCGTAGCCGGTCTTGAACGTATGGCGGCCGCGCACGATCGTCAGGTTCTCCTGCAGGCTCATGTTTTCGGCGACTTCCTTGGACCCGCCGCCGGGGAAACTAAAGTAGATGCCCTGGAAGTTCGGCACGGTTTCCGGGCCGACGCCGGGGATGCCGAACTTGCCCGCGAAGTCCTGACCGTTCGCCGCGGGATTCCGGGTGAAGTTGCGGCGGTTGCCGCCGAAGCGGACCTCGTTGATGATCGTGGGAGAGACCGTGTAGGTGTCGGAAATGACGAGTTGGTTCTGCTCGATGGGGATCGGCGGGACGTTGTTGTCGAACAGAGGATTGGCGACATTGACCTGCCAGCGTCCGTTGAATGAACGGTGCCGGAAGTAGGACTCGCGTCCGAAGATCTTGTGGCGATCCGAAAACGAGTGATCGATCTTCCAGTCGAATCCGGTACGATAGGAGCGAAAAACCGTGTCGGCGGAGATGTTGTTCTGCGGGCCCCGGCGGGTAATGAACGCCTGGTTGTTGCGGTTATTTTCCGGGTTGTACGGATTGAAGCTCATGAACCGGTTGAAGACCGGGTCGACGCGCGATAACGGGATTCGATTGCCGGGGAACTGCGTGCGGGCATAGACGATTCCGGTTGGGCCCTGGGTCGCGGTCAACGAGGCGGGATCGAAGATGGGATCGCCCAGGCCGCCGAAGGAGAAGTCGCCGGCGAGCATGGCGGGCGAAGGGACAGTGGCTTCCGCGTTTTCGGAAGCTTTCTCGTGGTGGCGTTGAAAGCCCCACAGGAAAAACGTCTTGTTGCGCCCGTTGTAGAGTTTCGGAAGCACCACCGGACCGGAGATCGACGCCGACATCAGGTGGAAGCCGAACTTGTTGGTCGGCTTGGCGGCGTCCTGCCAGTTGCGGTGAATGAAGTGGCGCGCCATGTAGCGCTCTTCCGCCAAGCCGTGCAGGGAGTTGGTTCCGCTCTTGAACACGATGCTCATCACGCCGCCGCCGGAGTGGCCGTATTCGGCCGGCAGCACGGTGGTGATCACCTTGATCTCCTCCATGTTGTGCTGCACGGTCGACATGTTCCGCCCGGTGCCGATCACGCCAGTGCCCGGAGTCAGCGCCGAAACGCCGTCGGTGGTCATCGAAAAGGCGCGTGACCGGCCGCCGGCCGCGTGACCGTTTCCGGCCTGACCTGTCACACCGGGAACATACCAGAGCATGCTCTCCACTTTCATCTGCGGCGTCGGCAGCTTGTTCAACTGCACGCCGCTCACCAGGTGGCCGGTGGACGAAGTCTCGGTTTCCAGCAGCGAGGCCTGTGCGCCGACTTCGATCGATTCGGCGACCGATCCGACTTCGAGTTGCACGTCGAGCCGGACCGTCTCGGTGGCGCGCACCTGGATGTTGCTGCGCACGAGCCGCTTGAAGCCCTGCGCCTCGAAAGCGACTTCATAGGTGCTGGGGTTGAGGTAGGGAGCCCGGTAGAGCCCCTCATCATTGGTCGTGGGAGCGTAGTTGAATTTGGTCTCGCGATCCGTGATGCGAACGGTCGCTCCGGGAATCACGGCGCCCGAGACGTCGGACACCGAGCCGACGATGACGCCTTGCCCTGTCTGGGCGCAAAGCCCGCTCGCGAGACCCATTGCGAGAATCGCGGCGCGCAGCCGCGAGGAAGAAGCCGGCGAACACTCGATCATCACACACTCCCACTGAAGAATTGGCCCCGGCACCCCATTGCGGGCCGTACCACGGCATGTGTGCATCATATTTCATCGCCAAGCCGGGGTCAACCCCGGCTTTCGAAGTGTTCGAAGTGTCGCCGCAAAATGATAATGTCCTATTTGCGCAAAGTACAAATGTTCTGTTGACGCGTTCAAGCTGGGGAGGTGGCAGAAGGACAACTACTGATGACGCAAGCCGAACGGGACCGCCGGGTGGCCCTGAAGAAGGCCAAGAAGAAGCTGAGCACCCACAACCAGGTAGCGTGCGAACTGGGGATAACGGAACGACATGTGAGACGGTTGCTTGCGTGAGTTGAGGCGTCGCGGAGACAAGGCGCGACCGCGGGGCGCGTGAAAAATACGGATCCTCGCCGTGAGAATACCCGCGCGTTTTGCAACCCTGTTCAACACAAAACGAAACCGAGCCGCGACCAGAGGGAGTGGGTGTTGGAATTCCTCACACACCCGGACCGAGAGCGAGCGTCGGGATAACCGGCGTGTAGCCGGGATGTGACGGGAGTTCGAATTTTTGCCGCCCCCCCGGCTCCGCCACGAACGGTCGCAAGGCCGCGTAGGAGCTTCCCGTCCCCGAACCAGTCCCCACACCAGCCAAGCACCCCGCGCCCCAGCGATGTACAATCCCAGCATGCCACTAAGACTCCCTCCGGCTCGATGGGTTTTCGCGGGCGTCATCGCCACCGCGCTCACGGCGCCCGGCACGGCGCAAATCCTCTATGGCTCTCTCGTCGGCAATGTCACCGAGAAGACCGAGGCAAGCATCCCCGGCGCGGAGGTCCGCATCACCAACGTTGCGACCGCTCTCACGCGCCGCGCGATCACCAGCGAAGCCGGCGCCTACAGCTTCCCGAACCTCCCTCCCGGGACGTACAACGTCGAAGTCAAAATGGCAGGCTTCGTCGACTTCGCGCGCGAAACGGTTCCCGTCGCGTCGAACAGCACGGTGCGCGTCGACGCCGTGCTCAACGTAGCTGGCGTTCAGACCGCGATCACCGTCGGCGCGGAAGCCGGCGCGGCGCCGCTGCAGACCGAACGCGGCGAGATCCGGCACGAAATCGTGCAGAAGGAGTTCGAGGACCTGCCCGTCTCGCTCGCGGGCAACTATCAGAGCCTGCTCCAGACGCTGCCCGGATTCGAAATGGAAGGCGACATGCGACCCGGCCGCATGGGTGGCTGCAATCCGTCGGGCTCAGTAGGTTTCGCCGTCAATGGCGCCACCACGTCGACGACCGTGACCAATGTCGACGGCGCGTCGAACGCGCACATCTGGAACGTCGGCCGCAGCGCCATCGTCCCCACGCTGGACTCGATCGAGAGCGTCAACGTCACCACCAACAGCTTCGACGCCGAACAGGGGCTCGCCGGCGGCGCCGTGATCAACGTGCAGAGCCGCAGCGGATCGAATCAGTATCACGGGTCGCTCTTCGAATACCACTTCAATCAGCACATGAAAGCGCGCGACTATTTCCGCCCGGCTGGCCAGGAAAAGGGCAAGTTCATCCAGAACCGCTTCGGCGGAACCATCGGCGGTCCGATCAAGCGCGACAAGCTGTTCTTCTTCTCGAGCGTAGGCGGTATCTTCCAGCGCGATAACGGCAGCAGCATCTTATCGCTCCCTTCAGCGGCTTCCCGCGCCGGGAATTATTCGAGCTACACCAACGCCGTTTACGACGGCGCGTCCGGCAACGCGATCGGGTTCGACCGCACGCCTTTTCCCGGCAACCAGATTCCCGCTTCGCGAATGGACCCGATCGCGCGCAAGATCATCTCCCTGGTCCCGAACCCCAACCTGCCTGGCCTCGAGGACACCGACGCCAACAATTTCTTCGCATCGCAACCGTTCGGCTCGAACCGCTGGAGCTTCGACAACAAAGTGAACTGGCAGGTGTCGGAGAAGCTCCAAACGTTCGTCAGTTGGAACTACGCGCGCCACCAGTCGACGCACGTGACCGCGTTCGGCGAAGGGTTCATCGACGGACCGCGCGTCGGCGGCGGCAACGCCGGAGACACGCGAGGCTATAATAACCGCATCAGCACTGGGATGACCTATATCTTCACGCCCACTCTGCTGATGGACAGCTTCGTGGGCTGGACGCGGCAGAACACGAATGTCGAGCAGCCAGGCCTTGGTGAAAACTACGGGCTCAACCTCCTGGGCATCCCCGGCACGAACGGTCCGGAGCGGTTCCAGAGCGGCTGGCCACGATTCGCCGTTACTGGATATGCGGCGTTCGGCACCGAGGAAGCCTACTCGCCCTACTACCGGAACGACAACCAGTATTCGTTCCGTTCGAACTTCACCAACACGCGCCGCCGCCATGAGCTGCGCTGGGGCGTCGACATCAATTCGGAGCAGATGAACCATCTGCAGCCGGAGTTCCAGGGCGGCCAGGCGACGGGAGCGCGCGGATTGTTCCAGTTCGGCACCGGCCCCACGGCCGCGTGCTTGACATTGAACGCGGCGGGCAACGCCTGCGCCACCACGAGCGCGGCGACGTCCCAGTCGAACGCGATGGCCGCGTTCCTGCTTGGGCTTCCCAACCTCGCCGGCAAGAACTCACTCAACGTGTTCCCCTATACGACACGCACGTGGCGCTACAGCGCCTATGCGCGCGACCGCTGGCAGGTCAACCAGAACCTCACGATCAACTACGGCCTGCGCTGGGAGTTCATGCCGACTCCGACGCGCGCGGACCGCGGCTTCGAACGCTACAACCAGGACGATAACAAGATGTACATTGGCGGCGTCGGCAACGTTCCGAAGAACCTCGGCGTCGCGGCGAGCAAGAAGCTGTTCGCGCCGCGCTTCGGTTTTGCTTATCGTATCGGTCGCGAAATGGTGGTCCGCGGTGGGTACGGAATCAGTTACGATCCTTACTCCCTCGCCCGCGCATTGCGCACCAACCATCCGATTCTCACCGAGCTCGTGGTGCAGCCCGCGAACACGCTGAGCGCCGCGCGGCGGCTCTCCGAAGGGATTCCGTCCATCGAGAAGCCAACGCTGGGCAGCGGGGTCATCGACGTGCCGCCCAATGTCTCGGCGCAGACCGTGACGCTCGATCTCGATCGCGGCTACATTCAGTCGTGGAATCTCACCGTGCAGCGCGCGCTGGGCGGCGGCTGGGCCGGCGAGGCGAGTTACGTGGCGACGCGCCAGATCCGCCAGTTGGGATACAGGCAGTTGAACTGGGCGCCGGTCAACGGCGGCAACAACGGCCGGCAGTTGTTCCAGCGCTTCGGGCGCAACGCGGATACGCGCGAGGTGGGTCCTATCGGCGGCAGTCACTACGACTCGCTGCAGACGCGCGTCCAGAAACGCTTCTCGCACAACTACTCGGTAACGGGCGCGTACACATTCTCGAAGTCGATCAGCGGTTCCGGGCTCGACCGCAGCGACAGCACGCTGAAGATCGTGATTCCGGAGTTCTACGATCTAAACCGGTCGATCAGTGCGTTCAATCGCCGGCACAATCTGCAGATGACGAACATCGTATACCTGCCGTTCGGGAAGGGGCAACGCTGGTTCAGCGAGCCTGGCGTGCTGGCAACCGCGGCCGGCGGATGGCAGACCAACAGTATCCTTGCGTTGATGAGCGGGCGTCCGTTTTCGGTTACCGCGAGCGCAACGTCACTGAATGCTCCGGGCAACACGCAGCGCGCCGACCAGGTCGCGGCGAGCGTCACGAAGCCAGGTGGAGTGGGCCGCGGGCAGGCGTTCTTCGATCCGCACGCGTTCCGTCAGGTTAACGATGCGCGGTTCGGCACGGCGGGGTTCAACAACATGACCGGACCAGGCCGTGTGAACTGGGACTTCAGCTTGTTCCGCTTCTTCCAGGTCTCCGAGAAGGTGAAGATGGAGTTCCGCGCCGAAGCGTTCAACTTCACCAACACGCCGAAGTTCGGGCAGCCGGGCGCGAACGTCGGCAACCTGCAGTTGAATCCCGACGGCAGCATCCGGAACTTGAATGGCTTTGCCGAGGTCGTGAGCGCGACCGAAGAACGGCAACTCCAGATCGGCTTCCGCGTGACGTTCTGACCTACTTGAATGCCCGTCGTTCGCTATTCCAGCTTCGCCATGCCGCCACGTAGCGCCTCGCGAACCGCGTGATCCGCGCCGGCCCACTGCGTGTCGAGAACACCATACGCCGCCCGTGCGGCGATCTTCTCACCCATCGCTGCCTGCGATCGTGCCAGCCCCAAGAGCGACAGCGCACGACCCGGCGCGCGCCGGAGCGCGATCTCGAACTGCACCTTCGCAAGCCGCGGCTGATTGAGTTCGAGCAGCATCTCGCCGAGCATCTCGTGCGCGGGCTTCGGCGGCATCGGCGGTCCGAACTCGATCGGCATCTTGTCCTCGACGGCCACGGCCCGCTTCATTGCGTCCACCGCTTCCCGGCTCCTGCCGTCAGCCATCAGGAGCGTCGCGGCGAGCTCCTGCTCCGCGATCTCCACCACCTGCGTGTCACCCGGATAGGGATGACCATGCAAATGCCGGGGCGCGCCAGCCGCCCGAACACGCAGGCTCCGAAGACCCGCCAGCGCCACGCCGGCATCCGATCGGTTGCCATGATAGAACGCGGAGAGCCCCGAGGCGAGCCGATCCGCCGCGAGCGCGGGAAGATCGAGTGCGTCCGTCACGACGCCTCCGGAATACGGTTCGCCGGTTTCGATCGCGATCGCCGCGCGCGTCATCACGTGGTGGAATCGCGCCAGCGGCGAAGTGTCGTTCCCAGGCTGTCGAAGAGCACGCGCAGCCTCGTAACGGCCCTGTTGCAGTCGCGCGTAGACCAGCCACCACCATGCGTGATAGCCGCCCGGATCCAACCTGGACCTGGACGCCTTCCACGCCTCGTGATTGGAAGCCGCGGCCTCCTCCCACTTGCCGAGCGCAAAGAAGATGTGCGACGGCATATGCAGCGCATGCGGCGCATGCGCGGCGACCTTCGGGTACAGACGCGCGGCGCGCAGGCCGAGGGGCGCGTGGACCGGATCGTCGTAACAGTGGATCAGATAATGCAGCGCGCCGGGATGTTGCGGATTTCGCGCGAACACTTCCTCGACGATCGCCGCCGCCCGCATGTACAAGCGCACGTCGCGGCCGCGATGACACGTCCCGATCACGGCCAGCGCGTGAAATGCCGCCGCCTCGTCGTCATCCGGATATGTTTCGTGCAATCGCTCCATCGCCGCGGCATACGCGAAATCACGCGACTCCTTCGCGGCTTCGCCAAACAGGATTTCCACCGTCTGAAGATAGTCGCGCTCGCGCGCCGCCGGAGCCGGGGGAAGCCGCCTCGCCGCATCGAGCACCACGCGCGCGGCGGCACGATCCTGCGCGAACCACAACGGCTCGTTGTAGGTCATCGCCTCGCCCCAGTACGCCATGTGGAACCCCGGCTCGGCCTTGCGCGCCTCCTGAAACGCCGAGCGCGCGTCGCGATACTCGAAGCTGTGCAGCCACAATAGGCCGCGCAGGAAGTGTTTTTGCGCCGCCGGCGATCCCGACGTGGGGAACGAGATCCGTCCGAGACCTTCGACCTGCGCTTCGGCTATCGCGCAGAGGGCGGCGGCGATGGCAAGGCTGCGCACTTCCTTATGTTAGCTTAGCTAAAATGTAACGGTTCACGCGATTCCCCGGCGTAGCGAGCAGTTTTTCCCGAGTTGAGCCCGCTCGAGCCGGGCGGCATTGCGGCGGAACCCGGCCGCGGAGTCTGGCGCCCGGGATCGTTGCTTACGCAGGATGTCGAGGTGCGCGGCGGAAGAGTTCCAGCTCATCCGCGGCGCGACGGGCGAGGTGGCGCTGGCCCGCCTGCTGACCGCGACTCAGACCTGCAAACTCCAACAGCGTCCCGTGCCAGGCTACCTGCTGGAAACCCTCCATTGCCGCCGCCGGCTGCCGGGAACGGATTATCGACGGAATCCGGCTCCGCAAGGCGCAACGATATCGATGTCGCAATTGCGATATGGCGGACCTGGAGACGACGCTCCTGGAGGCGGCGGGTACCCGCTTCCGGCTGGTGGCGAGCGGCGCGCGCCTCGTATCCGCGGCCTTCTCGCGCGTCTCGCGACGAACTCTGGTGATCAGCGCGGGCTAACGCTTCTGGGACGCGAACAGCTCCATTAACAGCCCAATGGCGGCATCGACCAGGCGTTCCCCGCCTCCGGGCGAAAACCGGGCACTGATCACCTCATAGGCTCCCTCGGGAAACGCCTTGCGGTTGGGGACATAGCTAATCGCGCCCGATCCGGACTGCTCGCCGACGATCGTGCGCGCGAAGGGAGAGTTCTGCTTGATCGCCAGTCCGAGTTCCACGAACGCGTCGCCGGGCATGCCGACCCAGGCCAGCTCGTCACCCAGGGCGATCGCCTGGACCTCGGTGTCAAGCGGCTTCCCTTGGAGACCGCCAATGTCGACCACCTTCCAAGCGTGCACTACGTCGATGAACGGTGCGGCGCCAGGTTTTCCATAAGCGGCAAGGGTCTTGCGCGCAGCTTCCACTTCCACCCCGGTCACCAGTGGCGTGGGTAGGTGGACGGGTACGCTGCGCACGGCCAAGCGGGCTGTACCGACGGGGCGAAGGCTTCGATAGGCCCTCAAGACGTCGCTGGCCAGAATGGTCCCGACGCGCGCAACCTCGGCGTGGCCACGCAACGGCTTTGGGTTGGCGATGTCGAGGTGGTTGATGTTGCCAGACATCCCGTTGGTGAACAAAGTCACCATCTCCGAACCCCTCACCTGGGCTACCGCCCTGGCCATGACGCCGGGATAGTCGGCGGATACTTCGCCGCCCCCGGCGATGGCCACGTGAAGCGCGAAGTTGACATGGGTTGCGAGGGGCTTGCCGCCGGGCGAGTCGAAGTAGACCACCGCGACTTCGGGATCAATCGGACCAACGCCGCGGACTACGTCCGCACCCCGGCCCGGGTTCATCCTGACTGTGCCATCCTTCATGAGGAAGCGGCGGTTGAAATTGATTTCGCGTTCCTCGACCGTGGCCGTCCACACTCGCGCAGGTTGGAGATCGCGCTCGGCGAGCCGAACGGCCTCGGCGATCTTGCCGGGCAGATCCGCCACGTACGCCTCGCCGAGCAGTCTGGCCGGTTCGGGCGTGAGCGCGAGGAACAAGGGGTGCATCTGCGGCCCCGCGTGGCAATGAGTAGCGCTCAGGATCACTTGATCGCCCCGCAAGCCGGTGGATGCGGCGATGCGCTGGCGCGCCTGGGCCACGATCTCCTTGCGCAGACTGATGAGATCGCAGGCGACGAGCGCGGCCTTCACTCCGTCCTTTTCCATCACGATCACTTTGGCGAAAAGATCGTCGTGGATGGACGCCGCCGGAGCGAGTCCATAGGAACTGCCGATGGGCGTGCCTATGGACGGCGTGATCATGACCGCGGCGCGCCCGACTCGAAAGTCGCCGGCCAGCGCCGGGAGAGCCGCAAGCGCAAGCGGGAACGCGAGCCTCCGCATTAAAACTCGTACCGAAGGCCAAACTGCATCTGCCGCGCCGCGGCGGCGGAGGTGATGCGGCCAAAGTTCCGGTTGTCCACGCTCATGTTGGGAGTGCCGAGATTTGTATGATTCAGCATGTTAAAAAGCTCCCAGCGGAACTGCACGCGATGGCCCTCAAAGAGCCCCCGGAAGTTCTTCTGGAGGGACATATCGACCTGTTGGCGGCCCGGCGTATCGACGATCCCCCGCCCTGAGTTCCCGAAGGTATACAGCTCCGGAAGCCGGAATGCGCCGATGTTGAAGAAGAGCTCCGGCGTCGGATTGTTGCTCGGCCACGCAACGCCGGGCACCACGTCGGCGCGCATGCGGGCGGCGCGGTCGCAGTTGCAGCGGTCGGCCCCCACCATCACGCTTTGCGAGAATCCGGTGCGGAAGGCCGTGATGCCGGCGAGTTGCCATCCTCCGACCACCGGATTGCGTTTGAGCCATGGTATTTCAAGGATATAGCTGAGCGTCAGGAGCTGGCGGGCGTCCTGCGCGGAACGGCCCCGCTCGGCCTTGATGTTGTCGCTATCCTGCGCGTTGTCGGAAGAGTTGCCGCCGCCGCCGAACGAGGCCGATCCGGTGTCGATCGACTTGCTGAAGGTGTAGGAGGCCAGGAAGGAGTGAGAGCGGGAGAATCGCTTGTCGGCCTTGAGTTGCAGCGCATGGTAGATGGAAGTCATTCGCGCTTCCCTGACAAAGAACGTGGCGAACCCCTGGAAGGGCCGCCGAGGCTGGATGGCCCCGGGGCCGGGCCTCGGACTGTTGATAATGTCGCTGCGCGGGAGCTTCGTCCCCTTGGTCCCGACGTAGGCCGCCTCCACCGCGAAGTCGCCCGTGAGCTGCCGCTGCAGGGTGAAGTCCCACTGTTGAATGTAGGGGTCGCGCCTCTGATACTCCATGGCGCGCACGGACACGATGCCTGAGGGATTCAGGTTGTTGAGCTGGAATCCGTTCTCGAAGGTGAGGCTTGGAGCCGGGAACACCGCCGTGAATACGTCGTTCACGATGCGCGGCGGGTTCTGGGCCTGGAACGTGAACATCTGGCCGACCGACAGCGAGTAGAAAATGCCGTACCCGCCCCGGACCACCGTCTTGCCGTCGTTGAATGGCCGGTAGGCGAATCCGAAGCGCGGCGCTATGTTGTTGTAGTCGCCGAGGTATGTTGCATTGTCGTATTTCCGGCCGGTAACCGGGCCGGTGTTCCCGGGCAGAACCACGGCGGCGCGCCCGGAGCCGTATATGAAATCGACGTTCGCGTTGCGGCCGTAGATGTCGGCGAGCGGAGTGTTGAGCTCGTAGCGGATGCCGAGGTTGAGCGTCAACTTCCTGGTCGCCTTCCAATCGTCCTGGAAGAACGCGGCGAACAGGGTTGAACGCATGTCCACGCGGGTGGAGCCGACCTGGCGCTGGGAGCGGGAAGCGAATCCCAACATGTAGTCGGCGAATTCGTTGCCTGTTGTGTTCGCCGCGGCCGGGTTCCGTGTGAAGCGGCCGTCGAACTCGAACGTGCCGCGACCGTGGCTGTTCTGCACGCCGTTCAACTCGGACCGGTACGCCTGCACGCCGAACTTGAAGGCGTGGGCCGCGCGGTTGATCGACATCGTTTCGTTGAGTTGGTACAGATTGTCCTTGCGGATGTTGGGAAACGGATTGGAGGGATCCGATACGGCGGCGTAATTGGGAATCAGGCTGATATTGGGGAAGCCGAAATCGATGGGGTCGCGCGAGACTCCGCCCACGCCGAGTTTGCCGGCTTTGTCATCGGTGAAGGTGCGGGCGGATATCGTGTTGGCGCGGATCCTGTTGTAGCCGAGGCGGACTTCATTGATAGTCCGGCTCGATAGGAGCCACGTGTAGTT
The DNA here is from genome assembly GCA_005808475.1 of Acidobacteriota bacterium. Classification (GTDB taxonomy): domain Bacteria; phylum Acidobacteriota; class Terriglobia; order Bryobacterales; family Bryobacteraceae; genus SYLY01. The sequence continues at coordinate 19,513 of SYLY01000231.1, forward strand.
CAGGGTCGCAAGCTGCGCGCGCGGCTGGTTGAAAGTTCCGAGCACCGGCAAGGCGCCCGGAGAGAACGACGACGTGTCGTTGATACCGTAGCGCCCGAAGACCATGTGGCTGGGGCTGAACTGGTGGTCGAGCCGGATACCGTAGGTGTTCGAGTCGGACTTCGAGGGGCTGGCGTTGACGTAGTTGATGTTGGTCCCCGAGAGGTTGGGCTCGGGATAGAACTCGTTGAGTCCGGTGGCCACCTTGGAGAGCCGCTGGGTGGGAATCCGGTTGCCCGGGAACTGGACTGGACCACCCGTTGCACTGGCCGTCAACACATCGAAGATGGGGCGTTCTCCGATGAAGTCGCCCGAGCGGAGGGCGCGCGTGGGAATCAGCGTCTGGATCTGCGCCGACTGCCGGACACGCAACCCCTCGTAGTCGAAGAAGAAGAATGTGCGGTTCTTGCGGATGGGACCACCCACGGTGGCGCCGAACTGGTTGCGCTTGAATGCGGCCGGCGGGCCGGCGGGCTCGAAGAAATTGCGCGCGTCCAGCTTTCGGTTGCGGAGAAACCAATACGCCGTGCCGTGAAACGCATTGGTTCCCGTTTTCGTTACGAGGTTGATTTGGCCGTTGCCCGCGAAGCCGAACTCGGCCGACGGGATGGCGGTCTGGACTCGGAACTCCTGGATGGCGTCGATGTTCGGCGAAATCACCACGGAGCCGTCGAAGCGCGAATAGTTGGATGTGCCGTCCATCACGTATCCGTTGAAGTCGCCGCGACCGCCGTTCATCGAAAGTCCGTTTCCGTTGGTGGCGCCGCCGCTCGAGACGCCCGGCGTGAGCGTGGCGAGTTGGAGGAAACCTCGGCCGTTCAGGGGCAGCGTCAGAATCTGCTTGCCGGCGACCACGTCGCCGAGCGATGCGTTCTCGGTTTGGAGAAGCGGCGCCGAGGCCTGGACGCTGATCTCCTGCGTCACCGCCCCGATTTCGAGCGTGAGGTCGATGCGAGCCTGCTGATCCACCTGGAGCGGGATGCCTTTGATCGCCGCGCGGCGGAATCCTTCCCGTTCGACCGTCACGCTCCAACTCCCGACTGGCAGGAAGCTCGCCACATATCCGCCCTGCTGGTCGCTGGCCAATTGGCGGCGCTGACCGGTGCCGTCGTTTGTGAGGGTCACGGTCGCGGAGGCAATCGCGCCTCCAGCCGAGTCGGTCACTGTTCCCAGAATTGTGCCGGTGACGTTCTGCCCCGAGGCGACCGAGCAGGCGAGGAATGCAATAACCAAACCGCGCATAGCGCACGCTCCTTCCCAAATTCAATCAAGACTTTCGCATTGCAAGTCTACATTCCTTGGATGGCGGGTGCAAGCGCTCGTTCGGCCCGGCGTTCAAAGTGTCCGGGCCAAGGAGAAATGTCCCCTATCGGCTGGGTGTCCGAGGAGTGCGCGTCAACCCGCATCCTCACCTGTGACGGTTCACGCGATTCCCCGGCGTATCGGGCTGTTTTTCCCGCGTTGAGCCCTCAGCACGAGCCGGGCGGCATTGCGGCGGAACCCGGCCGTGGAGAGTTCGCACTTCTGGAGGTCGATCCCTACCACGAGCCCGAATTGTTAGCCTCGGCTCCCAACCGGGTTTGGAGTCAGGACAACTGTGCCTGTCGTAGATACCGAACTGCATGATAACATGGAGTTTGCGCGTCCTCCGTCAATTCCTCCGCCAGGTGCTCGAAGCAATTCCCGTGTCGGCCGCTGCCCGTTCGGCAACCTTCAAGTGCCGAGCCGCACTCCACATGGAGAACCTGGCACTCCGGCGCCAACGCGGCGTCCCGCGGCGCTCGGTGAAGCGGCCGAGACTGACGCCACCCGATCGGCTCCTCTGGGCTTGGCTCCGCGAGCTCTGGACCGACTGGCGATCGGCACTTGTCAACGTCAAGCCGCGCACGGTGATCGCCTGGCGCCGGAAGGGTTTCCGTCTCTTCTGGACGTGGAAGATCCGACACGGGTAACCGGGGAGGACGGCGGTCGCGAAACAAGTGCGTGCACCGATCCGCGGGATGAGCCGTGAGAATCCGCTTTGGGGCGCCCCGCGCATCCAC
>SYLY01000027.1 GCA_005808475.1 Acidobacteriota bacterium
CGATGGCGATGTCGATCCTACCGGCAGCCAGTTCATCGCCGAGCGTCTTCAACTCCTTGGCGTTGCGGAACCGCGAGAACATCTCCACGCGAACGGGGAACGCGGCGAAGCGGCGCTTGAAGGTTTCGAAGTGCTGCAGGCAGAGCACCGTGGTCGGAGTGAGGATCGCCACTTGCTTGCCGTCGCCGAGCGCCTTGAACGCGGCGCGCATGGCGACTTCGGTCTTGCCGAATCCCACGTCGCCGCACAACAGGCGGTCCATCGGACTGGGCGCTTCCATGTCGCGCTTGATGTCGTCCGCGGCGGCTGTCTGATCGCGCGTGGCGGTGTACTCGAAGGAATCCTCGAACTCCCGCTGCCAGTTGGAATCGGGCGAAAAGGAGAAGCCTTCGGCCATCTTGCGTTCGGCGTAGAGGCGCAGCAGTTCCTCCGCCATGTCCTGCATCTTGGCCTTGACGCGCGATTTCGTCTTGGCCCAGGTGACGCCGCCGAGCTTGTCGAGCGCCGGTCCCGCTTCGCCGCCGCCGCGGTATTTCTGAATCAGATCGAGACGCGACAACGGCAGGTATAACTTGTTGCCGCCGTGGTACTCGATCAGCATGAAGTCGCCCTTCAGTTCGCCCTGCGCCACTTCGCGGACGCCGAGGAACTGGCCGATGCCGTGCGTGGCGTGGACAACGTGATCGCCGGGCTTGAGATCGCCGATGTCGGCGGCGAACACGCCCATTTGCGACGCGCGCACGCCGGGCTGCGCCATCGCCTCGGCCCGGTCGAACAGATCCTCGGAGCCGATCAGCGCGATTTTGGATTCGGGAAACGACGTGCCGCGGCGAATCAGGCCGCGGCCGAGAATGACGCTGGCCGAGCCTCCGTGATAGGCGCGCTGAGCGAGATAAGGGGCGTTGGCCTCGGAAGGATCGAGCGCCAATTGGAACGGCGCCGAGTACTCGCCGAAGATGTCGGCCAGCCGTTCGAGCTCACCGGTGGAGGCGGCGAAGAACACCACCCGGTTGCCTTGCTCGACAAGAGTCCGCGCCTCGGCCACAGCCACCTGCATGTTGCCATGGAACGCGATGGATGGACGCGTGGAGATCGACGGTGTGTCCGCGTCCAGATCGAGTTCGCGCAGCTCGAGCAGCGCCTGGCCGGCGGCGCGCGCGGCGAATTCGTCCCAACGGAAAAACAGCGACGACGGATCGGGAGCGTCCCCCCGGCCCGGCTCGTCGAGCCGCTTCCACAGCCGTTCGGCGGCCGCGCGAGTCTGCTCCGGCTCGTCGATCACCACGAGCGCCTTCGGTTGCAGGTCCATCAGCGCGCCGGTTCGCGGCCGGATCGATGGAAGCAGGAACTCCCAGCCGGGGAACGGCTCGCCGTTGGCGCAGCCGAGATCGCGGATCGTCTCGGGCGAGCGAGGACACTCCACCAGTGGGAGCAGCGCCACGTCGTTGATCTTGAGAACGGAGCGCTGCGTTTCCGGGTCGAACGTGCGCATCGACTCGACGGTATCTCCGAAGAACTCGACGCGAACCGGACGGGCCGCCTCGGCGGGAAACACGTCCAGGATGCCGCCGCGAACCGAATACTCGCCGGTCATCTCGACCGGCTCGCGCCGCTGGTAGCCGATCGATTGGAGGTGCGACACCACGTCGCCCATCGCCATATCCTCGTTGAGTTCGAGCCGGACCGAAAGCTGCCGGTAGAATCGCGGCGATTCGGCCCGAAGCAGAGCGGACCCGGCAGGAGCGACGGTGATGGTGGAGACGTCGCGCGCCATTCGATACAGTGCGAGCGCGCGCTGCTGCGAAATGCCGGAGTGAGGCGAGAGTTGCTGATGCGGCAGCACGTCCAGCGCGGGAAGCAACTGCGGACGGCGCAGATCGGCGCGGGGCGCCAGCAGGTCGAAGAACGCACCGATCCGCTCGGCGAGAAGCTCGGCCTGCTTGCTGCCATCGGCCACCACCACGATGGGCCGTTCCAGCGCCTGCCACAGCAGCGTGATGTAGAGCGCCTTCGCGGTCGGCGTGAGTCCGGTCAAGCGGAACGTCCCGTGTTGGGCGGCCGCGATCCCGCGCGCCAAGTCGGTGAACCGCGGATGGCGGCCCAACGTTTGGAGGAGATCTCGAAGGGCCGGATGCGTCACGGCGTGCGGGCGAGAATATCCTTCTCGATGTTGGTGGACGAATAGCCGGGCTCGAGCGGCAGCGCCCGTACCAGGCCTCCGGCCGCTTCCACTTCTTCCCGGCCGGCGATGAAGTGGGACCAGTCGGCGCCCTTGACCAGCACGTCCGGCAGTACGGCGGCGATCAGTTCGCGAGGCGTATCCTCCTCGAAGAAGACCACCGCGTCGACGGCGGCGAGGCTCGCGGCGAGCGCGGCGCGATCCGCCTGGGGAATCAGTGGACGGCTGGGGCCCTTCAGGCGCGCGACCGATTCGTCGGCGTTCAGGGCGAGGATCAGCACTCCGCCTAACGATCGCGCGCTCTCGAGAAGCCGGACATGGCCCGGATGCAACAGGTCGTAGCAGCCGTTGGTGAAGACCACCGTCTCGCCGGCGGCCTTCCAATCCTTGCGCCGTTCGACCAATCCCGCGCGGGTGAATAGCTGACCCATCTTCAAGATCGTAGCGCGCCTCCGGCATGGACGAGACTCACAGGGCGATCCGCGACGGCCCGTACCGGTTGTGGAGTTCGGTCCCCGAGTCCGTATTTCCGAGATCTGGGCCGATCAGACTTCGGCGTCCGGCCGCGGAAGATGTGTTGGAAGCGCTCGCTCAACCTGCGTGCCATTGGTCCTCCTGCGTGGCGCCAAACCGCCCGTTGAACTAAACCGCACTCCGCGGCCGGGGCAGCAGCCTATGGAAATTGCCGCCCGAGCGGGGACCCTCAGACCCGCATGACGCACCGTGCGCCTTCGATTTCGCTCCGAGGGGACGGCGTCCGCCCGCCGCTGCACGCCAATCTGGCCGGTGGCGGCCCCGGCGCTGGATCACACACTTCCGGCGCCGTGCCTGGAGAGAGGCCGTGATCGGACGCCGGGAGCGCGCGGCAAGGCTGAGGACGTATCTCCCAGGGAACGGATGCAGCGGATCACCGGAACGTTCTCCACCCTGACCATGATTCCCTGCCCACAGCGCGGACAGACGTGGCTGGCCGGAACGCCCGGATTCTCCCGCCGTTGGCGCGCCGTCACCAGTCCGGTGGGAAGCAGACCGGCTGGATGGCCTGCCCGCGCGATCAGTTCCAGGCACAGCCGGACGCGCTCCTTCTTGCCCGAACTGGCGAGCCATCCATAGTGCCGGATCCGTTGGAATCCAGCGGGCAGCGTGCGCAACAGAAACCGCCGGATGAACTCTTCCGAACTCACCGTCATCACCCGTCTCTTGTTCCCTCGGCTGTAATCGCGCCACCGGAACCGCGTTTCGCCTTCGTCCGATTCCAACAGCCGGTTGTTGGAAATAGCTACGCGGTGCGTGTACCGGCCCAGATATTCCAATACCCGTTCCGGCCGGCTCAGCTCTACTTCGCCGTGTAGGCCGCGTAGCCCGAGTTCTCCCACACAGGGGCCGCTCCGGCCGGTCGCGACGGCTTCGGATACACCACATAGTCGATGCCCAGCGTGCCGTAGTAAGCGAGGTCCTTGCCTTTCGCCGTGGCCCTCGTCCATCGATCCCACCATTCCACCGCGAATTCGCGCAAAAGATTCACTTGGCCGCCACCCTTCCAGTCGACGTAGACGTTGCGGAGCGAGTAGGCGCGGAAGAAGCCGGGATACAGGGCCGCGTCCGCGGCCGGGAACAGGAACACCGCTTCGACGGGCGTGTTCGCTCGCGCCCAGGCGGCCAGTTCGCGGACCTCCGGCTGATCCTGATTCCGGTAATTGCGGACTTTCCCGATCTCCGTGTACGCATGGAAAGGCGCGAACAGCGCCAACACCAGGCAGGCGATCGCCACCGCCCGGCGCTCGGTTTCCCATCTCGCCGCCGAGGCTGCCAGCGCGGCCAGTGCCAGAACCACCAGGGCGCGGCCGCGCAGTTCCGGATCGCGCCAGTCGGGCAGCAGGAGTTGCAATACATCGGACTGGGCCGGAATCGCGAAGGCGATCGCGAACCATGCGAACGCTTCCCACCAACGCCGGTGGCGGCCCGCCTGGATGGCGCACGCGGCGGACGCCAGGCCCGCAATCATCGGAATGAACAACACGGCGCGCAGTGGCTGGAATTGCGGCATGAATTGCCACTTGGCGACGTCCAGAAGGAGATACGCCGCGGGCATGCAGAGCACTCCCACCAACGGCAGCGAGATCCAGATCCACCGCAGCGGCTGGGGCGGCCGCAGGCGCCACAGCGCGGCGGCGCACACCAGGGCGGCGAACTGATGGTGCCGGATCCACTGCGCGCCCCACATCGAGATCCAGTTGTACGAGCCTCGCAGCCGCTGCAGTTTCTCGAGCGGCGCATCGATCGTTCCAAGGAATTTTTGCGGCTCGGTGTGGCCCGCCTGCAGCTTGTGCAGCACGAACGCCAGCACGACGCCGGCCGCCGCTGGGGCCACCCAGCGGAACTCGCGCTTGTAAAGGGCGTAGGCGGACAACCCGAGGAAGAGCGGATAAGTGGTTGGCGGGTGATAGAGCACGGCCCCGGCCAGCGCGATCCCGCCCCATCGCCACCGTCCCACCGAGATCAGGCCCACGGCGAACATGGCGAGCGCGCCGGCGAATCCACGCGGCACGGGTTCGTATTCGTGGATCAGGACCGAGGGGCCGCCGATGGTTCCGCCCAGTCCGTAGATGGACGCGAGCAGCACCGCCATCATCCACGAGAAACCGAGCGAGCGTCCCATCAGGAAGACGCCGGACAGTCCGCAGACGCGGAAGACGATCTGCTGCGCGTGGAGCACGTAACGGAATTCGAGCCCGGTGAGGGCGCGTAGCGCGAGAGCCGTCTCGTCGTAGATCGTGTAACTCACGTGGGGCCGCTGCGCCACCATGTCTTTCGGGAAAAGCGCCGGATCCCGCAGGTGCTCGAGGATCGGGATGTAGATTTGGGTGTCGGAATGGAGGAAGGTGTGGCCGGGAAAGTAGAAGAATCCGCACACCACCAGAAGGGCCAGAACGGCGATCGTGCCGGCGTGTCGCTGCGTCATCGAGCCGGCGTCTTCTCCAGTTGCTGGCGCGCCCATTTGCGATCCGGGTTGAGTTGCAGCGCCTTCTCGATCGACTTGCGCGCGTCCGCGTTGCGGCCCGCCTTGCGGAGCGCGACGCCCCGCCACAGATGCGCTTCCGCGAGACCGGCGTCTAGCGCGACCGCTTTGTCGAAATCGGCGATCGCCCGGTCCACGCCGCCGCCGAACGACGACGGCAGGTAATAGTTGCCGACACCCCGGCTGAGCCAGACCTTCGCCGAGCGGGGGGCCAGTTCGGTTGCCTTCTTGATCTCTTCCGTCGCGCACTTACCCCACTTGAGTCCGGCGAGGACATTGGCGGGGATCACCTGTCCGCACAGCGTTCCGAGGATGCGGCGGTACTCGCCGTCGGCCGGCTTTAGCGCCACGGCCTTTTCGGCGTGCCGGATTCCGGTTTCAGCCGCGCTCTTGCCGAGGAGTTTGTCGCCGGTCTCGATGCCCAACTGGGCGAGATGGGAATAGGCGACGGCGGCTCGATACCAGGTCGCGGGGTCGCTCGTTCTGCCCGCCACCGAGGCCTCGGCCGAAGCGATCTGTTCGAGCTTGCCGAGATCCTGCGCGTCCAGCGCCTGCTCTCCCGGCGAGCGCTGAGCGGGGGCGGCGAAAAGCAGCAGCGCCAACGCGGCGGTCATAGCTCGTACACCTTCTTCTGGACAAGCATCAGATAAAGTCCCATGGCCACCAGCAGCACGCCGCACACGGTCAGCACCACCGGCGCGCCCAGATCCTTGACGTAGTATCCGGTGATCAGGCTTCCGAACGGCATTCCGCCCCGGAACGCGACGTTGTAGACGCTCATCACGCGGCCGCGCATTTCGTCGGTGCAGATCAATTGAACCAGCGAGCTAATCATGGCGAAACAGGTCATCAGGGCGGCGCTCGCCAGGAACAACGCAAGCAGGCTCAGAGGCAGGAATCGCGATAGGGAGAACGCTACTACCAAGAGTCCCAAGACCGCGAGTCCAATGACAGCCAGCCGGCCTTTTTTTCTCCCCTGGTGGAACGTCGCCACCAGCAGCGCGCCGAGAACCGAGCCGGCCCCGGACACCACCAGGAAGTTCCGGAAGCCATCCGGCCCCAGGTGGAAAATGTCGCGCGCGAACACGGGAAGGAACACCACCAGCGGGAAGCCGAACATGGTCATCAGGAACGCGATGACGATGAGCGAGCCCATCTCCGGCCGTTCGCGGATGAACGAGATGCCTTGCTTCATGCTGTCGAGCATCGGGCGGGTGTCTTTTTTCGGGGAGAAATCGGGCCGCACCAGGAACAGGGTGACGATGACGGCGATGAAGGAGACGCCGTTCAACGAGAAACACCAGGATGCGCCGAGTTGGGTGAGAGCGAGTCCGCCGAGCACCGGTCCGATGATGCGGGCGAGGTTGAATTGGATGGAGTTGAGCGCTATCGCGTTCGGCAGGTCCTCGCTCTTGACCAGCGTGGGCACCAGCGCCTGATAGGCCGGGCCGCCGAACGCCTGCGCGGTTCCGACGACGAACGAAAGCGCCATGATGTGCCAGACGTGCACCACGCCGGCGGCGAACAAAGCCGCCAACAGAAAGGCGCACGACATCTGCACCACCTGCGATCCGATCAGCACGCGGCGGCGGTCCATGCGGTCGGCCACGACGCCGCCGACGATCGAGAACAGGAAGATCGGAATCTGGCCGAGAAAGGAATCGAGGCCGAGGTAGAACGGGTTCCGCGAAATTTCCAGGACGAGCCAGCTCTGCGCGAGCGACTGCATCCACGTTCCGATGCTCGACGTGCAGGCGCCGAGCCACATCAGCCGGAACTGGGGATATTGAAACGCCTTGAACGTACGTTCCAGCAAGGGGTTCGGCTACGGAAGGGGCGCAGCGCGCTTGATGAGGTGGACGTAATTCCCGTCGCCGTCGGCGAAGAAGACCAAGCGGTTGGTCTGGACCGTGAACGGTTCGGTGTAGAACTTGACACCGCGCCCCTTCAGGTGCTCGTAGGCGGCGTCGAAATCGTCCACTTCCACGGCTAGGTGGCGAATGCCGGGGTCCTTCAGGGCTTGCGGCGCGCGCTCGCCAACCGAGGGGATGATCTCGAGCATCGCGCCATTGGCCGCGCGAACGAAGTAGTTGCCGTCGTACTCGAAGTTGATGCGGAACTCTAGATAATCCCGGTACCATTCCGCGAGAGCCTTGGGGTTGGGCGACGCGATGGCGGTGTGTTCCAGGCCGTTGAACATAAGGGGCATTCTAGCATGGCCCCACGGTCCGGCCTACCATTGGTCAGGGTTCTGGAATTTCCTGGGTCAATCCACCGGTCTGGCCCCAGTAGCGGCGCCGCACCACGGCCAGGTCGCGGTCGATGACCCAGTTCCCAACCACTTCCACGCCTGTCTTGCGAACCAGCCGGGTGGGGAGCAGCGCCAAGGCGGCTTCCGCGGTATCGGGATCTCCCGGCGCGGTTGTGTAATTCGTGGGAGGCAGGATTTCGGGCTTCAGGTAGACGTCAACGTCTGGCATGGCATCAGTATGGGAGCCGCCGCGCCGCCGCGCAATGGAAACAAAGTACCCGGCGCGCATGACCAAAGTCATGCCACGATGGGGCCTTCCCCCTATCCGGCGTGGTACGATCTCCGGCCAGGAGGCACAACCGAAATGAGCCGCGCTTCGATCGGCATGCCGCAATACCGGCCGCTCAAGGTCTACGCGTTCGACCCGAGCCGGGGCCGCAACCTGAACAACCACATGGCGGTCCGCGTCCCTTACGAGCCGCTGGAGCCGGGGCCGTCCGGCGCCTACATCGCCGTGGTCGACTACGATGCCTCGAACGATTGCTATTACGAGCCCGTGGATCTCGACAGCCCTCCGGTGCTGGTCCGCGGCGGTCTGGATCCCTCCGAGTTCGACCCCCGGTTCCATCAGCAGATGGTCTACGCCGTCATTAGCGAGACGATCCGGCGGTTCGAGTTCGCCCTCGGGCGGCGCGTGAAATGGCGGTCCGACCATCGCGAAGCCGGCGCTCCCTTCAAGAACAAGTTGCTGGTTTTCCCCCACGCGATGGAGGACGCCAACGCCTACTACGATCCGGACATGCGCGCCCTGCTGTTCGGCTACTTCGCGGCGGACAAGGACGAGCCGGGCCGCAACCTGCCGGGGCAAGTAGTGTTCACGTGCCTCTCGCACGACGTGGTGGTGCACGAGACCACGCATGCGCTGCTCGACGGGCTGCGCAAGTTCTTCAACGAATCCACGCACGACGACACGCCGGCGTTCCACGAAGGCTTCGCCGACATCGTGGCGTTGTTGCAGCATTTCTCGTTCGAGGAAGCGCTGCTCGACACCATCAAACGGACCGCGGGGCTGATTCACAAGGTAGTGATCCGGCCGGACGCCGATCCCGGCAAGGACGGACCGATGCTGCAGGCCGAGTTGACGCGCGACAATCCGCTGGTCAACCTCGCGTTGCAGTTCGGCGAAGCGTCCGGGATGCGTAGCGCGCTGCGTTCCGCTTTGGGAACTCCGCCGGAGTCGCGCCAGTTGAAGGACACCACCGAAGCGCACGATCGCGGCGCGATCCTGGTGGCGGCGTTCTTCGACGCCTTCTTCACCGTGTACATTCGCCGGACCCGCGACATTCTCAGGATCGCTCGCGCGGCCGGGCTCGCCATGACGGGCGATCTGCATCCGGATCTCGCCTCGCGGCTGGCGCAGGAAGCGCGCAAGACCGCGGACCACTTCCTCAACGTCGCGGTTCGCGCGATCGACTATTGCCCCCCGGTGGACCTGCGCTTCGGTGAGTTTCTGCGGGCGATGATCACCGCCGACGCCGATCTGGTGGAGGACGATCCGCACGGGTACCGGCAGGCGTTGATCGACGCGTTCCGATCGCGCGGGATCGTGCCGGAGGATGTGCGCTCGTATTCGGAGGAGGCGCTCCTGTGGCAGGCTCCGTCCGATCCGGTGACGCCGTGTCCGGCGCTGAAGTTCGACCGGACGGGCGATCAGTCGCCCCGCGATCAGCGCGACAACGCCCGCGCGCTGCACGCCTGGGCAGTGAAGAATCGCAAGGCGCTCCGCTTGAATCCGAAGCTGCCGGGTGCAAGCCCACTCGTTCCATCCGATCCATCGAGTGCGTCCCGACGGGCGGCTGGTGTTCGACTTCGTGGTGGAGTTCCTGCAGCAGAAAGACATGCTCGCCGATCCGGCCGATCCCGATTCGACGATGACGTTCCGGGGAGGAAGCACGGTGATTTTCGACCACAAGGGAAATGTTCGATACACGATTCTCAAGAGAGTGGACAACCAGAAACGCCAACTGACGCAGGCGGCCTACCGGTCGCGCATCGCCCACGCGGCGGCGGGCAGCCGGTACGATGGCAAGCTCGACTACGAACCCCCGGCCATCGCGGCGATTCACAGGGGCTGCTGACATGGCCGGCCAGATTCGCATCCGTATGTATCGCGCCGGTTTCGGCGACTGCTTTCTGATCACGCTCCCCAGCGCGGACGGTTCGCGCTGGATTCTGGTGGATTGTGGAGTCCACTTCCGAGGTAACGCCGGCACGCTCGATCAGGCCGTGGCCGACATCGAGACCGAGACCCAAGGCAAGCTGGACCTCGTCATCGCCACTCATGTTCACCAGGACCACATCTCCGGATTTTCGACTTATGTGGCGCGGTTTCGGGCGATGCGTCCCAATCACGTTTGGATGCCGTGGACCGACAACGACGGCGACGCTTCGGCGCTGCGGCTGGCCAAGAGGCAGGACGCCCTGGTGCACGCGCTATCGGCCGTGCGCCCGGACCACTACGCGTTGAACAACCTTGCGCCCAACCGGACGGCGCTCGATCTGCTGCGAAAATACTGGCCCGGAGCTGGCGCCAAGATCGAGTTCCTGACGGCCGGCGACCTGCGTTCGCCAGCGGCGGGGATACCTGGCTTGAAGGCGTCGATCCTCGGGCCGCCGCGCGACGAAGCGTTTCTGCGCCAGATGGAGCCGCCTCCCGGCGATCACTACTTTCGCGCCGCCGCCGCGAAAGAGGCGGGCGAAGCGGCGAAGCCGTTGCAGCCGTTTCTGGACCGCTACAAATGGACGCCGGAGGTCCCGCCGCTGGACGGGAAGTTCGCCGCGCGGCTGCGCGAATCGATTCTGGAGGATCCCGAGGCCCTGGCGATGAAGCTCGACAGCGTGCGCAACAACACCAGTCTGGTGGTGCTGTTCGAGTACGGCGGCCGGACATTGTTGTTTCCCGGCGACGCCGAATACGGCAACTGGCGCGCCTGGGTGGAGAAGCCTGAGGCCGCCGAGATCCTCGGCAAAGTGGACTTTTACAAGGTCTCGCACCACGGCAGCTACAACGGCACACCGAAATCGGCGCTCGAGAAGATGACGAACCCCGGGCTCGCCGCGATGCTCTCGACAATGAACAAGCCTTGGCCTTCCATCCCTCGCGAAGGTTTGGTGAACCGGCTGAAGGAGAAGGCCGGAAGCCGGTTGCTGCGCACCGACGAGACGAACAAGCTATACCTCGACTACTTCGTTCCCGTGGAGGATTGACATGTCCCAGGAGCAACCACCCGTCGACGCGGCGGTGGATCGCGATCCGGATGCAAGGCTCGAGGATGGCATCGCTCTTTGCCTTTCCGGCGGCGGGTACCGCGCGATGTTGTTTCACGCGGGCGCTTTGATTCGTCTGAACGAAATGGGAGTGCTGCCCAGGATCGCGCGCTTTTCGAGCGTTTCCGGCGGATCGATCGCGGCGGCCAAACTCGCCTTGGCGTGGCCCCGCTTGGCCTTCGATGCGCGGGGCGTCTCGCCCCGGCTGTTCGATCTGGTGATCGACCCGCTGCGCGGCATGGCGTCGCGCACGATCGACGCGTCGTCGGTGGCCGTGGGAGCGCTCTGGTTCGGATCGGTGGGCGACCGGCTGGCCGGCGCCTACGACAAGCACCTGTTCGAAGGCGCGACCCTTCAGGACCTGCCCGGCGCGCCCCGCTTCGTCTTCAACGCGACCAACGTGCAGTCGAAGGCTCTGTGGCGGTTCTCCAAGCCGTACATGCGGGATTGGCGCGTCGGCGAGGTGAGGAACCCGGACCTGCGTTTGGCGGTGGCGGTGGCCGCGTCGTCGGCGTTTCCGCCGTTTCTTTCGCCCGTCGAGATCGAAGTCGATCCGCGGTCGTTCACCCCCGGCAGCGGCGCGGATTTGCAGCGTCCACCATACACCTCCAACATCATCCTCACCGATGGCGGCGTCTACGACAACCTCGGACTCGAGACCGCGTGGAAGCGGTACAGGACTCTCTGGGTGAGCGACGGAGGAGGCGGGTACGACGACGAGCCCGATCCCAAGCGCGACTGGGCGCATCATTCGCTCCGCGTGCTGAGCCTGATCGACAATCAGGTTCGCAGTCTGCGCAAGCGTCAATTGATGGCGGCTTTCAAGAGCAAGGAGAGGGCCGGCCGCTATTGGTCGGCTTTCGATGACATCGCCGGCCTGCCGTGTCCGGATAAGTTGCCCTGCGATTTCGAGCCGGCAGCCGGGCTGGCTCGCGTCGCGACGCGGCTGAAATCGATGGAGCCCGAGTTGCAGGAGCGCCTGATGAACCTGGGCTATGCGATCTGCGACGCCTCGCTGCGGTCGTTCGACGACCCGGTGACCGGCGCACCACCGCCGAAATTTCCCTTCGATCGCGGCGTTTGAGACGTACTCGCGCCGGGGGGGCGATCCGCGATACACTCTTGGACTACCCCGTTTCGCGAAACAACCCATGCCCGCACTCGCCCGAAAGCTGACCGCCACCGAGTGGCTCATCTGCATCGTCGCCTCCATCGGATTCGCGTTCGACATCTACGCGATTCTGGTGGCTCCGCTGATCGTAGGACCGGCTCTGCAGGAGATGGCAAAGCTCAAGCCCGGAACCAAGGAGTACAACGACTGGGTAAGTTTGCTGTTCTACGTGCCGGCTCTGGCGGGCGGATTCTTCGGACTGGTTGGCGGTTATCTCACCGATCTGTTCGGCCGCCGCCGGGTGCTCACCTATAGCATCTTCCTCTACGCGGGCGGCGCGTGGATGGCGGGATTCGCCAGCACGCCCGGTGAGTTGCTGTTCTACCGCGTACTGGTGTTCGTTGGCGTGTGCGTGGAGTTCGTGGCGGCGGTGGCGTGGCTCGCCGAGTTGTTCCCCGATCCCAAGCAGCGCGAGGCGGTGCTCGGCTACACGCAGGCGTTCTCGTCGATCGGCGGGTTGATGATCACGGGTTCCTATTATCTGGCGGTCCACTACGCGAACTCGCTGCCGGAAGTGGCGGGTGGGCACGAGGCCTGGCGCTACACGGTGATGTCGGGCGTGATTCCGGCGTTTCCGCTGATGATCATCCGGCCGTTCCTGCCGGAATCGCCGAAGTGGCAGGAGAAGAAGGACAAGGGCACGCTGCGGCGGCCCAGCTTCCTCGAGATCTTCGCGCCCGAATACCGCAAGACCACGATCGTGACGGCGCTCATGTTCGCGTGCAGCTACGGCGCGGCGTTCGGCGCGTTGCAGCAACTGCCGCGCATCGTTCCGGGGCTGCCCGAAGTCAGTTCGCTGGCGCGTCCGCTGCAACAGAAGGTGGTTTCGAACGTTCAGTTTTTCCAGGAAATCGGCGGGCTGATCGGCCGGTTGATTTTCGCGTACCTGGCGATGCGCTTCGTGTCCCGGCGGAGTCTGATCCGCGTGTTCCAGCTTCCCGGGCTGGTGGTGATTCCGTTCACGTTCCTGTGGGCCGCCACCAACGACCTCGAGTGGCTGCGATGGGGCGCGGGCGCGGCCGGCCTGGTCACGGTGGCGCAGTTGAGCTTCTGGGGGAACTACCTGCCGCTGGTCTATCCGCTGCACTTGCGCGGAACCGGCGAGAGCTTCGCGGCCAATGTCGGAGGCCGCATGATCGGCACATCGTTCGCGGCGGTGAGCGCGCAGTTGAGCGGCATGATGCCGGGCGCCACACCACCCACCAAACTCGCCTACGCGTCCGCCGCGGTCGGCCTCTTCGTGTATGTCTGCGGCTTCGTGTTGAGCTTCTCTCTTCCCGAACCCGATCCGCGCAAGATGCAAGAATAGTTTTTTATCCTATGCGAAAGCACGCTCTCATCACCATTGCTCTCTTCCTGTCCGGCTGCGCCACGGGGCCGGAGCCCAAATCCGAGGTCAAAGAGCCCGAAGTACCGGCGAAACCCGCCGGCGCCGTCGTCGAAATCAAGGCTCCACTGGGTCTGCCTCCCGTGCCTCTTCCGGCAAACAATCCGCCGACCGTGGACACCATTGCGCTCGGCCGCCGCCTCTATTTCGACACGCGTCTGTCCAAGGACGGCACCGTGTCGTGCGCGAGCTGTCACGACCCCAAGACGGGATTCCAGGACATCCGCCCCGGCTCGGTAGGAGTCGGAGGCAAGCTGGGCGGCCGGAACGCGCCCACGGTTCTGAACTCCGCCTACAACACCGTCCAATTCTGGGACGGCCGGTCGCCGAGTCTCGAGGATCAGGCGGGCGGGCCCATCGAAAATCCGATCGAAATGGCGCACACCGCCCCGGAACTGGTGAAGAACCTGAACGCCGATTCGAGCTACAGAGGCGATTTCGAGAGGGCGTTCGGACCCGGACCGGTCACGTTCCAGAAGGTCCGAATGGCCATCGCTTCGTTCGAGCGCACCGTTCTCAGCGGCAACTCGGCGTTCGACAAGTGGAAGTACGGCCGCGACGCGAAGGCGATGACGCCCGAAGCCATCCGCGGCTTCAACGTGTTCAACGACCCGAAAAAGGGCAACTGCGCCGTGTGCCACACGGTGGAAAAAGAATACGCGCTGTTCACCGACAACAAGTTCCACAACCTCGGCGTTGGCTTGGATAGCAAGGGCGAACTCAAGGACCTGGGGCGCTTCAAGATCACCAATCAGGAAGCCGACAAGGGCGCGTTCAAGACCCCCACGCTGCGCAACATCGCCACTACCGCGCCGTACATGCACGACGGCAGCTTGAAGACGCTGCGCGAAGTGGTGGACTTCTATGTCGGCGGCGGCAACTCGAATCCCTATCGCGACAAGGAAATCAAGTCGCTCGATCACCTGAGCAAGCAAGAGCGCGCCGACCTGGTGGCGTTCATGGAAGCGCTGAACGGCGAGGTTCCGCCCGGAACAGGCGCTCCGGAGGGACGCTAGTCGTGCGCTGGTTCGCGGCGGCCGCTGGCGTATTGCTGGCCGCCTGCTCCGGCGGTCCTCCTCCGGCGGAAAAGAAAGACGCGGCCAAGCCGGCCTCCTACTTCCAAGCCGATCCCGCAACCGCCGGCAAGATCGCCGGCAAGGCGGTATTCGCTGGGAAGAAGCCGGTCCGAAAGAAGATCGTGGTGGAGGACGGCGACTGCGGGAAGACGATGCAAGGCGAACTGCTCGCCGAGGACCTGGTGGTGGGGGCGTCCGGTGGATTAGCCAACGTTTTCGTGCATGTCGTGGCGGGTCTCGAGGGCAAGACGTTCGCGCCTGTCGAGACCAAGGTGGTCTTCGATCAACGCGGATGCAGTTTCCGTCCGCATGCGCTTCCGGTGCGGGTGGGGCAGCCCGTGGAAGTCACCAATTCCGATCAGGTGACCCACAACGTGCATCCGATGCCGAAGGAGAATCGCGAGTGGAACCAGGGCCAGCCGCCAGGGGCGCCGCCGGTAGAGCGCCAGTTTTCCAAGGCCGAAACCGGCATCCGCGTAAAGTGCAACGTGCATGCCTGGATGCGTTCCTACATCCATGTCTTGGATCACCCGTACTTCGCCGTCACGGGCGAGGACGGCGCGTTCGAGATTTCGAATCTGCCGCCGGGCGAATACACCATCGAAGCCTGGCATGAAAAGCTTCCGAAGCAGACAGCGAAGTTGACCGTCGCGCCTTCGGGAACCGCCGCCGGCGATTTCACATTCTAAGGGAGAGTAAGACCGCAATGTTCCGCCAATGGGCCATGGCCGCCGTGTGTGGCGCGTCTCTGTTCGTTCCCGTTTCGTTCGCCGACGTGCGCCTGCCGGCGCTGATGTCGGATCACATGTTGCTCCAGCGGGGGACGCCCTCCCGGATCTTCGGATGGGCCGATCCCGGCGAGCAGGTTACCGTCCAGTATCGTGGACAGACCGTCGCCGCGACCACCGGCTCCAACGGCCGCTGGTCGGCTTGGCTGAAGCCGATGGAGGCCGCCAGTGAGGGCGCGGATCTGAAGATCAGCGGCAAGAACTCGATCGCGATCTCCGACGTTTTGGTGGGCGAAGTGTGGGTTGGATCGGGCCAGTCGAACATGCAGTGGACCGTGAAGGCGTCCAACCGCGCGGACCAGGAGATCTCATCGGCGAACTACCCGAAGATGCGGCTCTTCCAGGTGACGCTCACTTCGCAGGACACTCCGCGGGAGGACGTGAAGGGCAATTGGATGGTCTGCTCGCCGGAGTCGGTGGCGAACTTCAGCGCCGTCGGGTACTTCTTCTCGCGCAGTCTGCACAAGAACATGAACGTCCCGTTCGGATTCATTCAGTCGGCTTGGGGCGGGACGCCGGCTCAGGCATGGACCAGCCGTAAGGCGCTGCACGCCGATTCGTCGTTGTTCCCGATCCTCGGCGAATGGAACCGCGTGCTCGAGGCGTATCCGGACGCTTCGGACCGTTTCAAGAAGCAACTCGCCGAATGGGAAGCGGCGGGCAAGAGCGGCCGCCGTCCGCAGCCGCCGATGGGACCCGGCCATTCGCACACGCCCGCGGGACTCTACAACGCGATGATCCACCCGCTGACGCCGTACACGATCAAGGGTGCGATCTGGTATCAGGGCGAGACCAACGCAACCAAGACGCAGGCGCCCCTCTACCGCCGCCTGTTCGAGACGATGATCCTCGACTGGCGCCGCGCTTGGGGCCAGGGCGAGTTCCCGTTTTTGTTCGTGCAATTGGCCAACTTCGCGAAGACCGGCTCGCCGGCCGACTGGGTGCTGGTGCAGGAGGCGCAAGCAAAGACGCTCGAACTCCGCAACACCGGCATGGCGGTGATCAACGACATCGGCGAGGCCGGCGACATTCACCCGAAGAACAAGCAGGACGTCGGCGAGCGGCTGGCATTGGCCGCGCGCCACATCGCCTACAAAGAGCAGTTGGTGTACTCGGGTCCGCGATTCCGTCAGGCGACGGCCGAAGGCGCCAAGATCCGCGTCTGGTTCGATTCGGTGGGTGGTGGGCTGAAGGCGCGGGGCGGCTCCGAACTGAAGGGCTTCGAGGTCGCGGGCGAGGATGGCCGGTTCCACGCGGCGGACGCCGCGGCCGACGGCGCAACCGTGGTCGCTTCCAGCCCGAACGTGACCGCGCCAGTGCGCGTGCGTTACGCATGGGCTAGCGATCCGGTCTGCAATTTGATCAACGCGGAGGGCCTGCCCGCATCCGCGTTCCGGTCGGAATAAGGAATCGCTTTGCCGGAAATTCGTAAGGACCCGATCATTGGGTCATGGGTGATCATCGCCACCGAACGGGGCCGTCGTCCAACGGACTTCGTTCGTGAGCCGGTGGAGATTCGCGGGGTCCGCGTCTGTCCCTTCTGTTCCGGTAACGAGGAGAAGACGCCGCCGGAAGTGCTGGCATACCGGAATTCGACCGCGCCGAACGGGCCGGGCTGGACGTTGCGCGTGGTGCCGAACAAGTTCCCCGCCCTGCGCGTGGAGGGCCAGGTGGATCGCGAGGGCGACGGCATCTACGATCGCATGAATGGCGTCGGCGCCCACGAAGTGATTATCGAGACGCCCGATCATGGCATGACGCTCGCGACCGCCCCGGAACAAAAGGTGGAGGAGATGTTCTGGGCGTTCCGCGACCGGATCGTGGATCTGAAGCGCGACTCGCGGCTGCGCTACATCATGATTTTCAAGAATCACGGCGAGGCGGCGGGCGCTTCCATCGAGCACACGCACTCGCAATTAATCGCGTTGCCGGTGGTTCCGCGGCGGGTCCAGGAAGAGATCGACGGAGCTCGGCGCCATTACGAATACAAGGAACGGTGCGTGTTCTGCGACATCGTCAAGCACGAGTTGAAGGACGGCTCGCGGTTGGTGTTGGAAACCGATCATTTCGCGGCGGTAACGCCGTACGCGCCCCGGTTTCCGTTCGAGACGTGGATTCTGCCCAAGGCGCACGTATCGCACTTCGAGTCGGGGCAGGCGGTGTACGCGAATCTCGGGTGGGTGATGCGGACGGTCTTGCGGAAGCTGGACAAGGCGCTCGAGAAGCCGGCGTACAACTTCATCATCCACACCGCTCCGCTGCAGGAAGGTCCGCTGCCGTATTATCACTGGCACATCGAGATCATTCCGAAGCTGACGCGCGTGGCGGGCTTCGAATGGGGCAGCGGATTCTACATCAACCCTACGCCGCCGGAGGAAGCGGCGCAGTTTCTGCGAGACGCCGGACTGGCGTAGGGACGCAGCGGTAGGAGTTCGCCAGTAGGAGGCGGGCGGCCCCATCGGGCTTTGCGGCTTCGAACAAGCAAGTGCGAGAGCCTGCCCGGCCCTCCAACCGGACACCGCGCGAGGCGGTCGGGCGAACCCGGAAAGCCATCCGGGCTCCGTGGTGGGCTTCCAGCGAAGCCAACGGCCAAGTGGAACCGGAAACGACGCGAATAGACCCGTCGTGGCCGACCAGGATGCTGGTGTCCTCGGCGCCGCCATCGTTGGCCGCGAGTTGCGCCGCGTCGAAGATGCTGACGGCGTTTTCGAGGAATGAATCTTTCCTGTCCATGGGATTCTCATCGGCGCGCGCGGTTCGAATTTGAGCGCTCGGCTTCCCGCGCCGCGATCCTTGTTCGTTACAATCGGGCTGATGCCGCTCGCTATTTCCCAAGAGCAATTGGGCGCCCCACCGTCGATTCTACGCCGCAAGCCTTGGACGCGCACCGACTGCGAAGCGCTGGAGAAAATCGGAGCGTTCGACGGACAGCGGTACGAACTGGTCGAGGGGGAGTTGATCGACAAGATGGGGATGAACCCGCCGCGCGCGGCGTATCTCATGTTCGTCGCGACGTGGTTGATCGAGCAGTTCGGCAGTACGCGCGTCCGGCCACGACTTCCGATCGACGTGGCGCCGGAGGATAACCCGGCGAGCCAGCCTCAGCCCGATCTCTGCGTCACCGCGCAACCTGCCTCTCACTTTCGAGCCCGCCTCCCCGGCCCCTCGAACATTGTCCTGGTAGTCGAAATCGCCGACTCCACCTTGGCATTCGACACCACCACGAAGGCGGGCCTTTACGCGCGCGCGGGCATCGCCGACTACTGGGTCTTCGATGTCGCCAAGCGCCGCATCGTCGTGCACCGCTCACCGGAGTCCGGCGTCTACCGGTCGTTGACGGTGTATGCCGCCGGCGAGCCCGTCTCGCCACTGGCGGCGCCCGCCGCGGGTGTGTGCTGGGACGATCTCGACGCCTGACGTTGGTCGGCGGCTTCGTTTCACGGCGGGGCGGTGGTGTTAGACTCCAGTATGCCGTCCACCGCACCTGGCCCTTTGCTCGGTATCATCGCCATCGCGCTGCCGCTGGGTGGCGCGCTATACGGCTTGCTGCTCGA
This sequence comes from Acidobacteriota bacterium, assembly GCA_005808475.1. Lineage (GTDB taxonomy): Bacteria > Acidobacteriota > Terriglobia > Bryobacterales > Bryobacteraceae > SYLY01. The sequence continues at coordinate 18,753 of SYLY01000027.1, forward strand.
GGAAAAATCGAGCGGCGGCAACCTGGGCGCGGCCATCGGCGCCGGCCTCGCGAGATATGTGGTGTTCGCCGCGGCCTGCCTATTGGGCGAGATCGTGGCCGTAGCCGCGCTCGTGCGGGGCGAGCGGCCAGGCTGGCTCCCCGTGATGGCGGTCCTGCTGAACTTGACGGCCGTGCTGCCGCCGCTCTGGTTCTTCTGGAGCAAGCACTGAGTGGCTCATGAGTAGCGGCCGCCGTCCGTGCGACTCGTCGAAGCTTCCCGCGAGGCCCGTCCCGTGGAGCCGCGGATCCACTTGGCCGCCGCGCCGGTCTAGCCCGTTCCCGACCGCCTTCTCGCGTTCCCGCTGTTCCAGCGTCCTCCTCCTCCCGCCGCGTAGTTCCAGCCCTTCGCCCTTCCACCCGCGGTCATCGAGGATCGCGCCGATCGTCTCGTCGAGACGCTCAGCAAGGGGATGAGCCAGAAGGTCCAGTTCATCGCGGTAGTGGTTCACCAACCGCGGCTGCTCGTGCCCGGCGAGCCGTTCACCGGACTCGATCCGGTGGCCGCCGAGTCGATTCGCGGCGCGATTCTCGATCTGCATGATCTATCGCGGCGGAAAAGTGCTCGACGGTACGCTCGCGGCGATTCAGAGAACCTCTTGACGTGCGGGTTCGTGGGAAAGCCGTCCCAGATCGCGCCGGTATCTCCGATATAGCCGCTCTTGGCGGCCGCGGCCCTCACCTGCGCCGGCGCCGCCGGCTCGATCTCCGGTGGAGCCGGTTCCTGCCCGAACAGCGAGGCAACCAACACGGCGAGTAACGACGAAACTCGAGCGGACATCGCTCTCCTCTCCACAACGCCGCGAGTCTCAGTCCATTTCCCCCGGCTGTAGGATGAGACAAATGCGGGCGCCATCCGTCCCGAACTCCGGCGCCCGCCCGAGTCTGCGAGAATGGCGGTTTGCCACTCGCCGCGATCTCCTTCCTACTGGCGGCTTCCGCCTTCGACGAGAAGATCGAGAGCTTCCTCGCGGAAACGCCCGTCCTGCGCCGCGCGCACTGGGGAGCGCTCGCCGTGGACGCCAAGGACGGCCGGGTCCGCTACGCGCGCAACGCGGACCAGTTGTTCACGCCGGCGTCGAACACCAAGCTCTTCTCCACCGCGCTCGCGTTGACACGGCTGGGCGCGGATCACCGTTTCGTCACGCGCGTGGTGGCCGATTCCAATGGCGACCTCCGGCTGATCGGCGGCGGCGATCCCACGCTGTCGGCCCGTCCCATTCCCTACGCGCGCGATCGCAACGGAGGCGATCCACTCGGGCCGCTCGATGCGATTGCCAGCCAGGTGGCGGCGGCCGGAATCTCGCGCGTCCGGGGCAATATCGTGGGAGACGATACCGCGTATGCCTGGGAGCCGTTTCCCGAAGGGTGGACGCAGGACGACACGCTGTGGGAGTACGGCGCTCCGGTGAGCGCGCTGATCCTGCACGACAACTACTTCGCGATGCGCGTGTCGCCCGGTTCGCCGCCCACGGTGACGGTGACGCCGCCGCTGCCGTATTTCCAGTTCGACGTGCGCGCTCGAAGCCACTGCTGCGGTCCGAACAAGCTGTCGCTGTCGCGCGCGCCCGGATCGCGGCTAGTGGAGATCGGAGGATCGCTCGCCCGCGCGGAGACGCTCGAGATCGCGGTGGACGATCCGGCGTTGTATGCGGCCTTCGCGTTGCGCGAGGCGCTGATCCGGAGGGGCATCGCCGTGGATGGCGATGCAGTGGCACGGCACCGCTCCGGCGATGCTCCGGCGCCGGTGGAATCCGGCAGGGAGGTGGCGCGGCGCGTTTCGCCGCCGCTCATCGAGACCCTGAAAACCATCAACAAGGTGAGCCAGAACCTGCAAGCGGAAATCGCTCTGCGCGAGGTGGCGCGGCAAACGGGAGCGGCCCCCACGCTTGCCGCGGGGATCGCCGAAATGAAGACCTTCCTCGGCGGAATCGGGGTGCCGGAGGATGCGTTTCACTTCGAGGATGGTTCGGGGCTGTCGCGCAAAACGCTGATCTCGCCGTCCGCGGTGGTGACGCTGTTGCGCCACATGGACCGGCCCGCGTGGCGCGATCTGCTGCCGCAAGGTGGCGTCGATGGCACGCTGTACAGCCGGTATCGCGACTGGAAAGACGGCGAAGTCTGGGCAAAGACAGGAACCATCGGCCATGTCGGCGCGCTATCCGGCTACGCCCGCCGGAAGGGCGGCGAGTGGATCGCTTTTTCCGTGATCGTGAACCATGCCAACGCCAGGTCCGGCGAGATCCGGGGATTCATTGATAAAATCGTAGTGGCGCTACTGGAGTAAATTCATGCCCCTCTTCGAATATCGTTGTCAGGATTGCGGAAGCCAGTTCGAGAAGCTGGTGCGTTCCTCGGACGTCAACGGCGTCCACTGCCCGTCGTGCGGAGGCGAGCGGCCTGAAAAGCAGCTTTCCACCTTCGCCGCCCATGGCGGCCGCGACGCGTCTCCCGCTCCCATGGCTGGCGGATGTCCCGCCGGGATGTGCCGGACACCGGGTCTTTGCGGGCGCGAAAACTAGGGGAAATCCCGCGCTGACAAGACGTGTTTGCGGGATGTACAATTACCGGAAGTGGATGGAGACTCGCCGGTACCGCGTGAAGTAACGCAGTTGCTCCAGCGTTGGGGCGACGGAGACGAATCCGCGCGCGACGCGGTTCTGCCGCTGGTCTACGATTCGTTGCGGCGTTTGGCTTCCAAGCACCTGCGCAATGAGAAACGCGTATCCACGCTGCAACCCACGGCGCTGGTCCACGAAGTCTACATGAAGCTGGCCGGCCAGTCGTTCCCCAACTGGTCGAACCGCGGGCAGTTCTTCGGAATCGCGGCGCGAATGATGCGCCAGATCCTGGTGGACGAGGCGCGTTCGCGACTGCGGCAGAAGCGCGGCGGCGGAGCGGTGAAGGTGGAACTCGACGAGGGCTCGGCCGTGGCGTCGGTGGAAGGCGCCGATATCCTCGCCTTGCACGAGGCGCTCGAGGATCTGTCGAAGTTCGACGAAAGGCGCGGACGCATCGTGGAGCTACGATATTTCGGCGGCTTCACCGAAGAGGAGACCGCCGCGCTGCTCGAGGTTTCGCCGGCGACGGTGCGGCGCGACATGCGATTGGCCGAGGCTTGGCTGCGGTCGAAACTGGGACCGCCTTCCGCGGATCCGAAGTGACGGCCGGCCGCTGGAAGCTGATCGAGACTCTGTTCGACCAGGCGGTCGAGGTGCAACCGGACGCTTTGTCCGCTTGGCTCGACGCCCATTGTCCGGACACGGAACTGCGCGCCGAAGTGGAAGGGTTGCTGGCCGCCGACGCCGCCACGGTGGATATCGAGCGTTCGGTGAAGGGCGCGGTCGGGCTGCTCGCCGAGAACGTGAAGGCGAGAGAGACACCCAAGCCGGGCAAGACGATCGGTCCGTACGAGATCCTGGCGGAGGTCGGACGAGGCGGGATGGGCACGGTGTTCCGCGCGCGGCGGAACGACGGCGTGTTCGCGAAAGAAGTCGCCATCAAGGTGGTGACGCGCGCCACGCTCTCCGAGCAGATCCTGGCGCGCTTCCGCCGCGAGCGGCAGATTCTGGCGCGGCTGGACCATCCCCACATCGCGCGCGTGTTGGACGGCGGAAGCACCGAGGGCGGAATCTATTATCTGGTGATGGACTATGTCCACGGGCTGCCGTTGACGGTCCATTGCAACCGCCACAAATTGGGATTACGGCCCAGGCTGGAACTGTTTCTGAAGATCTGCCATGCCGTTCAATACGCGCACCAGCAGATGGTGGTCCATCGCGATCTGAAGCCGGGGAACATTCTGGTGGACGAAGCGGGCGAGCCGAAGCTGCTCGATTTCGGCATCGCCAAGCTGCTCGATCCCGATTCGGCGGTTACCACTCTCACCGTGGACGACGTGCGTCCGCTTACTCCGCAGTATGCCAGTCCCGAACAGGTCCGGGGCGAGGACATCACGGCGGCTTCCGATATCTACTCGCTCGGGGCGCTTCTGTACGAACTGGTGGCCGGACGTCCCGCTTATCAGGTTCCGACCAATTCGCCCATCGAGTTCGCCTACGCGATCTGCGAGACCGAGGCCGCGCCGCCCAGCCAGACCGAACCGCCCGTGGATTTTCCGGTGCAGCGGCAAGACCTGCGGGGCGACGTCGACAACATCGTCGCCATGGCGCTGCAAAAGGATCCGCGCCACCGCTACGGCAGCGCCCATCAGTTCGCGGACGATATCCGCCGGTATCTGGAGTTTCTTCCGGTGCGGGCGCGCGCGCAGACCATCTCGTACCGGGCGGCCAAGTACGTCCGCCGTCACCGCGCCAGTCTGGCCGCCGGAGTTCTCACCGCCGCGAGCCTGATCGGCGGAGTGATCGTGGCGAATCATCAGGCGAGCCGCGCCGAACGCCGCGCCGAACAGTTGCGCCGGCTGGCCAGCGCGATCGTGTTCGAAGTTCACGACGCGCTCGCCAAACTGCCGGGCGCGGTGGAAGCCCGCAAACTGCTGCTCACCAAGGCGGTGGAGCAGATGGAGACGCTGCGAAAGGAATCGGACGATCCCATCGTCAGGTTCGAACTCGCGTCGGCGTTCCGCCGCATCGGCGATTCGATGGGCGGTCCCCGGCGCGCCAATCTCGGCGACCGTGCGGCGGCGGCGAAGTACTACGGCGAGGCCCGGCAAATGTTGGAGGCATCGCTGGCGGCGCGCCCTTCCTGGGCGGACGCGAAAGTGGAGCTCGCCGAGGTGCTCGCCGCCCAGGGCTCGCTCGAGAGTTACTCCGGCGACCGGGTGAAGGCGCTCGAGATCTATCGTAAGGGCATCGCCGTTTGCGATGGCCTGTCCCTGGCTTCACTCGGTATCGACGCGCGCGGCATTTGCGCGGTGCTTCACACCGACGTGTCCGACGAACTGCGATCCACCGGCCAGTCCGCGGAGGCTCTGCGCCACTCCGAGAAGGCGGCCGCGATCGTTCGGGACGCCGGGCCGGCGTTCGAGAAGGACACCCGCTGGAGGATCGAACGAGGAGCCGTTTTGGCGAGTCTGGCGAAGTCGCGGAACCGCACCGGCGACCTTCCCGGCGCGCTCGCGGCGGCCCGGGAGAGCGCGGCGGCGTTCGAGCAGGTGGTGGCGGCGGACCGCTACGACGAGCGTGCGCGCCAGCACCTGATGTTCGCCCACGGGCACACCGGCGACATCCTCGGCTGGCCGGGCAACGCCAATCTCGGCGACCGCGCCGGGGCCGAGCAAGCGTATCGCAAGTCCGTGAAGATCGCCGAGGAAGTGCACGCCTCCGATCCGCGGAACAAGCGGCCGGCGCTCGATCTCGCGATTGCGTTGACGCGTCTCGGCAACGTCATCGATCCGGCGCGCGGCGGGGAGGCCTTGGAGACCTATGGCCGCTCCGAGGCTCTGTTTGAAAGGGTGTTGGCGGAAGATCCCGGACTCGCGGTCGCGCGATGGAATCTCGCCTATTGCCGCCGCATGCGCGCGGGCCGCCTGTTCGACGCGGGAAGTACGGACGCGGCGCTGGCCGATCTCCAACGCGTCGAGGACTCGCTCCGCGGCGCGCTGGTCCAAAAGCCGGGCGATGTCACGTCGGACCGGATGCTGGTGGGAGCGCTCGACGATCGCACCAAGCTCTTGCTGCGAACGGGCCGCAAGGCCGAAGCGAGCACCGCGGCGGCGCGTATGCTCGAGTACGTCACGGCCGGCCTCGAGCGGCGGTCCGGGTATTACCGGGGCCAGACGCGCGCGGCGGCCTACCGCGGCATGGCATCCACGCGGGATGGGCCGGAGACCTGCGTCTGGTACCGAAGGAGCCTTTCCGCGTATGAGGAGATCAAGGACGATCCCCAGTCCGAGACGCCGGAATTGAAGGCTGACTTTCAAGCGGTGCGGCGCGCCGTCGCCGCGTGTCCGCCGGAGCGGTAGCCGCGGCTCTTGACATTCCGGCGTGAATCGGGCATTCTTTCAATAGATCGTCTATGGGAAAAGAAAAGACGCGCGCCGAACTGCTGCCCGGCACGCTCGACATGCTGGTGCTTCGAACGCTGGCGCGCCGCGGCGCGCTCCACGGCTACGGAGTGGCCGAGTCGATCCGCCTGGCGACGGAGGGAGTGCTCGACGTCGAGGAGGGCTCGCTTTATCCGGCGCTTCAGCGGCTGATGCTCGAGGGCTGGGTCGACGCGGAGTGGGGCAAGTCGGAGAACAACCGCCGCGCCCGGTTCTACCGGCTCACCGCGGACGGGCGCAAGCAACTGGCGCGCGAGATCGCCGGATTCGAACGAACCATCGAGGCCATCCAACGTGTTCTCCGCACCGCGTAAGCTCGCACGCCGCGTCGCCTGGTGGCTGGACCGCGACCGCAACGAGCGCGAACTGCGCGAAGAGATGGAGACGCACGCCGCCCTGCGCGGCCGCCGCGAGTTCGGCAACGCCACCGGGCTCGCCGAGCAGGCGCGCGGCGTCTGGATTCCTCGTCCGCTGGAGGAGTTCGTTCAGGACGTCCGCTTCGGCGCGCGCCAGTTGGCGCACGATCCGCTCTTCACGGCTGTCTCTCTCGGCGGCCTTGCCTTGGCGATCGGCCTGGTGACCCTGGTGGTCTCTTTCGTCAACGCGATGTTTTGGCGGCCGTTGCCGGTGAAGCACGCCGGGCGTGTCGCGCGCATCGGCGCGGTGGACGACCAGGGCCGGTGGAAGCCCTCCTTCAGCCGCGAGGAAGCGGCGCACTACCGGGTTTCCGGCGCGCTGGAGGCGCTGGTGGAGTGCTCGCCCGACGATCGTGTCACGGCCGAATGGCCGGCCGGTCCGTCGCGAGCGATCGTGTTTCAAACCGCCGGTTTCTTCGAAACGTTCGGCGCCGATATGCTGGCGGGGCGCTTCTTCGAGACCGGTGAGCGCGAGCCCGTCGCGGTCCTCACCGAGCAGGCTTGGCGAAGGCGCATGAACGCCGATCCGGCGGTGGTTGGCCGGGTGATTTCGCTGAATCGGCAACCGTTCACGATCGTGGGAATCATGGCGGATCGATCGGCGGCGATTCTGGACGCTCCGGCCGACATACTGCTCCCGCGCGGCTTCGAACGCGCGCTCGAGCTCGACGAGCGGGGCGCGAACACGCGGTTGACCGGCCGTTGGGCGGAAGACTCGTCGCTCGCGCAAAGCCAGGCCGCCCTGGACGTGGCGTCGGCGCGATGGTTCGCGGCGCATCCGGAAATCGCGAGCCGGTATCGCATCCAGGTGTCGCCCGCGCGCCTGGTCTCGGGGAGTCTGACCGCCGCGGGCGTTTGGCAGGCGGGGATGCTGATCGTGGCGGTGATCCTCGTGCTGGCGATCGCCTGCATCAACCTCGCGAATCTGATGTTGGCGCGCGCCGAGTCGCGGCGGCGCGAGATCGGCGCCCGGCTCGCGTTGGGAGCGGGCCGGGCGAGGCTGGTGCGGCAGCTCCTCACCGAATGCCTCATCGTGACGACGCTCGCGGGAGCGGCGGGAATGGTGATGAGCGAGGTGGGATCGCGCACGTTCGTGGCCTGGCTCAACGGCGCCGTTCCCGCCGCCGCCTCCTACTTGTGGCTCGACACCAGCATGGACCACCGCACCTTCCTCTGCACGCTGGCCGTGTGCGCCGGGACCGCCGTCCTCACCGGCATGTGGCCGGCGCGAGAGGCGCTGAAAACCGATCTGCTGACCGCGCTCCGGTCGGGCGCGGGAACGGCCGCGGCGGGAGGGGGCTCGTTCAGCGGCGGCGTCCGAAGCGTTCTCATCGTCGTGCAACTGGCGGCATGCTCCGTTCTTCTGGTCGCGACGGCGAGTCTCGCTTCGGCGCTCGGCGCGCTCGAACGGCAGTTGCTGGGCCTGGACGCCAAACCGGTGATCCAGGTGCCGCTTCCGCTGATCGCGTATGGATACGACGCGGCGAAAGGGCACGCGATGGCGGAACGGATCGCGGCCGGCGCCCGCGCGTTGCCCGGCGTTTCCGCGGCGGGCCTTTCCGCGTTTCCCATGATGATCGTCCTTGGGGAGTCCAAGGAAATCGAGGTCGAGGGATACGGCGGGCCCAAGCCGCGAACGTCACAGATCATGGGAGTCTCGCGCGGCGCCTTGGCGGCGATGGCGCTCGGCCCCGTGCGGGGCCGCGATTTCACCGATGCCGAGACGGCCTCGAAAGCGCCGGCCGTCATCGTGAACGAGCGGTTCGCGCGGGAGCTCTGGCCGGGCCGGGACGCGGTGGACCAGTACATCCGGATCGATCCCGCCAAAGGTTGGCTGCGAGTCGCCGGCGTCGCGCGCGATATCGCCGATGCCGCGGGCGGCATGAGCCAGTACCAGATCTACCTCCCACAGACTCCATCCAACATCTCTTACCTGCTCGTGCGAGCGTCCGGCGATCGCGACCGGCTGATGGGTCCGATCCGGTCGATGATCGGAGACATCGATCCGAAACTGTCGGTGAACCCCACGCCGCTTCAGTCGATCGTCGATTTCACCAGCCTGGGTCCCAAGCTCGCGTCGGCGGGCGCCAGAGCGGTGGCGCTGGCGGCGTTGGCGATGGCGGTGCTCGGACTCTACGGTGTAACCGCGTACGCGGCCGCGCGGCGCACGCACGAAATCGGCATCCGCATCACGCTGGGAGCGCAAAGGTTCGACGTGCTATCGCTGGTGTTTCGCCAGGGCGCCGTGCTGGTCGCGGTGGGACTGCTGGTGGGCGCGGCCGGCGGCTACGCCTCGGAGAAGGCGCTCGGATCGTGGCTGAAGGGTCTCGAGAAGCTGCCCCTTACCGCGTACCTGCTCAACGCCGGACTCCAAGCCGCGGTGGTGTCCGCCGCGATGCTGGTTCCGTCCTGGCGCGCCACGCGGGTCGACCCGCTGAACGCGCTCCGCCACGACTGACAGCCGTACCCGGCCCACGCGGAGCCACAACTCCCGCCGCGATCGCTATCGCATCACCCGCTGAAGTAAGATGTTTCGATGGAACGACGCAACTTCGTCCGTCTCGCCGCCGCGTCCAGCGGCGCGGGACTGCTAGCCTACGCCGCTCAGCAGTCCCGCCGTCCCTCCGGGATCAAGCTCGGCACGTTCTTCTCCGACAAGCCCGGTGACGACGATCTCGCCATGCTGCGGCACGCCGGCGTGGATGCGGTCTCCATCTGGACCTCCCTCGCCAACAACAGTCCCGAGTGGATGATCGCCACGCGGAAAAAGCTCGAGGCCAACGGAGTAGAGGTCTACAACATCGGCATCCTGGACCTCCATTGCGATCCCACGATCGTGCTCGGACTCGACGGCGTCGAACAGCAGATCGAGCGCTACAAGACGTACCTCGCCAATCTGGGCAAGGCCGGTATCCACTACACGACGTACGCCCACATGTCGAACATCAAGAACCAGCCGGCGCCGGGCTTCTACGCGACTTCGAACGCAACCACCCGCGGCGGCGCCTCCACGCGGGAGTTCGATTTGGCCGTCGCGCGGACGCTGCCCAAATCGTTCGACCGCGAGTACCTCGAGGAACACATTTGGAAGAGCTTCACGCGATTCATCCAGGCCGTGATCCCGGCGGCGGAAAAGGCGAAGGTCCGCATCGGCCTGCACCCCGACGATCCGCCGGTGGCGTCGCTCGGCGGCGTGGCCCGCGTGTTCCGCAACTACGCCGCCTACGAGCGCGCTTTCGAAATAGCCAAGAGCGGCAACTTCGGCGTCTGCCTGTGCGTCGGAACCTGGGGCGAGGGTGGCAAGGACATGGGCACGACTCCGGTTGACGCCGCGCTCGACTTCGGCCGCCGGGGCCGCTTGTTCAAGGTCCACTTCCGCAACGTGTCCAGCCCGCTGCCGAAGTTCCGCGAGACCTTCATCGACAACGGCTACCTCGACATGTACGCCGTGATGGCCGCCCTGAAGAAGGTGAGCTTCCAGGGAATCGTCATTCCGGACCATGTCCCCGGCGGCGGCTATCCGCACGCCAACAACGCCTATACGATCGGATACATGAAGGCCCTCCGCGACCGCGTCAATGCTTCGTAGAACCGCCTGGATCCTGGCCGCCGGGTGGGCGGCCGCGGCGCAGACGGCTCCGCCGCAATTCAACGAACACTGCGCGGTTTGCCATGGCGCGGCGGCGGAAGGCGGCTCCGGTCCCGATCTGTCGAACCCGCTGTGGCAGGCCGGCGTCACCGATTCCGAGATGGCGCGCGCGATTCGCGACGGAGTGACCGGGACGGCGATGCCCGCGTTCGGAACGAAGGTGGACGCGGAGGCCCTGGTGAAGCACATCCGGTCGCTGGCGGCCGCCGCGGCCCCCGCCGATCCGCGATGGCCGGCGCCGAAGATTGAAGTGGCGCCCAAGCGCCTGCTCGAGGCCGAGCGCGACGCCGCCAACTGGCTGATGTATGGCCGCGACTACGGCAATCAGCGCTTCAGTCCGCTGCGCCAGATCAACAACGGAAACGTGCGCAACCTCGCGCCGGCCTGGACGTTTCAAACGGGCACGCCCGACGGATTGCAGGCGCCGCCGCTGGTGGCCGACGGCGTGATGTATCTTTCCACCTCGTGGAATCACTTGTTCGCCATCGACGCGCGCAACGGCCGCGAGATCTGGCACTACAAGAGGCGCCTGCCGGCGCAACTGAAGTACTGCTGCGGCCCGGTGAATCGCGGCGTGGCGATTCGCGGAGGACTGGTCTACATGGGCACGCTCGACGCCCATCTGGTCGCGCTTGACGCCGCCACCGGACGCGTGCGTTGGGACGTCGAGACCGGCAAGGTCTCCGATAACCTGAGCGTCACGGCGCCCCCATTGATCGCCGGCGACAAGGTGCTTACCGGAATGGCGGGCGGCGACTTCGCCTCGCGCGGATTCATCGACGCCTACGACGCCGTCTCCGGCCGGCGCGTCTGGCGCTTCTACACGATTCCGGGCAAAGGCGAGCCGGAAGCGGCTACCTGGGGCGGTGAATCCTATGAGGCGGGTGGCGCGGCCACCTGGATGAACGGCTCCTACGATCCGGCCCTGAATCTCGTCTATTGGGGAACGGGAAATCCGTTTCCCGTCTACGATGGCGACGCGCGCAAGGGCGACAACCTCTACGCCAATAGCGTGGTTGCGCTCGACGCCAATACGGGGCGGTTGCGATGGCATTATCAGTTCACTCCGCACGACGTCTGGGACTACGATGGCGTCAACGAGATGGTGCTCACCGACATCTTTGTGAACGGGCGCCAGCGGAAGGCGCTGTTGCACGCCGACCGCAACGGCCACTTCTACGCGCTCGACCGCGCCACGGGCGAGTTCCTCTACGCCCGCCCATTCGTGCGCGTGACCTGGACCAAGGGGTTCGACGCGAAGGGCCGGCCCGTCGTCGATCCCTCGAAGCTCCCGTCGTCCGAAGGCGTGGAGGTCTGTCCCGGCGCGGCGGGCGGCAAGGAGTGGAACGCGATGTCGTTCTCCCCGCTGACCCGGCTGGTGTACGTGCCGGTGATCGAGAACTGCGCCACGTTCTTCAACCACGGCGTGGAGGCGAAGGCGAGGGGGCTGCCTCCCGGACCGAGCGGATTCCGCTACCTTCCCGGCGCGGCCTACGGAAAGCTGATGGCCATCCGCGCCGATTCGGGGGAAGCCGCCTGGGAGGTCAAACTGCGGACTCCGGCCGGTGCTGGCACGCTGGCCACCGCCGGCGGACTGGTCTTCTTCGGAGACGCCGAGGGCAACTTCACCGCGCATGACGCGGCCAAGGGCGGGACACTGTGGTCCTACCAGACGGGCTCGGGAATCCGGGCCGCGCCGGTCTCCTTCGAGCTCGACGGACGCCAATACGTGGCGATCGCTTCCGGCATGTCGGGCGCGGTGGGCGGATTCACCGGAGCGGGCGCTCCGTGGGTGAAGGGCTATCGCAGTGGAGCCTCGTTGCAGGTGTTCGCACTGTTCGAGCCTGGCCGCGGAAGCCAGTGGCACGGCGGCGCCTCCGCGGTGCCAGCGTCGAAATGAGCCGGTTCGGCCGCCTCTCCCCGCCTCCGTTTTCACCGCCGCCGCCCGCGGCGCCGCCATCCTGTTCCCTTCTCCGCGCGCCGCCGGCTCACGCCGGGCGCGCGGGGCCTGGGGACTGGATCCAATTTGAGTAAGCCTCATTACACACAGGGCCGCGAATTCCTGGTTCGCTAACCTGTCCGGCGGGGCCGCGGATCGGTCGCGACGAGAGCGATCCGTGCCGAGGAGCCGCGAATGGCCGGTATCGGGGCGCAAGAAGATGCACTGGACGCGTTCGTTCAACCAGCGTGACATAGGCCCTTCCGAAAATCGCGATCTCGCTTTTTCAATGATTTGTCAGGTTCGTTTTGCAATCTAGCTATTTTTTTTCGCGCACGTTCCGCCGCAATCCGGCGTCCGAGCGGGCTCCGGAGAGGCCACGGGAGGCATCGGTCCAGAACGGCCTGCGTTACGATCCGGCAGGTGGTCCAGCATCTTACGGACATTCGATCTCCTTTCCTCGACTGGGGCGCAAGAAGGCGCCACCCGGCCCAATGGTCGCCCAGCGTCAAGAGGGCGACCGCGGTTGAATTCCATAAGTTATTGAAATGGTTGCAGAAATAATTCCGCGATATTTAGGAACTACTTGCAAAACCCAATTTGACAATCGAAAAGTTCGTGCTATGGAACACCTATCGAGTGGGTGCGCCGCTGGAGGCGGCGCGAATTGGGCCCTAGTGGCTCCTTGTGGGCTTTCGCCGACACA
>SYLY01000232.1 GCA_005808475.1 Acidobacteriota bacterium
CCGCCGGTCGCTACCCCATCCCAGCGCAGCCGTCCCGCGCTCAAAATCATCAGCAGAAAACGAGACCCGTAGCCGCTCGCGCACTTGCGGAGCTGCCCTGATGCCCGGAGAATCTCAAAAATCCAAAAGAGCCGCACCCATCTCTCAATCACCCCAGAGCCGTTGGTAGCTTCCGATAATCCTTCGATTCGTCGCCATCGGACCGCGCGGGGGACCCGCGCGAGATCACGCCTGGAGTCCGGTCCGAAATCTCCTTGACCAAGGGTAACAATTTTGTTACCATCAAGGGGGAATGTATGAGCTTCGCGGCTACATCGACGAGAAGGACAATCGACCGTTCGCCGCCTGGTTCGACGGGCTCGATGTCCCGGCGTCCGCGAAGATCGCCATCGCCCTTGCCCGGATGGGAGAGGGAAACTTCTCGAACGCCAAGGGCGTGGGTGGAGGCGTGTACGAGTACAAGATCGACTTCGGGCCGGGCTATCGCATCTACTTCGGCAAGGATGGCGAGCGCATCGTCATCTTGCTCGGCGGCGGCACGAAGAAGCGGCAGGACAAAGACATCGAGACGGCGCACACCCGATGGGCTGACTACAAACGGCGCAAGAAGCAGGAGACCCGATAATGCCTCTCACACACGACTTCAAGGAGACTGTCCGGGATCGCGCACAACGCGAACCGGAATTCCGTCAGGAGCTTCTGCGCGAAGCGGTGGAGTGCATCATCAATGGCGACTTGCCCACCGGCAAGGCGGTGCTTCGCGACTACGTGAACGCGACAGTCGGCTTTCAACGGCTGGAGCAGCAGACGCAGATTCCGGCGAAGAGCCTGATGCGCATGCTCGGGTCCAAGGGCAGTCCCTCAGCCGCCAATCTCATGAATATTCTGGCGGTGCTCCGACAGTCCGAAGGCGTTCAGTTCACTCTTGGGCTGACGCACTGACTCTGGGCAGCAGGAACGCCTACCGAACGAGGCCCGATTCGCATAGAGGGAAGATTCCAAGTTCGTCAGAATGGCACGTCTTCAAGATCATTGTTCGACTGGAGCCGCTTCTCGATGCTGCTTTCTATACTTCTCAAGAAGCGAATGGTGCTGGGTGCGGCTCTTTTAGATTTAAGGCTAACTAAAGCACCATCTATCAATCAGATAGCGCTGGGTACGGGGTGCGAGAACTGCGTGGACGCAGGGGATATAGGCACGCTCGCGGGATCTGGCCGATGGCGTACGGCGATGCGAACCCACTCGTCGTGAGAGGCCCGCAGGTCGCCGGAGGCACTCGGCGGTCACCGTTTATCCCCTGGGGCTCGAATTTCGGGGTTCGGTGCTGGCGGTGCCACGTGCCCGGCGGTGCCATCTGACACGCTGAAGATCGTCGTAACGGACGTGGATTCGAAAGCGGGCGTCGCATTCGCGAAGGATCGTCACACGCCACAAATCATAGAATCTAAAAGAGATGTACGCCCGGAGATTGAAAAATCTAAAAGAGCCGCACCCTTCCAAAGAACAATCTCTTCCCGGTGTCGGATTCGCCCGCCAGCCGGAAGCTATCCGCGTGGTTCCCGGCGTCACGAGGCTCAACCCGGATGTTTCAATCCCTTCACATCGGGGAACCAGTATCTCGGGAATTCCGAAAGAGCCGCAACGGGCCGCTATCGCGCGCTTCGGAAGAAGACTGCGGCGATTGGCCTTCCGCTCCTCGATGTGGATGGAACTAGGCGCGAGGTTGCGGAACGGCGTGGTTGCACTCGGCGCTCAGACGTGACGGACGCGAGCCCGGCCAGCGCGCCTCACCTCCCCATCGCGAAATCCCATTCCTTCGCCGAAGCCTTCACGATCCCCTCGACATCGCGCTCGAGCAGGTATCGCGACGACACCAGCCGTCGCGCCTCCCGCCGGACCTTCGCGAGATAGGCGTCTTGGCCGCCATAAAGCTTGCGGATCGTCTCCGCCGGAAACCCGAAGTACGAGCCGGTCATGCTGAACAACTCCTCCGGGGATCCGATCGCCGGCGCTCGCAGATTCCATCCCGTATGCATCGCGAGCGGAACCGCCACCTGCGGGGTCGCGAGTCCGCCCAGTTCGTTCCCATCGGCGCCAACTTGGGGCACAAGCACTCCGAACGGCGGTCCCATCTTCGGCGGTTCATAGGCGACGATGCCGCGCGTCGGGAACTCGGGCCCGAAATCGAGCCGGAAGACATCGTGCAATCGAACCGGCGTCTTCACGTCCCGGAGCTTCGGAAAACGGACCTGCTCGAGCGGCACGAGTTCTTTCTTCGCCACCGTTGGATAGACGGACTCGGGCGGAGCCTGATCGTGGGCCAGCCATTGGTGCATCGCGACCAGTAACCCGCGCTGGAACCAGCCCCAGTCGTTACCGTTGCTGGTGTATCGCAGGTGCGCCGGATGGCCGGGCGGAACGCTGCCCGGGCCGTGATTGCCGCCCGCCATCGCATACAGCCGCGTCAACGGAGCCAGCGGCGCGTCGGTCTTGCCGTCCAGCGTCGTGTGCATCAGCGACGATGCGCGCCCGTAGTACTCATACGATGAGTTCGTGTAGAAGATCTTCGGCGCGACACCGTCCTTCCGAGCCCGCTCGAGGATGCCGCCCGTCAGCCCGGTGACCGGGTCGGTTTGCGTGAGATCGGTGAACGGAAAGATGTCGGTCGGATAGTAGAAATTGAAGAAGGGCCGCGCATCGCGCGAAGGCTGCGCGAACTGGTGATTGAAACTGCCGCGTCCGCTTCCCGCGACATTCGCCCACACGCCGTCGAAGACGCGCGCGCCCTTCTCGTCGCGATTGAAACCTTGATAGAGCAGCGTTCGCAGGAAGCGTCCGCTCTGCGAACTTCCGAAAGCGAGGGTGCGCCGCGCCGCCGGACGAAGCGCACCGAGCGGCTCGGGCGCGGAGCCGTTCTTCAGCGCCGAAATGAAGTCGCGGATACCCGCGATGCCCAGTCCCACGATCGGCGGATCCTGTGACCGGTAGACCACCTCGTAGATCCGGCCGGACTCGAAGCCCGACGGTTTCTCGACCGCGCCGCGATCCGCGCTGAAGCGCCAGTCCGATCGCGGGATCGTGCGCCGTGGGCCGTTGGCGAGCGCTCGTTCGGTCAGCGTGTTGGACGCATCGTTCGGGTCCGAGACTCTATATGGAGTGAAGAGGCGATCGCCGAGCGAGAACCGGGTGAGCGCTTCGTCCGGGACGTAGTCCGAGCGAACCCATCCGGTGATCGGCGATCCGTCCGCGTTCTTGGCGACGGGCACGGTGACGCTGATCAACGGTGGTTCCCGCGGAATGTCCCATTGCCAGCCCACCCACACCAGCAGGAAGCCTTGCTCGAACAGGAGTCCATCGCCGGTCTCCGCGGCCGTACGCGGATCGTTCGAATCGGTCGCGCGGTTGAAGGTGCGGAGCAGGCCCTTGCGTCCGCGATTGGAGACTTCGAACAGCAGCGTGCCGTTCCCCTTGCCGGGATCGCGCGGGGCGAAGATGACGAAGTCCGCCTGGAACTCGACTTGCCCCTTCGCGTTGCGCGGACCGCGGGCCACGTTGACGATGTCGCGGTTGGCGGCGGCGTCCGGATCGACGGCGAAATGAGCTTTCCCGACCAGGCGTTCATACGCGCCCGTCGAACCGAAGGACTTCCCTTCGAGGATCGGCGAACGCTCGGTGATTTCGAGCTTGACGAGTTCCGCGAATAACGCGGCGGGGATCAGGGCAATGAGGAGTCGGCGCGGCACAACGCCTATTGTATGGGGATTTTCACGCGCGATGGCATCGCAGCCGTGTGATGCACTTGCCGAACCTTGCCCGGCGGTTCGGTTACCTGAAGGAGACCAGGTTGAAGGCGCCCTGCTCGTAGGTGAAGAGTCCGAAGTCCAGCCCGGTGGCGGCGAACCGGCCGGCGCTGGTCAGGGGAGCTGTCGCCACGATGATCAAGCCCCCAGGTAGCGTTTGGCTCGCGTCCATGACCGGGGCGGACGCGGGAAGATTCGACAGCACCCGTGCGGGGACCGTGAAGGAGCCGGCGGAGACTCGTTCCGTGCAGAGGAACGCGGCGGTGACTTTCTCGCTTCGCGCGGCGCCGGCAATCATCACGAACTCCTTGTCGGCGGCGCCGCCGGTCCAAGTGACCGTCAGATCCTGGCTCCGGTCAGGGGAGCCGATCGCGTCCTGATTGGTCCATTTCACGGGAGGCGGCAGGGTGAGGGCGCCCTTGAACGAGCCGACCGTCTGGGTCCCGGCTCCGTTGTCCACCGTGTAGTCTCCGGGTGTGAAGACATCACTTCCGCCCACGCTGTACTGATAGCGAGGCGCGGGCAACTGGACCCGCCCACCTGGACCGCTGAGGTTGAGCGCCGGTCCCGCGTTCAGCCGCTGCGCGGGCGTTCCATCGACCGGGACTTCAAAGAGCTCCACGGCTGGCGATCCGGGTGTAATCGTGCAGCTTCCCAATGGCGGAACCGCGAAGCTTCCGCGAATTCCACTATCGACCGATGCCGGCGCGAACGCGCTCCCGAGAGCCTCGGCGCCATAGCGCACGAATCGGCCTACGGCCTCGTCGCCGAAGCCGAGGTGATTGATCGCGATCACGCCGATGTTGAGCCCCCCGGACTTCTGCGCGGTGTCGATATCGGATGCCGCGAATCCGTGGGGATCCGAACAGGAGCCGCCATTGGCCGACACCGCGATGCTCCCGGTATTGCTCGTGTAACCGCCCGCGCGAACGGCGATCGGAACGTAGCAACCTTGTTGCACGTCGTCGGGAAGCTTGAAAACGATGAAGTCCTGACCGTATGCACCCCGGCCCTTCAGGACCGCTGGCGCCGTTTTGTTACCAACGATGACATCGGCCGGTGTATCCACCTCCAACAGAAGCTGCTCGGCGGTCTCGTCGGCGGTCACTGGGCCGAGTCCGGTGGCGTGCAGCACCATGACTTGGCCTGGCCTCGCGGCCTGGCTCAGGAAGTTGGGCGTCTGAACCAGCGACGCATCCAGGCGTACCGGAATGTCGGGAGGCGCGTTCCAGGACACCGCGGGGCCATAGCCCGAGCCCCCTCCGCTGATGTCGCGGTCGCTCGCGGTACGGATTCCAGGGGAGGTTTTCACGATAGTGACGGGAAACGGCGCGCTCGTGCGGCCGTTATAGGTAAGGTAAGCGTTACGGCCGCGTCCCCGAGCGGTGTCGCCGATGGGACCACGCAGTTCACGAAGCCGCTCGAAGCGTACACCATCAGCGCGTTCGTCGTAACGCCGCCGGAGCGAATCTGAACCGACACGCCACCGAGCCCGGTCTTGAGCGGAAAATCGGGCCGGACCTCGGTCGCGGGTCCGATGTTATTGCCGTAGAGAGCCATTCGCGAGCCCTGGGCAATCGCGGAATTCGGCATCCCCTGAGGCGCGTGGCTATAGAAGTTCTCGATCGAATCCACTGTGACCGGCGGGAGTATGGGCGGATCGAGCAATACCGTTGCCCCGCGTTGTGGGCTCGTGTTCTCGCCTACCGGGAGCAGGTTACCGATCCCGGTCAGGGCTCCAGTGTTCGCATCCACCGAAAACGAGGCAATCGAGTGGGAGGTGGTGAGGGTGGGAACCGTTGTGCCGCAGGGCACATACAGGAACTTCCCTTTCGGATCCAGGACGACCGCCGACGCGCCGAATGGCGCGGGCGTGAACGCTCTGTCCGTGAACGCTCCGTTGGCGCCGATGCCGAATCGGTAAATCGTTCCGCCACCGTTCGACACGTAGACGTTCTTTCCGGCCGGGTCCACCGCGATACCCGTCAGAAACGAGTTCTGAATCATGAACGGCGAACCGGGCACGGGCGTCAAGGCGCCGGTAGTGGCGTTGATCGAATAGGCCAACACTCCCGGGTCCTGCCTCTCGACGACATAAAGGAACCTCCCCGCCGGATCCATGGCCATCCCCTGGACTCCGTTCTTGCCCGCGAATGGCGACCCGGCCACCGCGGATCCGCCGGAGGCGAGATTGAACGCCGCGATTTGGGAAGCGCCGTTGGCGGCCACGTAAACGAATCCATTCGGGTGAATCGCCACGCTTGCCGGCTGAGGCGGCGTCGCGAACGGCGATCCAGCCACTGGAGCCGTCGCCCCCGTGGCGGCGTCGATCGAGAAGACGGACAGGTTCGGCGCCCCGGGATGCGCGACTACGGCGAACTTCCCGGCGGGGTCGATCGCCACTTGCTGGGGAGTGCTGCCATCCGCTAGCGTGCTGCTGCTCACCTGGGTCAATTTGCCGGTTCCCGGGTCGATCGAGTAGCCGGTCAAGGCCGGGGGGCCTGCCGTGGTCACGAAGACGAACTTTCCGTTTGGATGAGTCGCTACGGACGAAGGTGCTCCCGTGGTGGCCACGCGCGGCCGGATCTCGGCAAGGCTACCGTTGTCCTGATCGTAGATGTAAGACGAGAGGGTCCGCTCGCCGTTGTTCGCGACGTACAGCATTTGGCCGAAAAGTCCGTGGAATCCTCCGGCCGTCAAAACTACCGAAAAGAGACGCTTTGCTGTTTGGCTCTGCATTGGGTGCTCCTGTCCCATTTCTATTAGCGCAATACCGCCAGGAATCGGGACAGGCGATGGTATCACGTCGAAGAGCAAGCGTTCCGTAAGCACTCTGGGAGGCAAAAGCGCTTCTGTGTTAGTCTTCTTGCCGGCAACCTTCTGGCGGCCGCTGATTCAGCGTTCGCCTATGATCGCAATCTCCGCCAATGGTACTGCCGTTCACGAATCCAGTCATGGCCTGTGAAGTGAAGTCCAGGCGCAGGCGGAACTCGTTCCAAGTTCCTGGTGCGACTGCCCGCCCGACTATGGGATTGACGAAATTGGTGATGAAGGGAGCACCAAAGGTGCTGACACTCAGGCAGCCCACCGTTGGGTCGGAGTCGTTGCCACCAATGAAGCACAGGCCATTCCAACTCGTCCCGAGACTGCGCGGGCGTTCGATCGACCGGGACTTCAAAGAGCCCCACGGCTGACGATCCGGGTGTAACCGTGCAGCCTCCCAATGGTGGAACCGCGAAGCTTCCGCGAATTCCACGATCGACCGATGCCGGCGCGAACGCTCTCCCGAGAGCCTCGGCGCCATGGCGAACGAATCGGCCGGCGGCCTCGTCCCCGAAGCCGAGGTGACTGATCGCGATCACGCCGATGTTGAGCCCCCCGGACTTCCGCGCGGTGTCGATATCGGATGCCCAGCGTCCGTCCCCAGAGAGGAACCCGACTCGAAGATCGTCGATTTCTTTCGCCACCGATTTCCGGCTCCTTGACGTGGATCGTTCGATTGCGGAATCGGC
The DNA here is from genome assembly GCA_005808475.1 of Acidobacteriota bacterium. Lineage (GTDB taxonomy): Bacteria > Acidobacteriota > Terriglobia > Bryobacterales > Bryobacteraceae > SYLY01. Next base: position 7,313 of record SYLY01000232.1, read on the forward strand.
ACACCGATTGTGTCTGAAGCACCGGCTCAGGCCCTACGACGCCGTTCATTCATCTGGCATGTGCCCTTCGTCGGGGTGCGATGTTCTCCTCGCATGGGATTCAGACCTGCTGAAGATCGTTGAACTCGCCTTCTCCCGGCAGCCACAGGGTTGACACATCAAGGTCGTTGAACTAGAATCTAGACAGCAGGAGAGATTCTATATGGCGCTCAGCATCAAGCACCCTGAAGCGGACCAGTTGGCGCGCAAGGCCGCCGAGGTAACGGGGCTGTCCCTGACCGAGGTCGTGATGAAGGCGCTGCGCGAGTTGTTGGCGCGCGAGACCGGCAAGGCGCGGGTGTCCGGACTCGCCGAGGAATTGCGCTCCATCAGCGACCGTTGCGCGGAACTCCCCGACATCGACACGCGCACTCCCGAGGAAATCATGGGCTTCGACGAGCACGGAATCCCCGCCTGACATGGTGATCGACTCATCCGCCCTCTTGGCGATCCTCTTCGGTGAGGCCGATCGTGACAAGTACATCCATCGGATCGAAGTCGCGCGGATCCGGTTGATGTCGGCCGCGAATGCCCTCGAGACGGCGGTGGTGGTGGAGTCACGCAAGGGCCGGCCGGGCGGCCGGGAGTTCGATCTGCTGATGCACACCGCAGGCATCGACGTAGTCCCGATGACGCCCGAGCACTTCGAGGTCGCGCGCCGGGTCTGGCGCGAGTTCGGCAAGGGCAACCATCCGGCTGGGCTCAATTTCTGCGACTGCTGCGCACTGGCGCTCTCGCGGATCTCCGGATACCCGTTGCTGTTCAAGGGCGGCGACTTTCCCCGCTCGAACGCCGTCAGCGCGCTGGCCTGAGGCTCCGCCCATCTGCGGCACGTACGGCAGGAGGCACTCACTCTCCGGCCTCCGGCGGCCTGGAACTCGACTTGCCCCTTCGCGTTGCGAGGACCGCGGTCCACGTTGACGATGTCGCGGTTGGCGGCGGCGTCCGGATCGACGGCGAAATGAGCTTTCCCGATCAGGCGTTCGTACGCGCCCGTCGAACCGAAAGACTTCCCTTCGAGGATCGGCGAACGCTCGGTGATTTCGAGCCTGACGAGTTCCGCGGATAACGCGGCTGGGATCAGGGCAATGAGGAGTCGGCGCGGCACAACGCCTATTGTATGGGGACTATGACGCGCGATGGCATCGCGGCCGTGTGATGCACCTGCTGAACGGCTTTCCGGTCCGTTGTCGCGAACGGACCTTCGCCCGTATGGGAATTGCGATCGTACACCGGAAAGTAGCTGCCTGCGATTTCGAGCCGCAACGCGTGGCCTCGCGCGAGTTCGAAAGCGGTGTGTCCCAGGTCCACCGTAATCCGGTAAACGCGCCCGGGTTCCACGGCGGCGGGCCCCGCGTCGCCGTCGCGATGCGTCAACCGCGTGACACCCTCGGCAACCGGATAGACCTTGCCATCGGGCCACACATCGGTGAGCTTGACGGAGAAGTCCGCGTCGCGCGCATCGACAGACACCCAGAGCTCGGCGCGCGGATTCCCGGCGATGATCGCCGCCGAGGTCTGCGCGGGCGCGGTGTATACGAGCACGTCCGCCCGCTTCTGGATCGCCGCGCGATCGACGGGACGGAACATCGAAGATCGCGGGAAGGGCGATGCGGCGCCCAGTTCGACCGGAACCGGATGGGCGGGATCGTCCTCGAACGATTCCGCCCGTTCCGCCGAACCCGCGCGGCGGAGAGCGAGCGCCCGGTCCGATCGCAGGAAATAGGACGTTTCCTTTGCGGGCGGCGGCCAGTCCCCGGCCGTGCGCCATTCGTTGCGCCCGAGAACGAAATAGCGGACCCGCGGGAACTCCGGAGCCGCCGCTCCCTTCAGGAAGCGATCGAACCACCGCAGGTTCTCCTCCACCACGTCGAGCTTGGCTTGTTCGCCGAAATCGAATCCGGCAACCGATGTTTTTCCAACCGTTCCGTGATCCCACGGTCCCAGAATCAACTGCTGATTCGCGCGCGCCCGTTCCGTGGCGGAGAACTGGCGCATGCGTTGAAAGCTCGCGACCGTTTCCTTGCAAAGGAAGTCGTAGTAGCCCACGATGTGCTGCGCCGGAATGTCGAGCCCCTTGACCCTCTCGCTCGCGTGCTGGCGATTCCAGAATCCATCCAGCCACGGATGCGTCACCATCGCCCGCAGCCATGGCATTTCCCAGCCGATGTGCCGGTCGAGATCCGCCAGCGGAAGCCGCCGGTAGAACGGCGCCGGATCCTCGGGCGCTTTCTGGCCGGCGGGCGGCTTGTTGATCGCCGGACCCGCGCCGCCGATCAACGCGAGCCGCAACGCCCCACCGACGTACGCGGTGTAGTAGAGACTGGGCGACGCGGCCGTGGGCGCCATCACCGTGAGCCCGGGTGGACGCTCGGCGGCGGCGAGCCACTGCACCGCGCCGGGATGAGATCCGCCCCACGTCCCGGTCTTGCCGTTCGACCACGGTTGTTTCGAGAGCCACTCGATCGTGTCGTAGGCGTCCTGATCGTCGTTGTTGTGGTGAATGTACTGGCCTTCGGAGGCGAAGGCTCCCCGCGCGTCCTGCACGACCGCGACATAGCCCGCGGCCGCGTACCGCCGCGCGGTGTTGGCCGCGGCGCTCTTATTGTACGGCGTGCGAAGAAGCAGCACCGGCTTGCGGACTCCGCCCTCGGCCCCATGGACATCGGTCGCGAGCCGGACGCCATCGCGCATCGGCAGGAGGATCGCTTGCGGCTGCGATTGCCCGGCCAACGGGGCGAGAAAACGGAAGAGCGCGGCTGCCGTGGCCAAGCCATGTGTCGTCATCGCGAGGGTCATGGTACCACGGAGGGATATCCGCCCTCCTCGCGATAGGGGAATTCCCGTCGCGTCCGCTTTCGATCCCTCCATCCGCAAATCCGGCTCGTGTTCGAGGGTGCGCACACACTTTGGCGAAAGAAAGTGCGGGGTCTCAGCGCGACAACCGGTCCGGCACGGGACGCCGCCAGCGCCTTCGACACCCAAGAGGCTCCGCTGGATGTCCGGAGGGAGCGGGCTGACGACGTTGTTCGTGGTCTGCTACGATATAAATCGGCGACTGAAGTTGGAAGACGACGGCCGCATGTGGATCGGTCGGTGTGGCGGTGGCGATCCTCGGTTCGGGCGGGACCCACGGAGGCCCCGGAGTTCGGGATCGCGTATGATGTTGAAAACAAGCTGGTTGACGACTTACGTGAAACATTGGCCCATGGTTTTGTCGTTTCGCCTTTTCTTCGCGTAGGTTACGGAAGACGAGGAAGCTATTTGAAATCAAAGGTTTGCGAGCAGCGCTGAGCGGTCCGGCATGCCGAATGGGCCGGAGGCGAAGGCCGGATTCGGGAGGTTACGGAAAACAGCGAAATAAAGCTAGCAGCATCAGTGAGTTGCAGGTGGCACTGTCCGGCTGGTTCCCCGATGTGAAGGGGATTGAAACATGCTGCGACGATCGGCCGATAGGCGACAACCGCGGGTCCGGCTGGTTCCCCGATGTGAAGGGGATTGAAACCCAATCCACCAGCGGTACGTGCCGCGGGTTCAAAGTCTCATGTCCGGCTGGTTCCCCGATGTGAAGGGGATTGAGACTATTTCTGCGTTCATTGAGGACGCGGGGACCAGATTGTCCGGCTGGTTCCCCGATGTGAAGGGGATTGAAAC
>SYLY01000233.1 GCA_005808475.1 Acidobacteriota bacterium
AGAATCACGCGGAATTCGCCGACGTCCTTGCCGTCGTGAGCGAACTCGTCCACCACCTCGTAGTCGATGTCCTTCAGCGCCTGCACCCTGGATCCGTCGCCGCCCACGAACACGCGGTTCACGCCGGACAGCTTGATCTTGATGCCGCTCATTTGCTCTTTCCGGCCTCGGTGGGCCTCCACGGGAACAGCCTCGCTTCCGCCAATGTCAGCAGCGACCGGAACAAAAACGCCGCGATTCCGATGGCGACGATGCCCGCGTAGACGCGCTCGAAATCGAGCACCTTGCGGGCCGCTTCCACCATGTAGCCGACGCCCTTTCGCGCGTTCACCATCTCGGCGAGGATCACGTAGGTCCAGCCGACGTCATAGAGAATCCGGAAGGATCCGAATACGCCGGGGAACGACGCGCGAAACAACAACCATAGCGCGTGCTTGGTGTTGGCCCCGAGCGTGTACGCCGTCTCGAGCAGCGAATCGTCCACCTTGTTCACCTCTTCCACCACCACAGCCAACAGGTAGAAGAACATACCGAAGAACAGGAAGCCGACCTTCATCCCCTCGTCCATGCCGAACAGCGCGATAAACGCGGGCAGAAACGCGGTGATCGGCATGGAGCGCATCGGCGCGGCCACTGGATTCACGATGTGGAACAGCACCGGAAACGCGCCCATCAGCACGCCCAGCGGCACCGCCACCACCACGCACCAAAGGAACGCCTGCGCGATCCGCCACCAGCTCATGAACACGTTGCCCACAAGATCGTACTCGGTGAACAACATGCCGAACGACTTGACCACGCCCGCCGGATCGGGCAGCGTGAACGCCGGCAGGATCCGGGCGCGCGTCACCATGACCCAGACGACGATGACGAACAACCAAACACCCACACCCAGCGCGAGCTGGTGTTGACGCGGTATGGAACGGCGGATCGACGTCATGGCGGGTCCGGTCAGTTCGACCCGGTGTTGGCGAAGACCCTGATGTCGGTGCGGCGGTTCTTCTCGCGGCCTTCGGCGGTAGCGTTGCTCTCCACGGGTTTGTCGGGTCCGTTGCCCACGGTGCGCATCCGCGATCCGGGGAAGCCGTACTTCTTCATCAGGAAGCTTTTGACCGCTTCGGCGCGCGTTTTCGACAACTCGACATTCAGATCGCGAGCGCCGGTGGAATCGGTGTTGCCATCGATATCCACCACCGTGTTTTCGTAGGCGCGCATGAACCCGCCGATCTCGTCGACGATGGCGCGGGAATCGGTGGTGATGTTGGAAGAGCCGGTGTCGAAGTAGATGGAGCGGCGCTGCGTGGCGAACGGCTTCGCGCCCGCGGCCGGAGCCTTGTACTCGGGAGCGGGTTCGCTCGAAGTGGCCGAGAACTTGCCGGCCAGAGCGTCGACGTAGCGGCGGTCCACCGAGGCGTCGATATCGGGCGTGCGTTTGATGAGGCGTTCCTCGCGGTACATCTCGGTGGCCATCTTCATGATGTTGGTGTAGTCGGAGTCGCCGGCCGCCGCAGTGAAGAAGGCCTTGTTATCGGCGTAGTCGGCGAGCCGGACGCCTTCGAGCATCGTCTTGGCGAGGTCGGCGGGGATGTTGAAATCCTTGATCGACCCGATCAACGTGTGCGCGCGCGCCGGTTGCTGGTGGATGAACTCGACGCCTTGCAGCCAGCCATCCAGAAACTTGCGGAGCGTCCCCGGGTTCTTGGCGGCGAAACGGTCGCTCACCACCAAAACGTCGGCGATCAGCTTGTTGGCGATCTTGGTGTCGTAGATCTTCTTCGATCCGGGGCGCTTGGCCACCGCGTCGCTCATGTCGGGATCCCACGCCACGGCGGCGTCCACCTTTTGCTGGGCGAACAGAGTGGCCGGCTCGATGCCGTCCTTGGTGTGGATCGCCTTGCCGAAGATCTCTTTCCGTTGTTCGGTGGTGAGACCGGAGTTCTTCAGGCCGTTCCACAGCAGGAAGTGCGACGGCGTGTACTGCGCGAAAGCGACCGTCGATCCCGCCAGCCGCTCGATGTTGTCGATGCCCTGCTTGCCGATCACGCCATCGGCGCCGCGCGACCAGTCCACCAGATAGACCGCGCGGGCGTTGAAGCCCTTCTCCTGGAACTGCGCGAAGTCCTTCGCCCACACGTCGGCCGTCGTTAGCATGACATCCACGTTGTTGGTGGCGAGCGCCGTGGAGCCTTCCGTCCAATCGTCGATGATCTTGAAGCTGACCCTGAGGCCCTGCTTGTCGTAGATGGATCCCGCCTGGGTGTCGAGGCCGCCGTTGGCCACCAAGCCGCCCACGCAGCCGACCCAGATGTTCACGCGGACACGCACATTGTTGGACTCCGAGCCGCCCGGTTGTGGCAGGGGCTGCGACGGATCGATCTTGTTGGCCGTCTGCCCTGGCCCGCTACCGCCGCCTCCGCCGAGCGAGGACAGATCCAGCATCCCGTACTTGTTCAGCGCGTATCCGGTGAGCCCCAGGCCCAACAGGAAGATCGCGATCCAACCGCCTTTTTCGATTTTCACGGCCATGTACCCTAGCCCACTTTCTCAGAGTCGCGTCCGCCGATCGTCTTCTGTTGCGCGGCGGGGGTCGCGTCCGGCGTCATCAGCCCCATCTCCGATTTGAACTGCTTCACCAGTTCGGCGGCGCGGAGCTTTTCGGCCTCTTCCTCGATCTTGAATTTCTGGGAGTCGACGTTGGAAAGCGCCATGTCCATGCGCGCTTCGTTGACAGCGGTGCGCTCTTCCACCTTGCGCAACATCTCGTCGTGCGTGGCGCTGATGCCGCCGACTTCGAACTGTTCCATGGCGTCGGCCACCTTCTTCTGCCACTGGCTGCGGCGGTTATCCTTGATGGCGTTGGTCGCCTCGAAGGTCTTACGTTCCTTCTCCCTCAGGAAGGCCTGCTTCACTTGCAACGCCTTTTCGTAGCCGGCGCGAGCGGTCTGCAACTGGCCTTGATTTCGGGAAAGCGCGCCTTTGATCTGTTCGAGTTGCACCGCGAAGTGGCCCGCCAAATCGTCGCGGCCGGACTGGATGGCGGCCTTCACCTTCGAGTTGAGGTCGTTGAACTCCGCGCGATACTTGGACTCTTCCCGTTCGAGCAGCGTCACGTTGGCCTTCACCATCGCGATGCTTTCGTTCATCTTCGGGACCTGATCGTTCATGTCGCGGATGTTCTGCTCGAGGATCAACTCGGGATCCTCGGCCACCGAAATGAAGAATCCGATGAACGAGCGAATCATCCGGCTCAGCCGGTTGAACATACGTTCCTCCTTGAACTAAATGGACAATCCGGGGAGCGGCTTCATGCGACGGGACCCTTGGGCGGCGCGGCCGGAGGGGCGGCGGATGGGATGGGGCCAGTGGTGACCGGGTTCGGCGATGCGAACGGCGCCACGGCGTCGGCGATGCGCTGCTCCTCTTTCTGCTTTTCCAACCGCCACGTCAGGAACCGCTCGCGCTCCTTGGTGACCGCGTCGTTGTTTGCCTGTATTTTGCCGCGCAGGTCGTTCAATACGCGGTCGGCCTCGGCCTGGAGTTTCTTGTTCTCCTCCGCCATGCGCGCTTCCAACTGATCCACCGATTTCTGCTGCACGGCCTCGAAGGTGTCCAGCGCCTTGTCGCGGCGGATGGCGTCCTGGATCACGTCCTGGATCTTGCCGCCGGAAGCCTCGAGGGCCAACATGATCGAACTGCGCTTGATCTCCACCGGCAACGACCGGATATGCTCGCTCTGGAGCATGTCGGCCACCTTGAAGATGGTGAAGCCGTTGGCCGGCGTGGGAATTTCCGCCGCCTGATAGACCTCGGAGAATGTCGCGGCGTTGGACACGGCCTTGCCGGTAAACTGCGGCGGCGCCTGCACAGTCGAGGCGATATCGGCGATGGCCTGCGCGGCCGATTTCTGCCCGGAACCCGGCGAGGACTCCTCGCCCGGCGCGGGCGCGTAGGGCTCGGACTGCCCTTCCGGACCGTCCACCGACACGAAGTAGCTGTACCACTTCTTGCTCATGCTCAGGCCAAGATTAGGATAGGTGATGGGTGGAAGTCAAACGCGAACGGGGCCGGTACTACACGGTCCCTGCCGAGGATTACGAGCGCGGAGCGGCGGAAGTTCCGCGCGGATCAGGCTCGCTTGTTGAGCGCTTGGCTGACGCTCGCGCCGAACGCGGCGAACTGCGCGGCGATCAGATTGATCGACTGGCGGAACTCGTCATACCCCTCGTACTTGTAGTTCGAGAACAGATATCCGCCGGCCATCGCGCCCAGCACGGCTAGAGTCCAAACCGGCAATCCCCACTTGAACTTGCCGGACGCCGCCAGCACCGTCACCGCCAAACCGAAGATGCCCCCGAACAGGAGGATGTTCTTCAACTGGTCCCCGGACCACCACGGCAACATCTCGATCTGAAAGCTCCCGCCCGCCAGCTTCCCCACCAGCGCGATGCCGACCATCGCCAGGCAAAGTCCCCCCGAAAAGAGGTTCGCGGCAATCTCCAGGATGCGACGCAGTTTGGCCATGAAGAAGGTAATTGTACCAGGGACCGCCCCGCGGCCGGCGACCCGCGGCCTATCATGAAGAGGTATGCCGTTCGCTTCGATCCCGGAGGCGCTCGAGGAGTTCCGCGCCGGGAGAATGTTGGTGGTGGTTGACGACGAGGATCGCGAGAACGAGGGCGATCTGACCATCGCCGCCGAACTCGTGACGCCCGAGGCGATCAATTTCATGGCGGTCCATGGCCGCGGTCTGGTGTGTCTGGCGCTGGCTCCGGAACGGTGCGACGCGTTGCAGTTACCGCTGATGAGCGCCAACAACACTTCGAACTACGGCACCGCGTTCTGCGAGGCGATCGACGCGCGCAACGGAATCTCCACGGGCATCTCCGCGGCCGATCGCGCGCACACGATCCGCGTCGCCATGAATCCGGACGCCAGACCCCACGACCTCGCCCGGCCTGGCCACATGTTTCCGCTTCGCGCGCGCGAGGGCGGAGTCCTGGTGCGGGCTGGCCAGACGGAAGCGGCGATCGATCTGGCGCGGATGGCGGGGCTTCGGCCCGGCGGCGTGATCTGCGAAATCATGAACGAGGACGGCACCATGGCGCGCGTGCCCGAACTCGCCACCTTCTGCGCGCGGCACGGACTCAAAATGATCTCCGTGGCGAGCCTCATCCGCCACCGGATGCGCACCGAGCGCGTGGTGACGCGGCTGGGCGAAGGATCGTTGAAAACCGCGCAAGGCGAGTTCCGCACGATCTCGTTCGGCACCACCGTGGACGACGAGCGGCACATGGCCGTCATCGCCGGCGATATCGCGGGTAAGGAAAACGTGCTGGTGCGCATGCACTCGCGCTGCCTCTACGGCGACGTGTTCGGGTCGACGGACTGCGAGTGCGCCTCCGTGTTGCGCAAGTCGCTCGAACGGATCGCCAGCGAAGGCGCCGGCGTGCTCGTTTACCTGCATCAAACTGGACCGGGAATCGGCTTGGCCAACGGAAAGCTGATCCCGCACTCGCGCGACTTCATGCACTATTCGACGCAGGAAGGGCAGCGCCAACTACAGCACGAGGTCGGAATCGGAGCGCAGATTCTGGCCGACCTCGGACTGCACACCATTCGTCTGTTGACGAATCATCCGCGCAAGATCGTCGCTTTGGAAGGCTACGGCATCGAGATCGCTTCTCTGGCGCCGTTGGGGGAATCTCACTCATGACCCGTTTCACCTGGCTGCTCGCCGCCGCCGTCTGCTTCGGACAAGGCGTCGAATCGTTCACGTACTTGAATCCGAACCGGGAGACCGCCGCGCTGGCGGCTCGGGAGGCGATGCGCCTGGTCACGGAGGGCATGGCGCCGGCTTCCGAGCGCAGACTGGGGCCGGTGGAGCGGCCCGCCGCCGATCCCGCCGCCGCGGGCGCGTATCGCTCGGGCGTGCATCGCGCCATCGGCCGGGGGTTGGACGCCGAAGGCCGCTGGGAGGCCGCGGGCGACGGCCGGCGCGTGTGGCGCGCAGCCATCCGTTCTTCCGGCGCCGAAGCGATTCGCGTCCACTTCAGGCGCTTCCAAGCAGGCGATGGCGCGGTCTGGCTGCGATCGGGCGGCAGCACCTTCGGTCCGTACACGGGCGCGGGCGTGTGGGGCGATGGCGACTTCTGGAGCGAGGCCGCGTTCGGCGAATCGGTGACCATCGAGTTCGTGCCGGCCGCGGGCGCGGGCGATGCGGTCCCGTTCGAGGTGGCCGAGATTTCCCACCTCTGGGACAATCCCGCCGAACCGAAAGCGGGCGCGGAGCGAGGCGCGGCGCCGTGCCATCTGGACGTGACTTGCTCGCCCGACTGGCTGGAGACCGCGCGCAGCGTGGCGCGCATCACCATGGAGAAAGACGGCGGCTCGTTCTTCTGCAGCGGATCGCTGCTATCCACTTCCGACCGTTCCGGAGTTCCATACTTCCTGACCGCGCAACACTGCCTGGACGACGACACGACCGCGCGAACCGTGGTCGCTTACTGGAGCTATCAGACCGCCACGTGCAATGGAACCGTCCCGGCGCTGCGCGGGCTGGCGACCTCGGTGGGAGCGCGCTTCGTGTCGGGCGACGCGTTCGAAACGGCGGATTTCACGCTGCTTCGATTGAATAGCGTTCCGAGCGGCGTCCTGTTCGCGGGCTGGAATCCGGAAGATCCGCCGCAGGGCGGCGCAGTGGTGGGCATCCATCATCCGGCCGGCGAATTCAAGCGGATCTCATTCGGCAACCGCGACACCGATTCGCGCATCGCCAACGTTCCCATTCAGAATTTCTATACGATTCGCTGGGCGCGCGGCCGCACCGAGGGCGGATCGTCGGGATCGCCGCTGTTCAACGATCGTAGACAGGTGGTGGGTACGTTGAGCCATGGGCCCAAGGCGCCGCGCGGCGGAACGGTTTGCGACGCCGAGAATATCGATTTCTACGGCCGCTTCTCCGTGCAGTTCCGCACCGTCCGGCGATTCCTCGAAGGCGGCGGCCAGACCCCGGCCAATCCGGCGACGCCTACCCAACTCGGCGGAACGCTGATCTCCGGCCAGGCGCGCACCTTCAATATCGCCGCCGCGCAGGGCGCGCTCCTCTACACGGGCCAGAATCTCTACCGCATCGATGTTCCCGCCGGCGCAAGCCGTCTCGACGTGAGCGTAAGCACCGCCACGCCGGGCGTCGACATCAACCTCTACGTGCGCTACAACGCCGATCCCGCGGTCAATGCCGGAGCGGTGCAGGCGGATCACCGGTCCGAAAACACGGGCGGAGAGGAAGCGGTGGCCGTGACATCCGGTGGAAGTCCGGCGCTGCGGCAAGGGCAATACGTAATCGCGCTTTCGATGCTCACCACGAACCGGGCGGCCAGCGGCACGATCACCGCTACCATCACGACCGGTGGAGGCAATCAACGCGGAATCCTCCTTTCATCCGGCGCGCCGAGGAGCTTCCGGTTCGGCGCGGTTCGCAGTCCGCTGCTCAACAACGGGGACTTCTCCTACCGGATCGATGTCCCGAACGGGGCCACTCGATTGGAGGTGCGGCTGGCGACCGCCACTCCCGGCGTCGATGTCGACCTTCACGTGCGTTACAGCCAGGACGTCACGATATCGGGCAGCTCGATCCTCTCCGACTACAAGTCCGACGGGGATGCCGGGGACGAGCAGATCTCGATTTCGTCCTCGTCGAGCCCGCCCTTGCGGCCAGGGACCTACTTCATCTCGCTGATCGTTTGGACGCCGGACCGCGAAGTATCGGGCAACGTCACCGCCACGGTCACCGGCGCAACGCCCACAGCTCCGCCCGCTCCGCGAGTGCTGATCTCCGGGACCCCCGCGACGTTCGCCCTTCCAGCGGTGGACCGCCCGACGCTCTACAACGGCAACTACTCCTTCCGCGTCGACGTGGGCCCGAATTCGGGACGGCTCGAGATCCGGCTGCGCTCGACCAAGCCCGAGGTCGATGTGGACGTGTACGTTCGCAAGGACGCCGACGTCGCTCTCGGCGCCGACGGCATCGTGGCGGAGTGGGCATCCACGCGCGACACCGGCAACGAGGACTTGGTGATCACCCAGAAGTCGGAGCCGCCGCTGACGCCCGGAACCCATTGGGTGTCGCTGGTGCTGTGGACCACTGGATCGCCGGCTACCGGCACTGTGACCGCGGTCGTGGTTCCGGCGATCGGGACTGAGCTATCGCCGGGCGAGCCCGTTTCGTTCTCCCTACCCGCCGTGGATCGTCCCACGCTCCTCTCCAACACCGGGGTCTACCGGTTCACCGTGCCGGAGGGCGCGGCGGCCGTTGCCGTCGCCATCGCGACCTCCACTCCGGGCGTCGACATCGACCTGGTCATCCGCGCCGGGCAGCCGGCCGCCGTGCTGGACGGCGACCTCGCGTTCGACTACGGCTCGTTCGGAGACACCGGCGAGGAAGCGATCGTCATCGACGCCAACTCGTCTCCTCCGCCGACTCCCGGCGTCTACTACGCCTCGCTGGTTCAGTGGACCACGGGCAAGCCGGCGCAAGGCGCGATCGTGTTCGACGTTGTCCGCGCGGAGGTCACCAGGGCGCCCGCCGGCCCGTCGTGGACGCGAGGCAAGGTGCCCGTGCGGGCGCATTTGGTAAACTGATAAGTTCGTCCAATCATGCTTAGCGCTACACAACTTCGTCCGGGGATGATCATCAAGTTCAACAATGAACTGTACTCGATCTTTAAAACCGAGCACCGCACGCCCGGCAACCTCCGCGGTTTCGTCCAGGCCAAGATGCGGAGACTGGCCTCGGGGTCGATGACCGAGCACCGATTCTCCTCCGAGGATAAAGTGGAGCGGGCCATCATGGACGAGCACGAAATGGAGTACCTGTACGACGACGGTGAAGCGTACCACTTCATGAACATCGAGACGTACGAACAGATCCACCTCAACGCGGACCTGCTCGGCGACGCGGTGAACTATCTGATCCCGCAGTTCAAGGTGACGGTCGTGTTCCACGAGGGCCGTCCGATCAGCGTCGAACTGCCGCCGTCGGTGGAGATGAAGGTGATGGAGACCGAGCCGTCGCTCAAGGGCGCCACGGTTTCGAACGTGACCAAGCCCGCCAAGATGGAAACGGGTCTGGTGGTGCAGGTTCCTCCGTTCATCGGGGAAGGCGAGAAGATCCGCGTCTCGACCTCCGATGGCAGCTATCTCGAACGGGCTTAGAGCCAGATGCCCGCGGCGCACCGCATTCTGCCCGCGGCGCTCCTCCTGTTGGCCTCGGCGGCGCTCGCGCAGCCGCTCGACCTCGCCATCGTGGGCGGCCGCCTCATCGATCCCGAGTCCGGCCTGGACGCCATCAGGAACGTTGGAATTCGCGCGGGCAAAGTCGCCGTCATCTCGCCGAACCCGCTAGCCGCCAAGCGAACGCTGGAGGCGAAAGGGCTCATCGTCGCGCCCGGCTTCATCGACCTGCACTGGCACGGCAAGGACACGTCCAGCGACAGCTATGAAGCCATGGACGGCGTCACCGCGTCGTTCGAGCTCGAGATCGGAACGGCCGATATCGATGCGTGGAGCCGGAGCCGCGAAGGCAAGTCGCTGATCCACCACGGCGCCGCCGCCGGCCATCCACCGATTCGTATGAAGGTGCTGAACGACCCGGGCGAGTTCCTGCCTTCGGGTCCGGCGGCCAATCGCGAAGCGTCGCCCGAGGAGGTCACGCTGATAAAGCAGCGGCTCGAGGCCGAGCTCCGCAAGGGCGCCGTCGCCGTGGGCCTGGGCGTCGCCTACACCAAGGGAGCCTCCGCGTTCGAGATCGTCGACATATTCCGGATCGCGGCGCGGTTCGGAGCCTCCGTGCACACGCACATCCGCTTCGCTTCGAGCGTCGCCGCCGGATCGCAGCGCCAACTCGGGTTGCTCGAGGTGATCGCCGCCGCGGCGGCCACCGGCGCGTCCCTGCAGGTGGTGCACGTGAACAGCAGCGGTCAGCAGGATACCGGCGAATTCCTGCGCATCATCGGCGAAGCTCGTTCCCGCGGGATGGACGTGACCACGGAAGCCTATCCCTACACGGCCGGCGCGACCCGCATCGAAACCGCCATCTTCGACGGCGCCGAACAGCGCGAGGATTCCTTCTTCCCGCAACTCCAGTGGATGGCCACGGGCGAGCGGCTCACGCGCGACACGTTCCGCAAGTACCGCAAGCAGGGCGGATCCGTGATTCTGCACACCAACACCGAGGAACGCGTGCGGCTGGCCGTCACCAGCCCTCTGACGATGATCGCCAGCGACGGCTTCGATGTCCGCGAGCAGGGTCATCCGCGCTCGGCGGGGACCTACTCCAAGATCCTCGGCCGCTACGTGCGGGAAGGAAAGCTGCTCGCCTGGAACGACGCGATCCGCAAGATGTCGCTCATGCCTGCCCAGCGCCTGGAAAAGCGCGTCCCCGCCATGCGCGCCAAGGGCCGGATCCGCGTTGGCGCCGACGCCGATATCGCGGTGTTCGATCCGGAGAGCGTCATCGACCGCGCCACGTACGAGAAGCCGATGCAGTACTCCGAGGGAATGCGGTGGGTGCTGGTGGAAGGCACGCCGGTGGTCGACGGCGGCAAACCGGTCCCCGGAGTGTACCCCGGCAGGATCGTTCGCGCGCCTCAGCGATAAGGGCGGTCGAACATCTCGTCCCAGCGGTCTCCCGTCTCCGCCATCGATTTCGCGATCTCACTATCGAATTGCGCGATGCGCCTGCGTTGTCCCGCGGCGGCAACGAGGTTGTTCATCTCGTAGGGGTCGTTCTCGAGATCGTACAGCACCCACGGCTTGTCCTCGTGGCGCGCGTACTTCCATTGACGGCTCCGAATTCCCCTCCAGGGCCCGTGCTCGTTGGCCTCCGTTTTGGTGTAGATCATCAGGCTGGCGTGCTCGGGCGTGGGACCGTTCCTGCCGCGCATGTGATCCGAGTAGTCGAACCCGTGCATGGGCACCGGAGTCTTCACGCCGGAGAGACCGAGCAAAGTCGGGACCATGTCCACGTGCGAAAAGGGCGCATCGGACTTCCGGCCTTTCGCGAGCCCCTTCGGCCAACGGAAGATCCCCGGCACGCGCACCGACTCCTCCCACGGCTTGCGTTTGAGGAACGTGCCGTGCGATCCGAGCATGTCGCCGTGGTCCGAACTCACCGCGACGATGGTGTTGTCCGCCATGCCCAGCGCATCCAGGCGGCCGAGCAGCCGGCCGATCTCGGCGTCCAGGCACGCGATGGCGGCGTAGTATCCGGCGATGTCCTTGGCCGTTCCGAATCGCTGCGCGCCGGCCTTCCAGTTCTTCCGCAATTCGATCTTGGCGGGATCGTACGCGTTCTCGTAGCCGGGCGGCGCCAGATAGGGGTCGTGCGGCGGACCGTATTGCAGGTACAGACAAAATGGACGGTTCCTGTCGCGGGCCTTCTCGAGGAACTCGACGCCCAAGTCGGTCCAGCCGAACACCTCGTAGCGGGGCATGTCGATGCGCTTGGGCTCGTCGCGGAAGTACCACTGCTTGAAATAGGAGTGGCTGCATATGTTGGCGGCCCAGAATTCGAAGCCCTGGCGCGAGTCGCCGGGCGGGACGAAACCGGGAAGCCGCTGGCCGCCGTGAAGGTGCCATTTGCCGATGAAGCCGGTGTAGTAGCCGGCCCGCCGAAGCGTCTCCGCGATCGTCACTTCCTGAATCGGCAGCGGCACGTCGTTGACCGCCGTTCCGGTCGCGTGCGGATAGCGGCCAGTGAGCAGCATCCCGCGCGCGGGCGTGCAGACGGGCGTGTTCGCGGAGGCGTTGTTGAACTGCACACCGTCCGCCGCCAGACGGTCCAGGTTCGGTGTGCGAACCTGCGTGTTGCCGGCCGATCCCAGATCCATGCCGCGCCATTGATCGGGAAGCAGGAACAGGATGTTGGGCGGCCGGTCCTGCGCCGCGGCGGGAATGGAAGCCGCGCCCGCGGCCGCGCGGAGAAAGTCTCGACGATGCATCCAGAGTCGAGACTATCATGGAAGGTTGCCGATGCCTCGCATTCTGATGGTGGCGAGCGAAGCCACTCCGTTCGCCAAGACCGGCGGTCTCGCCGACGTGGTGGGTTCGCTTCCGCGCGCACTGCTCGAACTGGGGCATCAAACCGCCGTGGTCATGCCGCGCTACGGCAACATCGCCACGCACGATTGGACGCAGGCCTGGCGCAATGTCGTGGTGTACCTGGGGCGTCACGCGATCTCGTGCGATATCTGGTCGAAGATCGAACGGGGCGTCACCTTTTTCCTGGTCGACTGCCCTTGGCTGTTCGACCGGTGGGGTTATTACGGGCATCCCGACGACCATCTGCGCTTCGGCGCGCTGAGCCAGGCGGTGCTCGCCGTCATACGCCTGCTGTGGCGGCCGGACATCGTGCACCTGCACGACTGGCAATCCGCCCTGGTGGCGCCGTATCTGAAAACGCGCTTCGCCGCCGACCCCACGTTCCATGGCATCAAGATCGTCTACACCATCCACAACCTCGAACATCAGGGCCGTTTCGGCCGCGCCGTGTTCGACGAACTCAACCTCGATCCGTGGCTGATGCGGCCGGACTTCATGGAGTACTTCGGCGACGTGAATCTGATGAAGGGCGGGATCGCGTTCTCCGACGCCATCACCACGGTGAGTCCGCGCTACGCCGCCGAGATCCGGACGCCGGAGTTCGGGTGCGGGCTCGACGGGTTCCTCGGCCGGCACGCGGACAAGCTGCGGGGAATCTTGAACGGCGCGGACTACGAGGAGTGGAATCCCGCCACCGATCCGCACCTGGCCGCGCACTACGATCGCGACAATCTCGCTGGCAAGACGGAATGCAAGCGCGATCTGCTGCGCGAGTTCGGCCTTCCGCTCGACAACATGGACCGGCCGGTGCTGGGGATCGTTTCGCGCATGGCGAAGCAGAAGGGCTTCGACCTGCTGGCCAGCGCAGCCTGGGAGATGATGAACGACGACGTTTGCCTCGCGGTAGTCGGATCGGGCGAACAGCGCTACGAGGATCTCTTCCGCGGTCTGGCGTCGGCGTTTCCCGGCCGGGTGGCCGCGTACTTCGGATTCAACAACAAGCTGGCGCACAAAGTGGAGGCCGGCGCGGACATCTTCCTCATGCCGAGTCTGTTCGAACCTTGCGGGCTCAATCAGATCTACTCGCTCCGCTACGGGACCATCCCCGTGGTGCGCGCGACGGGCGGACTCGACGACACGGTGGACGGCGGCACAGGCTTCAAGTTCTGGGGCTACTGGCCGCACGACTTCCTGCTGGCCACGCGAGCCGCGCTCGACGAGTACCGCAGGCCGGAGGAATGGACGGCGCGCATGCGCCGGGCGATGGACCGCGACTTCTCGTGGAGTGCGTCGGCCAAGATGTATTCCGATCTTTACCGCGGTCTGCTGGGGCGCTGATGGACGTTCGCGCCATCTCCGAGATCATCACGCCGGAGATGATCCTGGAGCAGTACGCCAAGGGACTGTTCCCGATGGCGAACCCCGGCTGGGGCGGCGTCATCACCTGGCATTGTCCCTCGCGGCGGGCGGTTATCCCGTTCGACGCCTTTCACGTATCCCGGTCGTTGGCGCGGACACTGCGAAAGGCGGACTTTACCGTCACCTTCGACACGGCCTTCGATCGCGTGATGGAAGAGTGCGCCAGCGGCCACGGCGAGGACGAGACCTGGATCAGCGAGGACTTCATCCGCGTGTTCGGCGAACTGCACCGTCGCGGCCACGCTCACTCGGTGGAGGTGTGGGTGAAAGGCGAACTGGCCGGCGGACTATACGGCGTGCATCTGGGCGGCGCGTTTTTCGCCGAATCCAAATTCCACCGTGAGCGGGACATGTCGAAAGTGGCGCTGGCCTGCATGGTGGATCGCGTGCGCCGCGCCGGATTCGCGCTGTTCGAGGTGCAGTACCTGACGGCCCACCTGGCGCAATTCGGCGCCGTCGAGATCCGGCACGCCGAGTACTTGAAACAGCTTCGCAAGGCGGTTGCGATGAGGTGCGAGTTTTAGCCCTGGGCACTCTCCGCCGCCGCGCGAAATCGCGCACCGTGGCGCGTTGGCGACTGGGCCTGTGCTGGAACGGATCGGCAATTGACCTGCGGTTGCGGCCCGGCGGCGAGGCAGTCGACGCCGGTGACATTGGCCCCCAACTTGCTCCATCGACGGGGGCGCCGTTCTTCCGTCGAGATTGTGCGATTCTTTGGGCGCGCAACCGCGTCCTTTCTCAAAGGAGGCAATTCTCCGATGCAGCCAACCCAGGACAACCTGCGTCCACCCGCTCCGGTGGTGCTGGCAATCACCGCCGATCCTTCCCACCGGGAAGCCATCCGGCACGATCTGGACTCTCTGTATTACCGGCTCGAGTTCGCCGACGGAATCGCCGCCGCGCGCCGGGCTCTGCGAGGGCAGGCCTTGGCCGTGGTGGTCGCCGACGCGGACGGAGACGGCGGAGCGGCTTGGCGCACGCTACTCCGCAAGCGGGGACGGCGCTATGTGGTCGTCATGTCACGTCAGGCCGACGAGGCCATGTGGATGGAGGTGCTCGACAAGGGCGGCGTCGACCTGCTGCCGAAGCCGTTCGTTCCCAAAGAGCTGCGGCGGGTAGTGGAGGCCGCGGTCGCCGACTGGCTCCACCTTCCGCTGCCGCGCCCCAAACCCGGACAGGGCCAGACTTTCCGGACGCCCACGGTCGCCGCCTGAACCCGGCTAAGCTAAAGCGCGCTTCGCACTCGATCCACCAGAATCGAGGCCAAGCCCGGATGGCCGTCCATCGGCGGCGTGACGGAGATTTCAAGGCCGGGCCGCGCCGCGCGGATCTCTTCCACGATTCGAGGCAGGTCGCGCTTCAGGTGTTTGCCGGACGTGAGGAAGTAGGGCGCCACGACGATTCGTTCCGCCCCGCGCTCCACCAGCTTGACTACCGCGGCGGGCAGGTCCGGCTGACCGAGCTCGAGGAACGAGCACTCCACCATGTCGAAGCCGCCGCTTCGCGCGAACTCGTCCACCACCCGCCGCACCGCGTCGTTCGCCGATTCGACCGCCGACCCGTGAGCGAAGATGGCGATGCCCGTCCTCACGGCGTGGCCGCCGGCTGTCCTTCCGCGGCCTGCATCTGCCGGATCCGCATTTCGTAGAGCGAATGCAGGAAGGCGCGCCCGCGCCGCCGCCCGTTGTTGTTTTGCAGCTCCAGCCGTTCGACGAAGACGAGACAGCCCAGGATTTCCGAATCGCGGATCGTGTGCATCCCTTGGGCTTCGTGAATGCGCCGCTTGAAATCCTCGATCGACGCGCGCACGCGCTGCTGGATCGAGTCCGCGTAGGGGTTGGCCGGACGCGTGTCGTAGATCAGACCGCTTTGCATCGTCCGGTAGGTCTTGATGAGCGCGCCGAGAGCCTCCCGCACGTCGTTGTCGACAGCTCCGGGGGTCGCCGCCGCGGCGTCCAGCACCGCGTGCATCAGCACGGCGATCACCGGCTCGAGCTCGTAGACGAACTCCTGCGTCAGGCGGACATCGCGGTTCGGCAGCGACGCCTCGTCCACTGGCGGAGTCTTGTCGTGCTTCCGCGCTTCGGAAAGGTACTCGCACTCGAACGGGCAATCGAGCGAGACCTCCCGCTCCTGTCCGCAGCATTGGGAGCAGATATCGGCGTGCGCCGCCAGGCAATGGCGCCGCGGCTTGCGGGTTTCACAGAGAGTGCATGGGTCCATTCGACGGTATCTCGCGGCCGTTCAGGAAGACCTTTTATCGTAGCATCGCAGGAAAAATCCGTCGGTCATGCCGGCGATATAGTCGCAGACCACGCGATGCACCGGCGTGCCGAGGGCCAGCGAGGCATGCGGCTCTGGCATACGGCCGGGATCGTCCAGAAAGACCCGGAACAGCTCGGCGATCATCGCGCGAGAACGGGCCCGGTCCTGCACCAGTTCCGGCGAATCGTACACCCGCGCATGGAGGAACCGCTTGAGCTGCGCGCTGGCTTCGGCGGCCGCCGGGGAGAATCGCGCCAGCCGCCCCGGGTGACGGCGGACATCGTCCACGCTCTCTACTCCGGCGGCGCGCGCGGCGCTCGCCGTGCCTTCGATGAGGCCGGTTACCAGGCCGTCGATCAGCAGGCGTAGCGACTCCAGGAACCGCACGCGATCGGAGGCGCCGGGGAAGCTCGTCTCGACCATATCGTGGATTCCGGCATAAGCGGCGACGGCATCGGCGATTTCGGGCATGGTGATCAGCCCGGCCGCGAAGGCATCGTCGAGATCGGCGGTGTTGTACGCGGCCTCATCGGCCAGATCGATCAACTGCGCTTCCAACGGCGGCCGCAGGCCCGGCAGGTATTCGTCGAGCCAGGGGAACTCACCCGGCAGGATGTCGCGCGAGTGCTTCACCATCCCCTCGCGCGCTTCGAACGTCAGATTGAGTCCTGGAAAGCGGGCGTAGCGCTGCTCGAACGATTCGACGATGCGCAACGCATGGAGATTGTGCTCGAACGAATCGCCGAACCGCCGCATCTGCTCGTCCAGTTCGCGCTCGCCGGCGTGGGCGAAGGGCGGATGTCCGAAGTCGTGCGCCAAGGCGAGAGCCTCGGTGAGATCCGCGTCGAGCCCCAAAACGCCGGCGATGGTGCGCGCCAACTGCGCCACCTCGATCGTATGGGTGAGGCGGTTGCGAAAGTGATCGGAGATGCCCTGGGTGAAGACCTGGGTTTTGTTTTCCAGCCGCCGGAAGGCGCGCGCATGCACCACGCGGTCGCGGTCCCGCTGGAAATCGTTGCGGTACGGATGCGGCTGTTCGGGATAACGGCGGCCGCGGCTCTGGGCGACCGGAAAGCGCAGGGCCGCCAGCACGAGCGCTACTTCTTGTCGGAGGTGGGCAACAGCTCGCCGATCAGGATCTCGGCGTTACGTGCCACGGCTTGGCGCGCATCCTTGCGGAACGGATCGAGGATCTTTCGCGCCTCTTCGGGCTTGGCCAAGGCCAGCGCGCGGGCCAGAGCGAACGACGCCTGTTCCTTGGAAACCAGCAGGGTAGGACTGGCGATCAACTCCTTGAGCAGCGCTTCCGCCTCGGAATTCTTGTTCTGCGCCAGCAGGACTTGCGCCAGCGAGAGCTTGGCGGTGGAGCCGATCTCCCGGCCGCCGGCGGCCACGGCCGACCTGTAGTGCTTGGCGGCCTCGTCCATCTTGCCCGCGTCGGCGGCGATCGCCGCCAGTTCGTAGTAGGCCACGGCGGCCTCGTCGGTTCCGCCGTACTTGGAAATGACGCTCTGGTAGCCGTCGAGCGAGGCCTTTTCCTTGGCTTCCTTGTTTGGATAGGCGGGGCGGGGATCGCCGGGGGTGCCCGGTCCGATGACGGCGTCCTTGTTCCGAAGCGCCGCGGCAAGGTCGGCTTGGCGAGTGGCGTGCTGGCTGCTCCGCATCCACCAAACGCCCGCGATCACGGCGGCCACGCCAGCGGCGATGCCGGCGTACTTCACCAGTTGCGAACGGTGCGACTGAACGTATTCGACCGACTGGCCGACGGTTTCGGTAAAAGTGTCGTGCTGGACGAGCTTTTGAACTTCTTTGTCCAAAGGGGACTACCTCGAGGATACGGTGAGAATGGCGGGAACCCGCCAATCTATTAGGGTACCACAAGGGGGGCGCGAAACCGTCCTCCGAAAGCGGTCTCGCACCCGTCCCATGGCCACGCCGCCATCTCCGAGAATGGCGGCGGTTGCCAGTACGGCGTCGATCGGCGGCTCGCCTTGCCGCCTTCTATACCTGTACGCGTCGCCGGAGGGCGGTTAGGGATCAAGCTTGATGAATTTATTTTTGTGTGGTCTACTCAGGAGCATGAGATTCCTCGCCGGCTTGGCCGCCGCAGCTTTCGTGCTCCCTGCGTGGGGCCAAGTGAAGTTCGCCAAACAAGATGGCCGCATCGATGTCCAAGTCGACGGCAAACCCTTCACCGCCTTCTACTTCGGCGGCGATACCCAGAAGCCGTACCTGCATCCGGTCCGCGCCGGCTCCGGCACGGTAGTGAGCCGCGTATGGCCGATGGAGGAAAAAGCAGGCGAGGCCAAGGACCATATCCACCACCAGGGTCTGTGGTTCACCCACGGCGACGTCAACGGGTTCGACTTCTGGGCCAACCACCCGACGCAGAAGAGCCCCAAGAAGGGTCTCATCACGCTGAAAAAGCTGGGAGCTGTGAAGGGCGGAAAGAAATCGGGGACCATCGTAGCGTCGTTCGAGTGGAAGGATGCGACGGGCAAGGTGCTGCTCACCGAGGATCGCACTATGACCTTCCATGGCGGAGAAAAACAACGGACCGTCGACTTCGACATCAAGCTGACCGGCGTCGAGAAGTCCAAGTTCGGCGACACCAAGGAAGGCGTTTTCGCTATACGGCTGGCCGCTCAGTTGGACGGCAAGCACTCGGGCAAGATGACGAGCGCCGAGGGCAAGGTGGGCGAAAAGCAGGTGTGGGGCAAACGGTCGCCGTGGGTGGACTACGCGGGCGCGATCGACGGCGAAGCGCTCGGCGTCGCCATCTTCGACCATCCCGGCAATCCGAAGCACCCCACCTACTGGCACTCGCGCGACTACGGCTTGTTCGCCGCCAACATCTACGGGGAGCACGACTTCTACGCCGATAAGAGCAAGGACGGGTCGATGACGCTCGAACCCGGGCAGTCCTGGCGCTTCCGCTATCGCGTGGTGGTCCACGGGGGCGACGCGGCCGCGGCGGGGATCGCCGGCCAGTACGACGCCTGGAAGTCCGGCAAGTAGCGGCTACTGTTCGTCACGCCGCGCCACCAGCGACACTTCCAGCTTTTTCTTCGTATTGGGATCCTCCATCACGGCGACCAGGGCCGGCTTTCCGAGCGGCGCCACCGTGTCCACCGTGCTCCGCAACGAGTCGACCACGGGGGGCAAGCCGTTGGCGCGGGTCTCGGGCTGCGCGGCCGCGAGGGAACTGCTTTCGATGTCGCAGCGGACGCGGATCTTCCCCTCGGTCTCGCGCACCTGGCAGTCGATGGTGACGCCGACGTTGCGTGTCGCCACTTTGGTGATCAGCGACCGCGACTCCTCGTAGGGGATCCGCTGCGAGGCGTCGATGCGGCTGCGACCCTTGTCCGCGACCATCATGGTGAAGGTGCGCGCGCCGCGGTCCAGCCCGGAGGTGGATTCCTTCAGCGTGAAATCGAGCCGGTAGTTGGGAGCCGGGAATTGCGCGAGCGCGGGCAGGCCGCACGCGAGAGTGAACAAGGCTGCGCTTCTCATGGCGCACTGGACGGCCCGGCGGCCGCGCCGGTGTACGGGCTTAATTTAGTGAGCTACTTCGCGGCGCCCTCGGCCAGTTTCGCCGTGAGCAGCCACTGTAAGGATCCGCGCGGCCCGCCGGACGAAGGCTCGATATCGATCCGGGCGATGGCGCCCTTCTTGAACTCGACATCGAGCGGCGGGCAACCCAGCAGATATGCGAGCAACCTGCCGCACAACGGTTCGTGACTCACCAACAGCACCTGCTCGACGCGCAGCGAGCGGATCTCCGCCCAAACATCCGGCGGATCGCCACCCGGAACCAGGCAGTTGGCGAACGAGAGCGCATCCTTGAAATCGAGGACTTCCCGGGCGATCTCGGCGCTTTCCTGGGCGCGCCTGTAGGGCGAAGTGACGACGATACCGGGTTCCACACCGGCGGCCTTCGCCACACGGAGCACATCTCGCAGCTTCTTCTTGCCCTCGGGCGTGAGGGCGCGGTTCCGGTCGGCGGCGCCCGGGCGGGCGTTTTCGGCGATACCGTGGCGGAGCAAGTAAACCTGCACGTGGCCCCTTTGTCCGTATTCTGGCATACTGTTCAAGACCTTTGAAGCTTTTTTCCAAAGCCGAGCTTCCTTTTTCCCTGTCCTTCGCCGCGGCGGCGGCCGGGATGTTCTCCATTGCCGCCAGCCATATCCTGCTGCCCGTGGCGGCGTTGTCGCTCGCCCTGTCGCGGCGGCCCGCGCGATTCCCGCCGTTCCTTGCGCCGCTGGCCATCTTCTGTGGATGGACGCTGTTGTCCGCCTTGCTCGCCGACGATCCGCGCGAAGCCTGGGGCGACGTCCGTAAGTTCTACGTGTGGTTTCTGGTTCCCGGCGTGGTGTACGGAACGGTGCGGACCGTCGATCGCGCCCGCGCGTTGATGCTGACTATCGGCGCCGGCGCGGCCCTGTCGTCGATGTGGGCGCTGGTCCAGTTCGTTCGCAAATACCGCGCCATCGCCGTCCGGGGCGAGGACTTCTACGAAGGCTACGTCGCGGCCCGAATCACCGGCTTCACCAGTCATTGGATGACGTTCTCCGGCGAGATGGTGGTGGGGCTCTCGATCGTGACCGCGTTTCTGCTGTTCGGGCAGCCGCGAGGCAAGTGGCGGGCGGCGGCGGCCGCGATGGCGGCGGCGGCCGCGATGGCGCTGGCGATCGCGACGGCGCTGGCTCTCGCCTGGACGCGCAGCATGTGGGCGGCGGCGGCGGTGTCGCTCGCGTACCTGATCTGGAACTGGCGTCCGCGTTTTCTACTGGTGCTGCCGGTAGCGGCCGGACTGGCGATCGTGGCCGCGCCCGCTCCCATCGCCTCCCGCATCGAGTCGATCTGGAAGCCGTCGGCGCGCGATTCCAACGATCACCGGTATTGGCTGAGGCAAACCGGTGCGCGGATCGTGGCCGCGCATCCTCTCGTGGGAATCGGTCCGCGCCACGTGAAGAAGAAGTTCTTCGAGTACGTTCCGCCGGCGGCGCCCAAGCCGTGGCCGGTGGAATGGTACTACCAGCATCTGCACAATACGTATCTGCATTGGGCGGCCGAACGCGGGCTGCCGGCGTTGTTCGCCCTGCTGTGGATGCTGACACGAATCCTGCTCGATCTGACCCGCGCGGCGAAATGCGAAACGAACCCGGCGCGGCTCTTCGTGCTACACGCCGCCATCGCGTCCACCATCGGATTGGCGGCCGGTGGATGGTGGGAGGTCAACCTTGGCGATAGCGAGGTGCTCGGCGCGTTTCTGGCGGCGGTGAGTTGCGGCTACGCGACGCGGGAGGGAGAGTCGAATGGCTGATTCGTTGCGAGGAATGGAGATTGTGGTGGCGGGCGGCAGCGGTGGATTGGGCTCTGCTGCCGTGCGGATGCTGGCGGCGGAAGGCGCCCGGCCGGTGATCGGATACCGCGCCAACCGGGAGCGGGCGGAGGCTCTCGCAGCCCTGGGTCCGATCGTGCAAGCCGACCTCGCCATAGCCGCCGATCGCGCGCGCCTGCTCGACGCCGCGCCGTCGCTGTACGGCTTGGCGGTGTTCTGCGGAAATCCGGCCCGCGTGGCGTCGCCGGACGCGCTGGAAGAAGCGCTACGCCTGTCGCACGAGGTGAACTTCCTCGGCCCCACGATGCTGGCGCGGGAGGCCGCCGCCCGGATGCGGGACGCCGGGACGCCGGGGTCGATCGTGCTCGTTTCGACGATGCAGGCTGTGTCCGTGTTCCCGGGCTCGACCGCTTATGCCTGCGCCAAGACGGCTCTGATTCAGGCGGCTCGCATCCTCGCCAAGGAATGCCGCGGAGAATCGATCCGCGTGAACGTGGTGTGTCCGGGCGTGAATCGAGCGGGGATGGCGGAAGCGAGCATCGCCTCGGGCAAGTACGACCGCTACCTGAACGAGGGGATCGTTCCCCGATTTGGACAGGCCCAGGATGTGGCGCGCGCCGTGCGGTTCTTTCTCGAGCCGGACAGCTACGTGACCGGGCAGGTGCTCACCGTCGACGGCGGTCTGACCCTCTGAACAATGGGCCGCGCGTGTCACCATGGATGGAGGAGGTGGCGGCGTTGGCCGCCACGAATCTCGATGAGACGATATTTACTACTCACTATCATGGGCGGCGCGGCCCTTCTCGCGCAGACCCCGTCGGTCACCCAGGTGGGCAACGCCGGCAACTATGGCACGAACGTGGCGCAGGGTTCGATCTTCGTGGTGATCGGAACGAACCTGGGCCCGGCGGCGCTGATCCAGGCGTCGTCGTTCCCGCTGGCCACAACCCTTTCCGGCACGAGCGTCCGGCTGACTCCCGCGGGAGGCGGCGCCCCGGTGGACGCGTTCCCCGTGTACACGGTGGCGCGCCAAGTGGCGGCGATTCTGCCCTCGAACGCCGCGCCGGGCAACTACAACCTCACGGTCTCATTCAACGGCGCGACATCGGCGCCGGTCTCCGTACCCGTCGTGCAGCGGTCGTACGGCATGGTGACGCTCAACTCCCGCGGCACGGGCACGGCGGTTCTTCAGAACGCGTCCGACGGACTGCGCGTGAATCAGTTCATCGCGCCGGTTCGGCCCGGGCAGGTGCTGGTGCTGTGGGGCACCGGACTCGGTCCCGTTCGCGTGCCCGACAACGCGGCGCCCGGCGCCCAGGACCTTCGCGGCGACGTCGAGATCCGGGTTCTGGTGGGCGGCGTGGAAGTAACGCCCGTGTACGCCGGCCGCAGTCCGGACCTGCCTGGCGCCGATCAGATCAACTTCGCGGTTCCCGACAACGCGCCCACGGGCTGTACCGTTCCGTTGGCGGTCCGTGTGGGCAACCAGACGTCGCCCGCGGCGTCCATCGCGATCGCGCCCGCGGGCCGCGCGGTGTGCGAGCATCCGTTCCTGAGCGAGGCGAGCTTGCGCCAGATCGACAACAACGGCGATGCCGTGTACGGCGGGTTCGCCATCAGCGCGTTTTCCTTCCAGGTGGCGATCACCGGTTTGCCGATTCCGCTGCCGCCGATCGATGTCCGCGCCGAAACCGCCGGAGGCGCGTTCCAGCGGATCTCGCGCGCCAACTTCGACGAAGTGACCACCGAACTCGCTCCGCCCATCGGTGGATGCGTGGTGACGCCGGGACAGTTGAACTCGTCGGGGCAACGCATCGACAGGCCAGTGACGGGGCTCGACGCGGGCGGGCTGACCCTGTCCGGACCGAACGTCGCCAACCGCGCTTTCGACAGACTGCCGGGGAACGGCTACTCGCTGTCGCTGGCGGCGCCGTCGACGACCGGGGCCAGCGCGGCCGTGATCGCCGCCGGGACCTATACGCTGGCGGGTGCGGGTGGCGCCGATGTCGGGCCGTTCAACGCGCAGGTCCGCGTGTCTGGTGCGCTCAACTGGACCAATCGCGACGCCATCACCCAGGTGACGCGCGCCAATCCGCTGACCATCAACTGGTCGGGCGCGGCCGCGGAAGATTTGGTCGTGATCCAGGGTCTGGCGGGCCGGCAGTCCGGAGGCACGGCGGCCAGCCCGAACTACGACGGAGCGCTGTTTGCCTGCTACGCCCGGGGTTCCGCCAACACGTTCACGGTTCCGCCGTCAATCCTGCAGCAGTTACCGCAGGCGGACGGGATTTCGATTACCGGATTGACGCCGAACCTGAGTTCTATCGGGTTGCTGATCGTTTCCTCGGCCAACGCGAACGAGGCGAACGGCCGCTTCACCGCGCCGCTACGGGCGGGTGGGAACATCGACTTCGGGTTCCTGGGCTACGCCTTCGGTGGCGCCAAGACGCTCAACTACCGGTAAGCGACTACGCGAACATCTGAATCGGGAGGTCTTTCTCGTTGATCGGGCTCTTGTCGGCCGGGAAGAGCTTCGCGAAGGCGTGGACGACCTCTGGATCGAACTGCGTGCCCCCGCACCGGCGCAGAATCTGCAGCGCCTTCTCGTGCGGCATCGCCTTGCGATAGGTGCGGTGCGACGTCATGGCGTCGTAGGCATCGGCCACGTGCACGATGCGCGCACTGAGCGGGATGTCCTTGCCGCGCATGCCGTAGGGATAGCCGGTGCCATCGTGATTCTCGTGGTGGTACTCGATGACCGGCAGGTAGGCTTCGAATCCACCCACCCGCTTGAGCATGCGCTTGCCGATCTGCGGGTGCATCTTGATGATCTTGAACTCGTCGTCGGTGAGCCGTCCGGCTTTCTGCAGCACCGCGTCCGGAATGCCGATCTTGCCGATATCGTGCAGGCGGGCTCCGGTCTCGATCACCTCGAGGTCGCGCTCGGGCAGTCCGAGCTCGGCGCCCACGGCTCGTGAGTAGTGGGCCACGCGCAGGCTGTGACCCGCCGTGTAGGGATCGCGGGCGTCGAGCGTGCGCGCCATACTCTCGACGAACTCGTGGTAGGCCTTGTCGAGTTCCTTCTGCTTTCCGGCGATCGACTCGGCGGCCTGGTTGAAGGCCTCCGCCAACTGGTCCACCTCGGCGGTGCCCCATCGCGTCTGCAGACCGCCCCGGAGCTGGCCTGTCTCCTGCGCGTGCCGAAGCGTCGACAAAAGACCCGCCAGCGGCTTGGCCACCGATTGCGAACCGAGCAGCGAGAGCACGAACACCAGCGCCAGAGTGGCTACCGCCACCACCGTGAATACCTTCAGCACTTCATGCAGGAAGCGCTGGCTGGCCCGGTCCATGGACTGGAGATTCAGCACCCGGTAGCGCGACTTCCCATCTCCGGCGATGTTGGTCACCAGGAACGTGTCGCCTCCGGCTCCGACCTCGCAATCGAGGCCCGTGTTGGCGCATTTGGCCGCCAGTTCCTTTTCGAGCGTTCCGTTTTCCACGGCGGGGACGCCGCTCTGGGCGATGACGCCGTCGCGCAGCAGCACCGCGTGTCCGGCCCCGGCGTAGGTGCGCGCGTCGAACTTCTGGCCGGCGCTGAGATACGCCACCGGCTCGGAACCAATCTCGATCGGCACGGTGACGAATTCGTACACGCCGCGTTCGAGGTCGGCCAGTTCACGGCTGCCGCCACTCAACACTCCGGGAAGGAACGCGCCTTTCAACGGCTTCTCGCCTTCCGGAAGGCGCTGGACGCCGGCCAAGCTCTTGCGGCCGGCGCTCGACAGGATCAGCGCGTCGAACTGGAGCGTACGGTTGAGGATGGAAAGCTGCTTCTCCGCCGCATTCACCGCCTGCGGAGTGGCATCCTCTCCATCCGCCAACGCGCCGGTCGCGGCTCGCATCGCGGGGTGATCCTTCAGGCTGGCAATCAGTTTCTGGCAGCGCGCTTCCGCCCCCACACGCACTGTCTCCACCGCCTCCTGATTCTCGCGAAGATTCTGCCGCAACCCGGCCTTCACCAAGTCCGAGACCGCCGACCGGATCGCGAAGAAGCTGACCGTGAGAGCCGCGCACACCGGGACGAATGCAATCAGCATCGTCCGAAGCGCCAACGGTAGCGATCTCATGCCAGTAAGTTTCCTTAGGCATCCATCGGATGAGCGGCGCCTGTTCCCTACGGGTGACGGCGCTTGGGAGCACCGGGATCGTACTTGGAGACGGGGCGGGAAAGGCCTTAGGAGTTCGCCTCCCGGATGAGTTGCTCCGCGTTCCGGATCGCCTCCGGCGTCAACTTGTGCCCCGACAGCATCCGCGCCACTTCCCGCGTCCGCTGCTCCGCGTCGAGTTCCTCCATCCCGGCGGAGGTCCTGCCGCCCGACTCCCGCTTCTCGACGCGATAGTGATGATCCGCAAACCCGGCCACCTGCGCCAAATGGGTCACGCACAGGACCTGGCCGCGCGCCGCCAGCTTCTTCAGCCGCCGGCCCACGCTCTCCGCCGTCGCGCCGCCGATGCCGGTATCCACCTCGTCGAACACCAGCGTGCGAACGCCCTTCGTCTCGCGGCGAGACTCCTTCGCCGGCGCGCACGTCTTGAGCGCCAACGCCAAGCGCGACAACTCGCCGCCCGACGCGATCTTCTCGAGCGGGCGCGGCTCTTCCCCCACGTTCGGCGCCAGCAGGAATCGCACCCGGTCCACCCCTCGCGCCGACCATTCGCCCACCGTCAACTCCACTTGGAATCGCGTTCCGCCCATGGCGAGTTCGGCCAGTTCGGCCATCACCGCCTTGTCCAACAAGCGGGCCGCCTTCCTCCTCGCCGCCGACAGTTCCGCCGCCGCCTTCTCGCACTCGGCCGCCGCCGCGTCCAGGTCCTTCTTCAGACGCTCACGCCGCTCCGCCGCGTTCTCCACCGCCGCCAGCTTGCCAGAAACCTCTTCGTGGAAAGCGATCACCGCGTCGAGGGTCGCGCCGTACTTACGCTTCAGCTTATCGAGCGCGGCCAGCCGCGCTTCGATCGCGTCCAACCGCGCCGGATCCGCTTCCAGACCCCCCAGATATCCTCGCAGCGTGTGCGAGACCTCCTCCACGGCGATCTCGGCGGGCTTCAGCGTCTCGAGCGCCTCGGCCAGCGACCCGTCGATGCGGCACAGATCCTCCAGCTTGCGGCGCGCCTGACGCAGCAGCGTCAGGGCCGCGCCGGGCGAGTCGTACAGCGCCGCGTAGGCGGCCTCCGTGTTTTCCTGCAGCTTGCCTGTGTTTTGCAGGATGCGGCGCTCGGCTTCCATCTCCGCGTCCTCGCCCGCGCGCAACCCCGCGTCCTCGATCTCGCGCTTTTGGAAGCTCCACAGATCGGCCAGGCGGAGCTTCTCCTGCTCGCCCTTGTCGACATCCGCGAGTTCGCGGACGATCGCGCTCCAGCGGCGATGGATCCCCGCCACGCGTTCGCGCTGGGTATCGGTTGCGGCGAACCCATCCAGCAGCTCGAGCTGGCTCTCCGGTGAAAACAAAAGCTGCTGGTCGTGTTGTCCGTGGATATCGCCGAGGTGCGGCGCCAGCTCCTTGAGCAGCGCGGCGGTGACAGGCCGGCTGCCGAGGAAGGCGCGCGACTTCCCGTTGTTCTGGACCTCGCGCTCCACCAGCAGTTCGCCGTCTTCCACTTCGATGCCATTGCGCTCGAGCAAGGCGCGGAATTCCGAGGTGGCGGGCGTCTCGAAGATGCCGGAGATCCGCGCGCGCGCCTCCCCGGACCGCACGACGTCGCCCGAGGCGCGTCCGCCGAACAGCAGCCCGAGCGCGTCCACCACGATCGACTTCCCGCTGCCCGTCTCGCCGGTGAGCAGGTTGAGGCCACGGTGGAACCGAACTCGAATCCGTTCGACGACGGCGTAGTTCTCCACCACGATTTCGACGAGCATCCGAAGTTGAATTATACGAGGTTCGCCCGCGCGGCGAGCGGCTATCCCCGCCGCTCCGATGGCGCCGTGCGAAATACGAAGGCGTACCGGCAGGGAAGCAACGACCGTATGCGCTCCGGCACGGTCACCGAGATCCCGTCGCCCGACACGGTCCACTGTAACGGCGCCGAGCCACGCGCCCCCAGCAGCCAGATCCGGTGTTCCGCGGCCGGGCGGAGCTTCGGGATGCGCACCGTCGCCGGCATCGCGTCCTTGCCTTCAGGAACCAGCCAGATCGCGTACCGCGTCTGTCCCCGCCCGGTGAACGCCCACTCCCCTTCCCGGTACGGCGCCAGCGGGCGCGTTCCGTGCACCGACTCGAAGTTCACCGACATCCATTCGCCCAACTCCTCGAGACGCGCCACCGCGGCCGCCGGCAGTTGTCCGTCCGGTCCGGGCCCGATGTTGAGAAGCAGATTTCCCCCCTTCGCCACCACGTCGAGCAGCGTGTGCAGAAGCTGGCGCGCGGGCTTGTACACGTCGTCCGCTTTGTACGACCACTGCGCGCCCATCGTCATGCAGCTCTCCCAGGCGTTCTCGAGGTCCGGCGCCTGCAGCACTTTCCGCTCCGGCGTCAGGTAGTCCTCGAACTCCTTGCCCGTGCGATTGGCTACCAGCAGCCACGGCTGCTTCGCGCGCGCGGCGGCCACGATCTCGCCCAGGCGGATGTCCTGCTTCGGCGGCCGCACCCACCCGCCATCGAGCCACAACATGTCGATCTTGCCGTAGTCCGACATCAACTCGGCGATCTGTTCGTGCACGAACTTCACGTAGCCGGCCCAGCGGGCGGGGTCGGCTTGCGGGTCGTAGGTGGGGTTGCGGTCCTCGGCGAACTTGCCCGGTTCCCAATACGCGGTGTGGCTCCAGTCGGGCTTGGAGTAGTGAGCGCCCACGGCGAGATCCTCCGAGCGGAATGCGTCGAACAGCGACTTGGCGATGTTCGCCCGCCGGTGCTTGGAGAATGGAACCGAGGGGGCGGTGATCCGGCTGGCGGCGAGCCGCGTGTCGAACATCGCGAACCCGTCGTGATGCTTGGTGGTGAACACGACGTACTTCATACCCGCGATCTTGGCGAGCCGCGCCCAGGCGGACGGATCGAACCGGACCGGGTTGAACGTCCCCGGAAGCGCGGCGTACTCGCGCCGGAAAGCCTCCATCTGTTCGCGCGTTTGGATCGAGGGGTTCGACCACGAGCGGTCCTTCCACACCAGCGGCCACGACTCGAGACAGCCCTTCTGGGCGTACGGCCCCCAGTGGAGGAACAAACCGAACTTGAGATCGCGGAACCATTCCAGGCGTTTGGGATCGGGACCGGGCGCGCTTTGCATCAACTGCGATTCTACCGTCGCCCGCGATATGATGGGCTCCGCATGAATCCGCTTTCCCGAAGATCGTTCCTCGCCTCGGCGGCCGCCGCGCCGCTCGCCGCCGCCGCTGTGCGTCCCAACGTGCTGACGATCCTGGCGGACGATCTCGGTTTCGAGTGCCTGTCGTGCTATGGATCGCTGTCTTATCGAACGCCGAATCTCGACAAGCTGGCGGCCAAGGGGGTTCGCTTCACCCACGCCTACGCGCAGCCGCTGTGTACGCCGACGCGAGTCCAATTGATGACGGGACAGTACAATCACCGCAATTGGAAGGCGTTCGGCGTGATGGACCCGAAGGAGCGGACGTTCGGCCACTGGATGTCGGACGCGGGCTACCGCACCTGCATCGCCGGCAAGTGGCAGATGTACAGCTACAATCCTCCCGATTTCGAGCCCGAATGGCGCGGCAAGGGCCAGCTTCCCAAGGACAGCGGATTCCACAAGCAAATGCTCTGGCACGCATTCCACACGGAGGACAAGGGCTCGCGCTACGGCGAGCCCACCTACTACGAAGACGGCCGCTTGCACAAGGACGTCAAGGGAAAGTTCGGCGACGACGTGTTCGCCGATTACCTGATGCGGTTCATGGAGGACAACAAGTCACGGCCGTTCTTCGCCTACTATCCGATGGCGCTGACGCACGGTCCGTTCAATCCGACTCCGCGCAGTTCGGGTTGGAACACCGCGCGGCTGAAGAACGACAAGAAGTACTTCGGCGACATGGTGGAGTACATGGACGACGTGCTGGGCCGCGTGTTCCGAAAGGTGGACGACCTCGGCATCGCGGACCGCACGTTGATTCTCTACTACAGCGACAACGGGACCGGCAAGGGAATCCGGTCCCGGCTGCGGGACGAGCGGGGCGAGCGAGTGTTCGAGGGCGGCAAGGGCATGACCACCGACGCCGGAACCCGCGTGCCGTGTATCGGCTACTGGAAGGGCGTGACCCCCGCCGGCCGGGTGCTCGACGATCTGGTGGATTCGAGCGATTTCTGGCCCACCATCGCCGGCGGGTGCGGCGTGGCGCAGCCCAATGGAGTCGTCTGCGACGGCCGGAGCTTTATGCCCCAGCTTCGCGGCGAGAAGGGCGAACCGCGCCAGTGGACCTACTGCCACTACGATCCGCGCCCGGGGCATGGCAAGGAGGACTACACCAAGCTGGTGCGATTCGCTCGCAATCAGCGGTACAAGCTCTACGACGACGGCCGGTTCTTCGACGTTCCCCGCGACGAGAACGAGGGGTCTCCGCTTGCGCCCGGATCGGGCGGCGCGGAGGCGGCACGCGTACGCGGAACGCTGCAAGGAGTGCTGGACTCGTTCGCCCGCGGGAAGGGGTGAAGCGCCGGGATTCCGCCCACGATCGCGCGACAGAAAGCGCGACCAGCACTCGCGCGGCGAAGGCGTATATTGGAAGAGAGTGATCGAAAATGGCCACCACACCAACGAGTCCGGCGATCAACGAACCAGCGCCTCCGGTTCGTTTCCTCATGCTATCGGTACGGGCGGGCGAAGTATTCGCCAATCACGAAAAGGCCATGGGGTGGCTGCAAGCCCCGAATCCCTCTTTGCAGGGCAGGACACCGATCGAGGCCGCCAACTCGGAAGAGGGTTTCACCCAGGCGGATGAGATCCTCACGCGCATTGAGCACGGCGTTCTCGGCTGATGCGGGCCTACCGCCTCAGCCGGGCAACCTACCCAGCCTATGATGGCGAAGGTGCACGCCGTGTCGGCGGGCGATGGAACTCGAAGGGAACGCGGGTAGTGTATATGAGCGAGAACCGCTCTTTGGCGGTGCTGGAGATTCTCGTCCACCTTTCCTCCTCGATTCCTGATCGCTATGTGCTTGGCATGGCGGAAATCGCTGAGGACATAGCGATTGAGGTCGTGGAACAGAGTGGATTGCGGCCGAACTGGTCGACGTTGGATCCACGCGAGCAGTTCCTTACCAAAGTCACCGGGGACGAGTGGGTCCGGCAGCAACGCACTTCGATCCTGGCGGTTCCATCGGTAGTAGCTGGCGAGAGGAACTACCTGCTGAATCCAGCCCATCCCGACTTTTCACGAATCCGGTTTGCCGATCCCGTCCCGTTTCGGTTTGACGCCAGGTTGTTCGCGGCGCGGGAAATGTAGGAGCCCACGAAGCCAGCGGTCCGGCAGCGGCCGCTCCGCTGAAGCCGTTATGAGTGCCGGCAACGGGCGACCACCCCCACCTCTCCGAGAACGTGACCACTGGTGTGGCGAACACTATCTCGATAGGTCCGACAGCATCGTCGCAGGAACTCAGGTCGTTCAGCAGGAGTCCCCTACGTCCACGAAGGTCAGATCGGCGAACTACGGGGCCCAACGTTCCACTGCACTAGTCGACCGTGAGGTTTGAGTCTGGGGTGAAGTTCCAGCAACTCTTTCAGAATCGGTTGGTTGCGGGGGCAGGATTTGA
>SYLY01000234.1 GCA_005808475.1 Acidobacteriota bacterium
TCTGCCGTCCGGACCAGATGGAGGACGAGATCGTGAACTGCATGCAGTTCGCCATCGACGTGCTCACCACCTTCGGCTTCGACAAGTACGAGGCGGAACTCTCCGTGTGGGACGGCGGAGCCAGCGGCAAGTACGATGGCGCGCCGGAACAATGGGAGATGGCGCAGACCGCGCTGCAACGCGCTTGCGAGCGGCTGAAGATCGACGCGAAGGTGATGGCGGACGAGGCCGCCTTCTACGGCCCCAAGATCGACGTGAAGCTCGTCGACGCGATCGGCCGCAAATGGCAGCTCTCCACCGTGCAGTTCGACTTCACGCTGCCGCGGCGGTTCGGCCTCGAGTACATCGCCGAGGACGGCAAGGCGCACCAGCCGGTCATGTGCCATCGCGCGCTGTTCGGATCCATCGAGCGCTTCTTCGGCATTCTCATCGAACACTACGCCGGGGCGTTCCCCGTGTGGCTGGCGCCCGTGCAGGCTGTGGTGCTGCCGATCGCCGACCGTCACATCGAGTACGCCCGCACCGTCGAGGCCAAGCTGAAAGCGGCCGGGTTCCGCGCCGAAGTCGACGACTCCAAGGAAAAGGTCAACGCCAAGATCCGGCTGGCGCAGGTCAACAAGGTGCCGTACATGCTGGTCGTCGGCGACCGCGAGGCCGAGAGCGGAGCCGTGTCCGTCCGCAACCGCCGCCACGCCGATCAGGGCGGCAAGCCGGTGGACGACTTCATCGCCTCGCTGCGGGAACTGGTGGACAGCCGCAAGCCTTACGAATAGATGCACTGGATTCTCGCGGCGCTCGTTACCGGCTCGGCTGTCTTCTGCGCGCTGGTGATCGTGGCGGCGCGGAGATACCTCGCGGGCTCGCCGCCCTCGCCGCGCGCGACGCCGCCGCTCAGCGTGCTGAAACCGCTGGCGGGAGCCGACGAAGGTCTCGAGGACAACCTCCGGAGTTTCTTCGAGCAGACCTACCGCGGCGAGTTCGAACTTCTGTTCGCGGTTCGCGAAGAGTCCGACCCGGCGGCGGCGGTCGCGCGAGCGCTGATCGGCCGGTATCCGGCCGTTCCCGCCAGGCTGCTGATCGTGGGTGAGCCGCCCTACGCCAACGCGAAGGTCTGGAGCCTCGAGCGGATGACGGCCGAGGCGCGGTATCCACTGCTCGCGATGAGCGACAGCGACATCCGCGTGACACCTTCGTTCCTCGCAACGGTGGCGGCGGAGTTCGCGGCGGATCCGGCGCTGGGCGTGAGCACCTGCCCCTATCGGGCGGTTCCCGGCGCCGGTTTCTGGTCCACGCTCGAGGCGGTCATGATGAACACCGAATTCCTCTCCGGCATCCTGGTGGCGCGCATGCTGGAAGGCATGAAGTTCGCCGTCGGCCCGACTGTCGTCGCGCGCAAGGACGCCATCGAGCGGATCGGCGGCTGGGCGCGGCTGAAGGACTATCTCGCCGAGGACTTCATGCTCGGGCAGTTGGCGGCGGACAACGGAATCGGAGTCGGGCTGTCGCGGTACGTCATCGAGCACCGCATCGGTTCGCAGCCGTTCGCCGCGAACGCGCGCCATCGTCTGCGGTGGTGCCGCTCCACGCGGCGGTCGCGGCCGGCTGGATACCTCGGCCAGATCTTCACCAATCCGTTGCCGCTCGCGTTGCTGCTGTGGATCGCCCAGCCGTCGTGGTGGCCTCTGAGCGCCGCCGCGATGGCGGTGCGGGCATGGGCGGCGGTGGAAGTCGCGGGGCGCGTCTTGCGAGATCCGCTCTGCGCCGGCCGATGGTGGCTCGTGCCGCTGGCCGACGCGGCCAGCTTCCTCTTCTGGCTAGGCGGCTTCTTCGGCAACACGATTGCCTGGCGCGGCCGCACGTATTTTCTCCATTCCGACGGGAGGTTCGAAAGGATCGCATGAGAACCTTGATCTTGTTGGCGATCCCCCTGCTCGCGCAGGAGCGCGTGGTGGTGACTGGCACGTATCAGCCGGTGCCGCTCGAGGAGGCGGACCGCGCCGTTCGATCCGAGCCGGTGCGCGGCGAGCAAACGTTGCTCTCCAACAGCGCCGCCGACTTCCTGAATCGCGACTCCTCGGTGGATCTGCGCCAACGCGGCGCCCACAACATCCAGACCGACGTCTCCATCCGCGGCGGAACGTTCGGACAGACGCTGTTCCTGCTGAACGGCATCCGCATCAACGACGTGCAGAGCGGCCATCACAACGCCGACCTGCCCGTGGCGATGGAGGGGATCGAATCAATCGAGATCCTCAAGGGCTCCGGCTCGACTCTGTACGGATCGGACGCGATCGGCGGAGTGGTGAACGTCATCACGCGGACGCCCGAAGCCACCGAATTCCGGCTGCGCGGGGCGGCCGGCAACTTCGGCGTTAACCAGCAGCGCGCGTCCCTCGGCTACGTGCGGGGAGCGCTGAGCCAGCAGTTGGCGGCCACGCGCGACTTTTCGACCGGCTTCATTCGCAATCGCGACTACCGCAATCTGGCGCTCCACTCGGAAACGAGCTGGCGCGGTACCAGCGTCCTGCTCGCGCTCGCCGACAAGCCGTTCGGCGCCGAGCAGTTCTATGGCAACTTCAACTCATGGGAGCGCACCAAGACGTGGTTCGCCTCGGCGCGGCAGCGGATCGGCGAGCGCACGACCGCGTCGTTCGGATACCGGCGGCACACGGATCTGTTCGTGCTGTTCCGCGACCGTCCGCAGGTGTTCACCAACCGGCACGCGGCGGAGAGTTGGCAGGGATCGTTCCGCCGGCACGAAACGGTGGGCGCCAACGGGCGGTTCCACTGGGGCGTGGAGGGACTGCACGATCGCGTGGAAAGCACGAATCTGGGAATGCACGATCGCGCGCGGGCGGCGGGCTACGCGGCGTTCGACATGCGCGCGCTACGCCGCTTCTCCTTCTCGCTGGGCCTCCGCGAGGAACTGCACGGATCGGCCAACAGCCAGCTCAGCCCGTCGGCGGCGGCGGGCTTCTGGCTGAACCAGCGGCTGAAACTGCGCGCGAGCGCCAGCCGCGCCTTCCGGCTGCCTACGTTCACCGATCTGTTCTATGTCGATCCGGCGAACCGGGGATCGGCGAACCTGCGGCCGGAAACCGCGTGGTCCTATGAGGGCGGGCTCGACTGGAACGCATCCGGCAGGCTGCGCGGCGGGATCACCGTCTTCCAGCGCCGCGAGCGCGACGGCATCGACTACGTGCGCCGCTCGCTCGCCGATATCTGGCGCGCGACCAACTTCCAGCGGATCCGCTTCACGGGGTTCGAGGCCTCGGCGGCGGCGAGAATCGGAAACGCGCATCTGCTCGACTTCTCGTACACGGGATTGCACGGATACCAGGGCCAACTCGCCGGGATCTTCTCTAAGTACTCGTTCAACTATGCGTCGCAGCTCGGCGTCGCGGGATGGCAGACGCGTCTGCCGCGGGACATCGTGGTTCGAACGCGAGTGGGCGCGGTGCGGCGGTATGCGCGGGATCCATACGGAGTGCTCGACGTGTACGCCGCGCGCGGAGCCGGCCAGTGGCGGCCTTTCGTCCACGTCACGAATCTGACGGACACCGTCTATCAGGAGATCTTCGGAGTGGCCATGCCGGGCCGCGCGGCCGTGGTGGGAATCGAATGGCGAATCGCCAACCGCTGATGCGTTCTCAGTATCGCGGAGGCCGCTCGCGGCGCGGAGGCGGCTCCGGAGGCGGGGGAACGACGCGCAGAATGCCGTCGGCGATCAGGCAGGCCGCTACCATCTCGGCCACCTCGTGGACGCGCAGGATGTGCGCGCCGCCGTAGATCGCGGTGACGGCGGCCGCGGCCGAGGCGGCCATCAGCGCTTTCGGATCGGCTTGGCCGAGAAACGACTTTCTCGATGCGCCGGCCATCACCGGGCACTCGAGAGCCGCCAGCCGCGGGAGCTCGGCGAGGATGCGCAGGTTCTCGTCCTTGCGCTTGCCGAATCCGAGACCTGGATCGACGATGATGCGTTGGCCGTCGACTCCGTCCTTTCGCGCCCGGCTGACCGAAGCGCGAAGGTCGGCGACCACGGTCGTGACGGGGTCCGACAGCGGCGGTAGCTTGGCCCACGTTTCCGGCGTGCCACGCATGTGGTTCAGGATCAGGCCCGCGTCGAAGCGCGTGGCGACTCGCGCCAGTTGTGGATCGAACGTGAGCCCGGTGGGATCGTTGAGGATCTCCGCGCCCAGTTCGCACGCGTGAACGGCCACGTTCGACTTGTAGGTGTCCACCGAGATCGGAATTCCGAGCTTGCCGCGCAGTCTCTTCAGTACGGGAATCAGGCGGCGAAGCTCTTCCTCCTCGCTCACGCGCTCCGCGCCGGGCCGTGTGGATTCGGCCCCGATATCGATGATGTCGGCCCCTTGCTCCTCCATCTCGAGCGCGCGGGCGTAGGCGCGGTCGGGATCGAGATGCCGGCCGCCGTCGGAGAACGAATAGGGCGTGACGTTGAGGACGCCCATGAGGAGCGTCCGGTCGCCCAGCCAGATTTCTCGCGAGGCGGGCTTGAAGAGACTTCTTTTGCGGGCCATCGTCTACCCGTACTCGAATCCGGCGATCGCGAACACGCTGGATTCGTTGCGAAGGATGGGCAGCACGTCCGGACGG
Source organism: Acidobacteriota bacterium (assembly GCA_005808475.1). Taxonomy (GTDB): domain Bacteria; phylum Acidobacteriota; class Terriglobia; order Bryobacterales; family Bryobacteraceae; genus SYLY01. Next base: position 4,618 of record SYLY01000234.1, read on the forward strand.
CAGGGCAGCGCCATGCGCGTCAGGTGGCGCATCGGCTGGAAGCCATACTGCTTGGCGAGCCGCACGGCGTCCGCGTTCGACGGAAACAAGTCCCAGATAACGGACTCGCCGCCGTGCTTGGCCAGCACGTCTTCCACCAACGCCCGCGCGGCTTCGGTGGATCGCACGACGCAGGGTCCGAGATGTCTCGCCCTGGCGCCGGGCCGCGACATCGCGTAGCCGTAGCCGACCACGAAGCACGACTCGCCGTCGCGCCGCAGAGCGTTCAGCAGCGGTACGCGGTAGGCGCCGAAGTAGGCGCGGTCGAACGACGGATCCACCGCGTATTCGTGGATCAGGTAGGACGAGGCCTTTTCGACCGGCCCCGGCTTCCGTTCCCAGCGCTGGACCTCGGTTTCATCCTGGAAGCCCAGTCTGGCGTAGACCGGCTTGCCGGTATCGGTGGCGTCGAGCTTGATCCACGCCACCTTGTCGCGCAGGTGATCGATCGCGTGCTGCACCAGAGCGGTGGCGTAACCGCGTCCTCGATGGGCTTCGTGCGTGAGCACCATGCCGATCCAGGCGAGATCGTGGCCGTGTCGGATCCCCGTGGTGCTGGACACGATGCGGTCGTCCGCCTCGATGCCGTGGCAGGCGTCGGGAGCGAGCGCGATCATGCGTTCCCAGTCGGCTTGGGTCTGATTCCATCCAGCCTGTTGGCTCAATTCCAACAGAGACGGAATATCGTTACTTCGAAGCGGGCGAATTTTCATTGATGAATTACTTGACGGTCAAAAGATGATAAGATTTTTTGCCGGCGCGCAGGAGCATGGCGCCGGGCCAGCGCAGGTCGGCGGTGGATACGGATTCGCGATTGGCGTCCGCGCGGCGGTTGTCGACGTAGACGCCGCCGCCGGCGATCAGCTTGCGCGCGGCGCCTTTGCTTTCGGCCAGGCCGGTGCGCGCCAGCAATGCCGGCAGCGGAACGCCAGCCTCCATTTCCGAACGCGGAATCTCCGAGCACGGCACCTCGCGGGCCAGCAGCGCGAGCGTGGCGGAGTCTGGCGTCTCGTCGTGGGATCCGAACAAAATACGGCTCGCCTGTTCCACCGAACGGACGGTCTCGCGGCCGTGCACCACGGCGGTGCACTCCGCCGCGAGCGTCTTCTGCGCGGTGCGCGACTCCGGCCGCTCGCGCGATTCACCGGCCAGCGCGGCGATCTCTTCCCGCGAGAGGAACGTGAACAGCTTCAGGTAGCGAACCACGTCGGCGTCGGCCGTCTGAATCCAGTACTGATACATCTGATACGGGCTGGTCATGCCGGCGTCGAGCCAGACCGCGCCTTCCTCGGTTTTGCCGAACTTCTTGCCGGTGGACGTGGTGAGGAGCGGGAACGTGATTCCTTCGGAGCGCTGCCCCAGCACGCGGCGGATGAGTTCCTTGCCGCTGACGATGTTGCCCCACTGGTCGCTGCCGCCCATTTGGACGGTGCAGCCGTGATTCCTGGCGAGCCAGTAGAAGTCGTACGCCTGAAGCAGCATGTAGCTGAACTCGGTGTAGGAGATGCCGTGATCGCGCTCTTCCAGCCGGATGCGCACCGAATCGCGCTTGATCATTTCGTTGACCGAGAAGTGCTTGCCGGTGTCGCGCAGGAAGCCCAGCAGGTCCAGCCCGCGCAGCCAATCCAAGTTGTTGAGCATCAGCGCGCGATCCTCGGACGAGATGTCGAGGAATCGGGAGAGCTGATCGCGCATGGCGGCCGCGTTCTCCGCCACCTTGTCCTCGGTGAGCAGGTTCCGCTCCGCGGTCTTGCCGCTCGGATCGCCGATGAGGCCCGTGCCGCCGCCCACGAGCATGATAGGGCGATGTCCGCATCGCTGCGCGTGCGCGAGCGCCATGACGGGAATCAGACTGCCGAGGTGAAGGCTGGGAGCGGTGGGATCGAAGCCGACGTACATCGTGCGCCGCTCCTGGAGCAGGAACGCGTCCACGTCGTCGCTGGTGGTCTGCGCCAGGAATCCACGCCAGCGGAATTCGGCCACGAGATCGGTCAGATGTTCTTGCGCCATGGCTCGCCGGTCTTGTCGATGAGGGGTCCGTTCGGGTAGATGCCGGCGACTTGCAAGGCGGTTTCGCCGGCCTTTTCCAATACCAGGTCGCGCAGATGATCGAGCACCGCGTGGATGCGGTCGGCGGGCGCCAGAAAGTCGGCGTAGTAGACCAGATCCCAGACGCCGCGCTCGTCGCCGGCGTGGTGTTCGCGGGCGAACCGGGTCCACTGGGGGATGGTTCCGGCGAGCGGCCGGCTCTCCACGCGGATCAGGCTGACGCCGCGGCGCGTGCCGAACGCGGCCAGGGTGCGGAACAGCGATCCCTCCTCGTTCGGAATGCAGAACACCACCGAGCACTTCACCTGTTCGCAGTCCGGCAGGGAGCCCTCGAGGTCGCGCCGCACCAGCAGGAATCTCGTGTAGTTGTCGTCGCGATCCTCGATCCCGGCCTCGAGCACTTGCATGCCGGAATCCTGCGCGGCCTGAACGCTGGCGACGGCGGCGCAATGCGTCCAGCCTTCGCGCAGGATCTCCTGCACCGCTCCGGCCGTGTCGGCGACCTCGATAGGCGTCAGCCCGGAGCGCCGCAGGTACTCGCGGCACTGTCCGAGCGCCTGGTAGTGCGACCGCACCTCGCGGATCGACTCCCGCGTCGATCCACGCGCGCCGATCAGCGCGTGCCGAATGCGCAGCTTCAACTCGTCCACGATCCGGAAGCCTTTGTCGAACGCGTATTCGAGCAGCAGGTTGTAGTACTGGTAGACGCTGCCCTCGGTGGTGTTCTCGATCGGGATGGCCATGTAGCCGGCGACGCCCGTATCGACTGCCTCGAACACGTCGGCATAGCGCCAGCGGGGAACCAGTTCGACGGTTCGCCCGGGAAAAAAGTTGAGGGCGGCGCACTCGCTGTAGGAGCCGTGCGTCCCCTGAATGGCCACCTTGATTGTCAAACTTCCATTGTACCAACCGGCCCGCCGCGCGCCTCGCGATCCTACCGGTTGAACAGGAACGCGTTGCTGTTGAGCAGCGCCCACATCAGGTCCTGCGCCCGTTCGGCGCGCGGTCCCTTGCCCATGTAGGTGAGGGCCAAGTCGAGTTCGTTGCCTTGCGGCATCCGTCCCAGAGCCGCCATGTAGATCTCCTCGGCGAGTTTGCGGTCGGGCGTTCCAGCCATCACCAGCTTGGCGATGCGGCCCTCGGGATCGGCGATCGCATCGGCGATGGTGGCGCCGTTCACCAGGTTCAGCGCCTGCACCAGACTCATGTCGCCGCGGCGCTCGCACTCGCAACTCGTCTGTCGTTCCGGCCGCCCGAACACGTCGAGGAAGCCGCCCTTGCCCACCGTGGGATCGGGGATGTCCTGCGCGAACGAATCCTTCGGCACGAGTTGGAACTTCGGTTTCGCTCCCGCCGCGACGTGAATCGCGTCGAACAGTTGCTCGGCCGACAAGCGGCGTGGCGCGGCCTTGGAAAAGTTGACCTCGTCGTCCTCGTTGGTGGGGTTGCTCCGGTAGCTGAGCTGATAGGTGCGCGAATTGACGATCGCGCGCACCAGGGCGCGCAGGTCGTAGTCGTGTTCGATGAAGTCGCGGGTCAACGCGTCGAGCAGCGCCGGATTCGACGCCGGGTTGGACGCGCGGATGTCGTCCACCGGATCGATGATTCCGCGGCCCATGAAGTAGCTCCACATGCGGTTGGCCATCGACTTGGCGAACAGCGGGTTCTGCTTCGACGTCACCCACTCGGCCAGGCTCTCGCGCAGCTTCGCCTCGCGAACGTTCATCGATCCGACCGGGAACAGGAACTTGGCCGGCATCACCCGGTTGTCCTTGGGATGGTGAATCTCCGCTTCCTCGCGCTTGTCGTAGACGACCTCTTCGTCCGAGTCCTCGCCGCCCTTGACCGCCAGCGCTCCGTAGAATGCGCTCAGGTTGTAGTACTGATTCTGCGTCCACTGCTCGAACGGATGGTCGTGGCACTGCGCGCAAACCATGCGGACGCCCAGGAACAACTGCGTGGTCGTCTCCATGGCGACTTTCGGCTCGCGCGTGAAGCGGAAGAAGTTGGCGGGTGGATTCTTGTACGTCGAACCCTTGGCGGTGACCAGTTCGCGCACCATCGCGTCATACGGGCGGTTCTGTTCCAGTGCTTCGCGAATCCACTCGCGGAACGCCCACACGCCCTTGTCGCCGAGCTTGTTGCGGTTGACCTGCAACAGGTCGCTCCACTTCACCGACCAGTGGTTGACGAACTCGGCGCGGGCCAGCAGCTTCTCGATGAAGGCGGCGCGTTTCTTCCGCGTCTCGGTCTTGTCGGCCACGAACGCCTTTACTTCCTCGGGCGACGGCGGCAGTCCGATCAGGTCGAACGAGACGCGGCGGAGAAACTCGGCGTCGGACGAAAGCTCGGAGGGCTGGCGCTTCAGCCTTTGCAGTTTCGCGTAGACGTTCTTGTCGACGAAGTTCCATTCGGGAACCGGCTTCCAGGCGAACGGCTCTTCCGGCACTGCCGTCACGTTCACCACCGACAGCTTGCCTTCGTAGCGAACCAGCATCGCGGCTTCGCCCTTGCGGAGCGTCTTGATGGAGCCGTCGTCGGAGATCTCGGCGTACTGTGGCGTGTTGCTCGAGTACATCGCGTCGCGCGTGACGTCCCGCGACGAGCCGTCGGCGTAGTGGGCGATCACCTTCAGTTGCCGGGATGAGCCGGGCTTGTCGGTGAAGAACTCGGCGGGCGAGACTTCCAGCTTGGCGACCGTAGCTGGAACCGGATCGCCGAACGGCGCGCCCTGGGCAATCCAGTCGAGGATGATCTTGTAGTAAGGCGACTTCTCGTCGAATCGCAATCCGCCGCCGTGAGTGATCGCCATGGTGGGCTTGAGCAGCACCAGGCTGTTCGCCGGATCGGTGCGATTCCAGCGGCGTCCGGTCATTTCGTGGACGATGGCGCGGTAGTCGAATTCCGGGTCGTAGCCGCGCAGGGACAGCTTAAAGCCGTTCTTGCCTTTGGCGCCGCCATGGCACGGCCCGGACGTGCAACTGGTCTTGTTGAGCACCGGTTGAACGTCCTTCACGTAGGACAACGGCTGGGCCGCGGCTAGAGCCGCGCAGGCGAATAGCGGAAAGAAGCGTTTCATTGGATGATCAACTTTCCCGGCACGACCGGGATCTTGTAGGTGTCCTTGGCATTGCGGCCCGTGTCCGGCGCCTGGGAAGAGATGGCGATCTCGAAGGTTCCCTTGGCGGCCCCGGCCTCGGCGCGGCACTCCATCGAAAACTGGCGGGATTCGGCGGCGGCTTCGGCCGGTTGGCACGAGACGCCTTCCGGCAGTTCCTGCCCTTCGACGCGCACCAGGCCGCCTTCGAACGTGGGCTCGCGATGCACCGTTCCGTCGATGCGGAACGATCCGCCCGGCGCCACGCGCCACTCGGAGCCGTTCGGCCAGACGCGATATCCGGGCACCACCTCGAACGTCACCATCGGCGCGTAGACCTCCACCTGCTTGCCGTCGATCTCGGCGGTAACCGCCGTCAGCATGTCGAATTTCGCTGTGGGCGTCGCGAAGTTGGTGTTCACCAGCAGCGATCCGGTGGCGGGGTTCTTCGACGGCGGACCCTGGAGAATTCGCAGATTGCCAACCTGAGTGGCGATGGTCTCGCGCGGCTTGCCTGCCTTGGCGTTCATGCCGGTGACCACTTTGTAGGAGAGCGGATATTCGACGCCCTGCGAGATCCGCACGAGAGGCACTGGCGTGGAGAGCGTCACCGGCACGGAGCGCGACAATGCCATCGGGAGCCCGATTTCGAGCCAGTTCGCGGTGACGCTCTTCTGCCGGAGTCCCTTGACGGCCACTACCAGGCCCGGCCCTTCGGCCTCACGCACGATCTTGCCTTGGGGCGTGTCGGCCGTGGCGATTACCTTCAGTCCCCATTCCAGCGGTTTGACGCCGGGACCGGCAGTGATCGTCAGGGTGGTTGCCGCGGCGCTGAACCGCGGATTGGGATCGTCGAACCGCTGCTGCGCCGCGGCCGGCGCGATGTGTCCTCCCGCGACCGTGAAGCCGGGCGGCAGGTTGGGAATCGTGAGTCTCGCCTCGCCGTCGTACCCTCGGCGCTGGATCGACGCCGTCACGATGGCGGTGCCACCCGCCGGCACGTTGACGAAGGCCGACGTGAGGCGGGCGAGGAAATCGGCGGGCTCTTTGCGAGCTTCCAAACGGTAGCCGAACGCCGGTCCGCCGCGGCCCAGCAGGTCTTCCACGGCGACGGTGACGTCTTCGACGCCAGCCGGGATTTCGAACGGCAGCACCGGATCGGCGCCGGCGAGGTCGTCGCGAGAAGCGAGCTTGGCGCCCTTGGCGTCGTACAGCGTCAGTATCCCGTCGAGTTGCGACGTGCCGAGCGACGAGGCGCGCATTTCAAACACCCAGTGATCGCCTGGCTTGACGGCGACGCGGTAGCGGTCGATCTCGCCCTTGCCGGCGATGCGGCCATTCATCACGGTGTCAGCGGCCAGCGCGTGCGGTCCGGCGCCCGAGGGTTCGAGCGCTTCGGTCTTGTCGGAGAGCTCGAACAGGAAGGGCAGGCTCGCCGAACCCGGAACGGCCGCGAACTGGAATCGGGCCTTCGTGTTTGTGTCCACGATCACCGGCGCCGGTTTGGCGAGGTTGCCGCCTGCAGCCATTACGCTCACCGGTTGGCCGCGCCGTCCGCCCAGCGGGAAGATGCCTTCGGCGAACGCGTAGGCGCCAACTTTGAGACGGTAGAAGTTGACGGACTGATCGCTGTACTTGGAGTCGTGGACGCGGACGTAGTAACGGCCCGCCGTCTTGAAAGCGAACTCTAGCCGCGCGTCGATGCCGTTGCCCGGGGCGTCGTCGTTCTTGGCGATGGTCTTGCCCGCCGCATCCAGGATCTCGATGGCGGGGTCGATCGCGCTGCCGAGAACATTCGCCTCGGTCTCGAACACCAGCTTCTGGCCGGCCTTGACGTCCGCCGCATAGAAATCGATGTCGGCCTCGCCGAGCGTTCCGTTCACCACCGATGGGATCGCGAGCGTTTCGGCGGATTTCGCGTCGCCGTTGGAGCGCTTGGCGTCCGCGGATTCGGCTTCCTCCATCTCCGGGAACTCTCCCACGGAGAACAGCAGCAGGTTCGACAGTCCATCGTTGTTGACCACCCGGACCGGATACAAGCCGGTGGGCGCGTTCTTGGCCACTTCGACCAGGAACGGCAACTCCGTATCCGGCCGCATCGATTCACGGGGGACCAGCCGCGACACTGCCCCCGGGATGCCGGACTGCAATCGCGTGCCCGGTTTCAATTCCGAACCCTTCAAAACCAACTGAACGGTTCGTCCCTTTTGCGCGCCTCGCGGCGACAGGTCGCGGAGCGTGGGCGCGGCGGCGAGGATGCCGGCGGCGCAGAACAGAGCGGCTGTTCGCATCAGTTTCCCCTCGAGAGTTCCACCGGCGCGGCGACGAATTCGCGCGCGATCTTGCCGGTCATGTCGTGGAAGCGGAGCTTGCCATCGAATCCGCCGGTGACCAGATGCGCGCCATCGGGCGTGAAGCGGAGCGCGTAGATCCCGCCCTGATGGCCGGAACAGCGCGCCACCAGATCGCCGGTTTCGGCGTTGTAGATCCGGACATCGCCCACTTCGGCGGCGGCGGCGATCCTGGCTCCGTCAGCGGAGAACGCCAGCGCCGTGATGGGCCCGTCCTGGCGCTCGAACTTGCGGATCAGCGTGGAGTCGTCCGCAATGCGCATCGCGCGAGGCCTGTCCATTCGATAGAGGTACGGGATGCGCTCGGAACCTCCCACCAGAACCCAGTCGCGCTTGGGATGCCGGACGACGGCGGTGAGCGCTTCCCGCAGCAGGTTGACGTTCTCGATGAAGCGGCCGGTGGCGACATCGGAGAGCTTGGCGGCCCGGTCGCGTCCCACGGTGACCAGCCGCTTGCCGTCCACGCCGAACGCGGTTTGGAAGACCCAATCTTCGTGGTGGTCCAGGCGGCGGATCTCCTTGCCCGATTCGACGTCGATCAGCCGCACGGACTTGTCGGAGCCGCCACCTGCCGCCACCAGTTTTCCATCCGGCGAGAGCGCGCCCCCGAAAAACGTGTCCGGCCCGTTGGCGATCGACGCGCGCTGCTTCCGCGCGGCGACGTCCCAGATCTGCACTTCTCCGCCCCGCGCCGGATCTCCGCCGGCCGCCACCAGCGTCTTGCCATCGGGCGTGAAGGCGAGTCCGTGGATGCGCATCGAGCGTCCGGGGAGCCGGCCGAGCAGTTTGCCTTCAGGGCTGGTGAGGAGGATTTCGTGGTATCCGGAGACGGCCATGGTCGAACCGGAGGGATCGAACGCGATCGCGGTCACGAGGGGCGCGGCTTTATAGCTGATGGGCTTGTCCGGAACCGCCGACAGCGAGCCCGTGCCCGATACCGCTCCCTGGGAGTCGTCCTTGGCGCCTTCTTGGATCCATGCGCGGAACAAGGCGATTTGCTCGTCCGGCACGGGCTTGCCGCCCAGGGGCATGCGCGGCTTGGCCTCGCCGGTGAGGTATCGCACCACGCTGCTGTCGCCGGGTTTGCCGGCGAGGAAGCCCGGCCCTTTGATGCCGCCTTTGGACAACGCTTCGTAGGAGGTGACGGTGAGTCCCGACTGCACGTTGGGATGCTGGTGGCAGCCCGCGCACTGCTTCAACAATACAGGCAGGATTTGTTTCGAGAAACTGACCGGCTCGGCAGCGGCTGCCGCGGCAAAGATAAGGATAGCGGGTAACGTTCGACGCATGGACGCTTGGTCGGATTATACCGGAAGCGGGCGGCGCGGGTGAGAACGCCCTCCCGGAAACGGCGCCATGGAACCACCATGCTACCGTATTACGATGGTTCTTTACGCCCTGACGATCTTCCTCAGTGCGTTCCTGCTCTTTCAAGTCCAGCCTTTGATCGCCAAGACGATCCTCGCCTGGTTCGGCGGCTCCGCTTCCGTGTGGACCACCTGCATGCTGTTCTTCCAGGCCGTCCTGCTGGCGGGATATTTCTACAGCCACATCAGCGTCCACAAGCTGAAGGCGCGCCATCAGGCGATTCTCCACACGGTGCTGTTGGCGCTGGCCTCCGCCCTGTTGCCGATCATCCCCTCCGAATCCTGGAAGCCATCTGGCGACGAGAATCCGACCGTGCGGATTCTGATCCTGCTGGCGGCGACCGTCGGCCTGCCTTATCTTCTGTGTTCCACCACGGGACCGCTGATCCAGGCCTGGTATGCGCGCCGGGAAGGCGGTTCGGCGCCGTACCGGTTGTTCGCGCTATCGAACCTCGGTTCGATGCTGGCGCTGCTGAGCTATCCGGTGACGGTGGAGCCGAACATGACCATCCCGGCTCAGGCGTGGATTTGGTCGGGCGGGTTCGCCGTATTCGCGATCCTGTGCGTGATCACGGCTTGGCGATCCGCCGGATACGGCGGGTCCGCCGGTGAGTCCCAGGCGGCCGAAACCGGACCGGCGCCGGATGCCGCCGAGAAGATGCTGTGGGTGGGGCTGGCCGCCGTGCCGTCCCTGCTGCTGTTGGCGGTAACGAACCACCTGACTCAGGACGTGGCCGCGATCCCGTTCCTGTGGGTGTTGCCGCTGACGATCTACCTGCTCAGTTTCATCCTCACCTTCGACGCAAGAGGCTGGTACTACCGCAATCTTTTCCTGGTGATCCTGGCTCCGGCGCTCGGCGGCATGGCGTACATGCAGTGGAGCGAGGCGAAGATGCCGGGCATGGGCTGGACCATCGTTCTGTTCGCGCTCTGTTTTTTCGTCGCCTGCATGGTGTGCCACGGCGAACTGGCGGGCCGGAAGCCCGCCGCTCAGTACCTGACCTCGTTCTACCTGATGCTTTCGGTAGGCGGCGCGCTCGGTGGGCTGTTTACCGGAGTGGTGGCGCCGTACCTGTTTATCTCCTATTTCGAGCTTCCGGCGGGGATCGGACTGTGCGGCTTGATGGCGCTGCTTGTCTCCCTGGAGGAACCCGGTAAGACCTGGCAGCAAACGGTTTTCTCCGTGTCGGGATTGGCGCTATTCCTGGGAGTGCTCGGACTGTGCGCCTTCCTGGGCCGGACGGTCCACGACGCGGTGCAGGGCTATCGGGTGGTGCAGCGGAACTTCTACGGTACGCTGCGGGTTAAAGAAGGGAACGCCGGCGAGTACGAAGCCTACCGGAGTCTGCTCCACGGATCGATCAATCACGGCGAGCAGTGGACGCATCCTTCCCGGAGGCGCGAGATGCTGTCCTACTACTGCCGCGAGTCCGGCGTCGGCCGCGTGATGAGCAGGCGTCCGATCGACCGCCAGTGGCGGGTCGGGGTCCTCGGGTTGGGCGCGGGTACGATGGCCGCGTTCGGCGAGAAGGGCGATTACCTCAGCTTCTACGAAATCAATCCACTAGTACCCGTATTGGCGGAGAAGGAATTCACTTACCTCCCGGACGCGCGTCAGCGAGGCGTCGACCTTCACGTGAAGCTCGGCGACGGCCGCTTGACGCTCGAGCGCGAGGCTCCGTTGAACTACGATGTCCTGATGATGGACGCATTCTCCGGCGATTCCATTCCAGTTCACCTGATGACCCGGGAGGCCTTCGAGGTCTACTTCCGCCATCTGCGGCCCGACGGTATCGTGGTGATGCACATCTCCAACAAATACTTGAACTTGGAGCCTGTTCTGGAGCGGGTCACGGCGTCGATGGGGAAGGCCGCCTGGGTCCTCGAGGCCGACGACAGCGAAGACGAGACCTGCTACGGCACCACGTATGTCCTGGTGGCCCATTCGCCGGAGACCTTTCAAAACTCGGCGTTTCGGGGCGGGCATACCCCTAAGCCGAAGGCGGGTGTCGAGGTTTGGACAGACCGCTATTCCAACTTGTTCCGAATCCTGAAGTAGCGGAATTTCACCACGGCCTGTAACGATTTTCCTCGTGAAACGGTCGATAGTAATAGGTCGGCCATTCCCGGAGGAAAAGTTTGATTCGATGGGCATTGGCGATGTGTGTTCTCCCAGCGGCGCTTGTCGCGGAGATCGACATTGCGTTTCATGAGGATACGCAGCGTTGGGACCTTTCCAACGCGGTGCTGGAGGCGCGTTTCGAACTGAGCGCGAGCGGTGTGTTCCGGGCCGCCGGGATGCGAAACAGGGTTAGCGGCCAGTCCTGGGAATCCGCCGCGAGTTCGTCGCCGGTGTCGTTGCGGACGAATAGCTTCACCTTCGACGACGCCTCGACCTACCGGCTGCTTCGGCAATGGCAGGAGCAAAACGATCGCGGCGGCCGCCGGCTGTCGATCCTGTTGGAACAGACCGGTGGCGCGGGCGAGGTCCTGCTCGAATTCGACCTCCACGAGAACCTGCCGGTCCTTCGTTACGGCGCGCGGTATCGCAACACCACAGGCAAGGAAGTCCAGGTGCTGGAGGCCGAGCCGGTTCATTGGGAGTTTTCGGCCGGTGGCCAGACGTTCCGCCAATTGCGCGTGGAGCAGTGGCTGCCGACGCTCGGCGCGAATCCGGGCGCATTCGACCGCGTGTTGAGCAACCTCGATCCAACCGGGCGAGTATCCACCACCGCGGGTGGCGCCAACACACGGTACTGCACCTGGACCGCGCTGTACGACGACACCCGGCGCGGGCTGGCCGTGGGCTGGGAGTTCGATGGCCGCATGAATCTCGATATCCGGCACTGGGCGGCGGACGACCGTCTGCGGTTGGAATCGCGCATTCCCGAGTTGAACCATCCGGTGGCGCCGGGGGACGAGTTCCAGGTTCCGCGCGCGTTTCTCGTCCTGTTCCACGGCGGCCCGGACGATGCGGGCTATGCCACGCAGCGATTCGTGGAAGCCGCCCTGGCCCGTCCGGTCCCCAGCGCGGACAAATTCCCCTACGTCGTTTGGGATTCCTGGGCGTACGGCGAGGACATCGACGAGGAGAAACTGCGCCGAAACGCCGCGGCCGCCGCGCTCATGGGCGCGGAGTTGTTCGTGGTGGACATGGGCTGGGCGCGCTCGATCGGCGACTGGCGACCGGATCCGGTCAAGTTTCCCGCCGGCCTACGCGGGATCTCGGACTACGTGCACTCGCTCGGCATGAAGTTCGGGGTGCACTTCGCATGGCCGCACGCCGCGCCGGAATCGCCGGTGCTGCGCGACAACCCGGACTGGGCCGCGTCCACGCCCGACCTGTTCCACAGGGCTCCGTCGCTGTGTCTGGCGCATGGGCCGGTGCGCGAGTGGATCGTCGCCGAGGCGTTGCGGATCATCGACGACTATGGAGTCGATTGGATCCTGCAGGACGGCCAGAACATGGTCAAGCAGTGCCGGAAGACGACGCACACGCACCATCCGCTCGACAGCAACTACGCCAACGCGGTAGACGGCCTGGACTGGATCGTGGACCGCATCCAGACTCTGCGGCCCGCCGTCGAGTGGGAGAACTGCGAGAACGGAGGCAGCATGATGACGTATCAGATGGTGCGCAACTATGTCACGTCGATCGTTAACGACGCATCGGGCGCGCGCGCGGCGCGAACCGCCGTGTACGGCGCCACCTACCCGTTCCCGGCGCGGTATTCCGACCGGTACATGCCCGAAGAGACCATGGACTCCTACACCACGCGCAGCTATCTGTTCGGCGGGCCGTGGATTCTGATGAACCGGCTGGCTGACATGCAGCGGACCGACCTCGAGTATCTGTCCCAGGAGATCCAGCGCTTCAAGCAGATCCGCGCGGCGGTGCGGGATGGCAAGATCCTGCATCTAACGAACCCGCCCGGCGAGAACCGGATCGATGCGATGGCGGCGTACGACCCCGCGGCCGACAGCATCATCGCGGTGGTGACGCGCGACGGGGCCGCCGCCGCGACGTACCCGCTCCGAATCGGCGAGTTCGACGCCGAGCGCTCCTACACGGTCACCTTCGCCGACGACAGCCGGGTGCTCACGATGACCGGCGCGCAATTGGCGCGGACCGGGGTCACGGTTCGGCTACCGAGCCAGAAGATGGCGGAGGTCGTCTACATCACGCCGATACCCGGATTGGGCGGCGCGAACTGAAGCGCTACGCGGCTGGAACCCACATCGAGACGCGGAGGCCTGGATTCGCGTTTTCCGCCGCGATCCGGCCGTGGTGCAACTCGAGCGCCCGCTGCGCGATGGACAGCCCCAGCCCGAATCCTCCTCCTCCTTCGGCGCGGTAGAACGCCTCGAACAAATGGGGAAGCGCCTCCACCGGCGCGCCGCGGCCGCGGTCGCGAACCGAGACGGTCACGCCGCTTCCCTCCCGGCGCAACGCCACGTCAATGGCGCTGCCTTCCGGCGCGAACCGCACCGCGTTGCGCAGCACGTTCTCGATGGCGCGGCGGAGCAGTTCCGCATCGCCGTTGACGACCGCGGATTCGCCCGTGTAAACGATCTCGCACCGCTTGCCCGCGTCCAGCCGCGCGTCCTCGACGATCGCGGCGGCGAACGGATCGAGATCCATCTCCTCGAACCGGATCGCACCCGGATCGGCCTCGCCGCGGGTGACCTGGAGCAGGCCGCCGACGAGCGAGTTCAAACGGTCGGCCTCGCGCTGGATCCGGTCGAGCGCGGCCTCCCGGTCGCCGCCTTCCCGCGCCAGTTCCACCGCCAGGCCCAGGCGCGTGAGCGGCGATCGCAACTCGTGCGAAAGATCGGCGAGCAGCCTGCGTTGCGAGTCCACCAGCGATTGGATGCGGTCCGCCATGGTATTGAACGACGTGGCGAGTTGGCCCACTTCATCGGCGCGGCCCGCTTCCACGCGGCGCGACAATTCGCCCGCGCCGAACCGCTCCACCGCCTTGGTCAGGTTGCGCACCGGCGATGTGACGTGATGGGCGAGCCACAACGAGAGCAATCCGACCGACGCGAACACCCACAAGTGGGCGGGCATCAACAGCGGAAATCCGCGCCGTGGCGGACCACCGGGCATCGAACTGAAGAACCAGTAGCGTCCGCCGGGCGAAGGCATCGCGAACACGAACTGCCCCTCGCGCCGGAGGGGGGCCTGTGGCGGCAGGATCCGCATGGCGGCGAACCGCGCAACCAGCGCCGACTGATCCGACCCGTCGGCGAGGTTCACGCCGCGAGCGTCCGTCAGCATCCCGTTGACCCCCGCCACTCGCTCCAGCGTCTCCAGGTGAGCGCGCAACGCCGCGGCGCCTCCGGATTCGTGGGCGCGCACCGCGGCCTCCATCTGCGCGGCGAACGGACGCCGGAAGGGCGGACCGGCGTCCGAATCCGGCGCGAGCATCGCGGTGACCCAGAGCAGGCCGAGCCCGGTGATCGCCACCGTTGCCAGAAACCAGATGAGGACCGTGGCGTAGAGGGTCTTCACTCGGCTGCCTCCGCGCTCGATCGAAGGAACTGGTAGCCGACGCCGCGAATCGTCTTGATCAGAGGCCGCGCCGTTTCCAGCTTGCGGCGCAGGTGGCTCACGTGAACGTCGATCGAACGGTCGAACGGCGTCGACTTGCGCTGGTACAACTGCTCCATCAGATCGTCCCGCGACAGCACGCGTCCGGCCGCGCGCATCAGGTAATTGAGGATGTCGAACTCGTAGGTGGTCAGTTCCACGCCGCGGCCGTCCACGGTGACGCGCCGCGTGGAAGGATCGAGCACCACGCCGTTCACCGATGCCGCGCCTTGCGAGGGGTCGGGCTTGGCATCCAGCCGCCGGAGGATCGCGCGGAGCCGCGCGGCGAGTTCGCGAGGATTGAAGGGCTTCGGAAGGTAGTCGTCCGCGCCGAGTTCCAGCCCGACGATGCGATCCACGTCATCGCCGCGAGCCGTCAGCATCAGCACGGGGATCTGGCTGCGCTCGCGCAACTTCTTGAGCACGGTGAAGCCGTCCGTTCCGGGCAGCATGACGTCCAGCACCACGATGTCGGCCTCACCGGCGGCGGCGCGCTCCAGCCCCTGCCGGCCGTCGTGCGCGTAGGCCGGCTGGAAGCCCTCGCGCCTCAGAAACTCGCCGAGCAGGCCGCACAATTCCACGTCGTCGTCAATGATGAGCACCCGCACGCTTGCACTGTAACACGGGGGTTCCGGGAATCGAGATACGGTTCCGCGCGGCGGCGTTGATACAATGAAAAGCTCGCCTCCCCGTATGCCCAAGCTCACCGTGGCCGTTCTGTTCGGCGGCCGCTCCGTCGAACACGAAGTGTCCGTGATCAGCGCTCATCAAGCGATGGACGCGCTCGAAGTGGCCGGCTATTCGCTGCTGCCCATCTTTATCGACAAACAGGGACAGTGGTTCGCCGGCTCCGACCTTTACAACCTGAAGCTCTATTCGACGCCGGGCTTCCAGCCCGAAGCGCAGCGCAACGCTCACCGTGTCTACCTGAGTCCGGACCCGTCCATCCGCCAACTGGCGCCGCATCCCCACGGATCGAAGGGCTTCTTCTACAAGCCGCCGGTGCTTTGGGCGGATGTTTTCTTCCCGATGCTGCACGGAACGTTCGGCGAGGACGGCTGTCTGCAGGGTCTGCTCGAAATGGCCGACGTGCCGTACGTCGGCTGCGGCGTGTTGGCGTCGGCGGCGGGCATGGACAAGATCGCGCAGAAGCGGCTGTTCCAGCAGGCGGGCCTGCCCACCATCGACTGTGTTTGGGTGGCTCGCGCGGCGTGGAAAGCCGATCCGGCGCGGTTCGTCAAGCAAGTGGAGGAACGGTGCTGCTATCCGGCGATCGTGAAGCCGTCGTCGCTCGGGTCGAGCATCGGCATCGCGCGTTGCGAGACCAGCGCGGCGCTGACGCAGGCGATCGAGGCGGCGATGATCTACGACGAACGAGTGCTGGTGGAACGCGCGCTCACCGGATTCCAGGAAGTGAACTGCTCGGTGGCCGGGCCGCCGGATCGCGCCAGTGTCTGCGAGATGCCCACCGGCGGCGGCGCGGTTCTGTCGTTCGACGACAAGTACCGGCGCGGGGGCAAGGGATCGAAGGGCGGCAAAGCCGGGCTTTCGAAAGCGGGAATGGCGTCGCTGCACCGCAAGATTCCGGCGCCCATCCCGGACGACGTGACGGCGGCGATTCGCGACGCCACCGTGCGCGCCTTCCAGGCGATCGGCGGCCACGGCATCTCGCGCGTCGACTTCCTGCTGGACGCGGACGGCCGCACGTTCCACGTGAACGAGATCAACACGCTGCCCGGATCGCTTTCCTACTATTTGTGGGAGGCTTCGGGCGTGCCGTTCGACAAGCTGGCCACGCAACTGGTGGAAGGGGCGATGGAACGCCACGCTTCCCGCCGCAAAACGCAGTTCTCGATGGAGGTGAACCTCCTCACGGGCCGGAAGCCCTAGCGTTGCCGTTCGCCAAGCTCCAGATCGACGGCCTCGACATTCGCTACCGGCGGGAAGGGCAAGGCGATCCGGTGCTGCTTTTGCATGGCTGGGGCGGCTCGATCGAGAGCTTCAATCCGGTGTTCGAGGCGCTGGCGCCATCCTTCGACACCGTTGCGATTGACTTCCCGGGACACGGCAAAAGCGCCTTGCCGCCCAAGCCCTGGCGCGTCGGCGATTTTCTGGATCTGACGCTGAAAGCGATGGACGCACTGCGCCTGGAACGGCCCCACATCGTCGCGCACTCGTTCGGTGGACGCGTGACCATCCGGCTGGCCGCCGAACATGCCGGCCGGGCGGGGAAACTGCTGTTCACGGCCGGCGCCGGCGTCGCTTCGCGCAAGACGTTGACCAGGAGATTGAAGCGCGCGGCGGCTTCGGCGGCTCGCGCGATGGAATCGGCGCCGGTGGTGGGATCGCTGGCGTCGAACCTCAAGGCAAGGCTCCGCCCGCATGTGGCGTCGCGAGACTACCTGGCCGCGGGCGCGCTGCGCGAGACGCTGGCGCTGGTGGTGGCCGAGGATCAGACGCCGTATCTCGCCTCCATCCGGTCGAAATGCCTGCTTGTGTGGGGTGACCAGGATCGCGAGACTCCGCTCTACATGGGCGAAACGATGAAAGAGCGCATCCCCGGCGCCGAACTGGTGGTGTTCTCCGGCGCGGGGCATTTTCCCTACCTGGACCAGCCGCACAAGTTCAACATGATGGCACTCAAGTTTTTCCGCGAATGACGGCAACCGCGCAGATTCTGACCGCCGCGGCGATGGCTGCTTCGGCCGCGTTGGCCTCGCGGCGCGGCGTGACGGTGTTGCACATGTGGCAGATGGACAGCTACATCGGGAAGCGGTACCTGCGATGGCTGTTCGCGAAACCGTTCGAGCGGTATCTGGACGCGCCGGCGATCGCGCTGGGAGCGGCGCTGTTCGCCGCGTCGTTCTTCGCGCCGGAGCCGCATTGGCTGTTGGTCCCATGGATCGGCGCGTGTCTGTTCCGTTTGCTACGCACCGTGGATCCGCCGGCCAAGAAGCCGCTCGACTACACGACGCGCGCCAAGCGGACGCTGCTGCTGGCGCGGGTGTTGCTCGCTTTGGCGGCGGCGGCGATCGCCTATTTCGCTTGTGTGCCGGCGGCTCTGGCGGTGGGCGTTTTCCTGGCGCACGCGGCGCCGGGCGCGATCCTGCTGGCGAACGTGTTGCTGCAGCCGGCGCAGGCTCACATCAATCGCGGGTTCGTGAAGCAGGCGGCCGCCAAGATCGCCCGGCTGGACCCGCTGGTGATCGGCGTGGCCGGCAGCTACGGCAAGACGTCGACGAAGTACTTCACCGACGTGCTGTTGAGCGAGCGGTTCTCCGTGTTGAAGTCGCCCGGGAACTTCAATACCCTGCTCGGCATCACCCGCACGATCAACGACAAGCTGGATGCGGGACATCGGATCTTCATCGCGGAGATGGGCGCGTACAAACGGGGCGAAGTGCGCGAGATCGCCAATCTGGTGCATCCACGCATCGGGATCGTCGCGTCGATCGGGCCGGAACATTTCGAACGGTTCCTGTCGATGGAGAACATCGAGAACACCAACTACGAGCTGATCGAGGCGCTGCCGAAGGATGGCCTGGCGGTGTTCAACGGCGACAACCCGCACTGCCTGAAGCTGGCCGCGCGGACCAAGCACACGCGGGTGGCTCTCTATTCGCTCGAGAATCGCGACGGGCATTGCGAAGTGTGGGCAAGAGACATCGAGCATGGACCGGACGGCCTGCGATTCACGCTGATGACGCGCGAAGCGGGCAGCATCCCGGTTTCGACGCGCGTGGTGGGCCGCCACATGGTTCTCAATATCCTGGGCGCGGCGCGTATCGCGATGGAGATGGGCGTGACGCTCGAGGAGATCGGGCGCGGCATCTCGAAGTTGAAGCCCGCGCCGAACCGCCTGGAAGTAAAGCAGGGCGCGGGCGGCGCCATCATCATCGACGATTCGTACAACTCCAATCCCACCGGCGCGGCGGAAGCGCTGCACGTGCTGTCGCAATTCAAGACCGGGCGGCGGATTCTGGTGACGCCCGGAATGATCGAACTCGGCGTGCTGCACGATGAGAAGAACGAGGAGTTCGGCTACCAGGCGTCGCAGGCGGCGGACTTCGTGATCCTGGTGGGGCCGGATCAAACCAAGCCGATCCAGGCCGGGCTGCGGCGCGGCGGCTTTCCCGAAGCCAGCCTGCGCATCGTGAAGGATCTGGGCGAAGCCACCGCGATCTTCCAGAAGATGATCCGCCCCGGCGACGTACTGTTGTTCGAAAACGACCTGCCCGATCTCTACAACGAGAAGTGAGCCAGGGGCGGTGCTCATCGCATCCGACACCCAGCGTGCCGCTGGTCGCTTATTCTAGGAGTCATGAGGACCGAGATGCAGCGAACTGTCTTTATAAGCTACGCGAGCCCCGACTTGACGTGGGCCAAGGTGATCGCACTCCACTGCGAAACTGCGGGAGATCGGGTGATTTTGCAGGCTAAGGACTTCCTGCCTGGGGGGAATTTCGTGAGCCAGATCAACAGTGCCATAGCGTCTTCGCAAAAGGTAGTCTTGGTGCTTTCACCTGACTACTTCACGTCGAAGTGGACTGAACTGGAGTGGACATCTGTGCTCGCCTACACTCTCAAATGCCGGACAATTGACATGATTCCGCTCATCGTTCGCCCTTGTATCGTACCCCCGTTGCTTGCCGGAGTGACTTTTGTGGACCTCTGCAATTTGACGGGGGAAGCACTCGCTCATGGGCTGACGGGGGCACTTGGCGGAGCACCAACGAACGGCTCCACTAGGGAACTGAACCGGGTCGCGGAATTCTCGGATCAGGAACTCTCACGCATCATCTGTCAAGCGCGGTCTTTCCTTCGCCAGAACCGGCTGGCCGCTGTGCCACGTTCTAGCATGGATGGCATCGTGGCATCGATAGTCGGGCAAGACCGAGCCGGCTTGATCGTGGAGCTGCTCGTCGCGCGACAATTCCTCTCAACGGACCGGGCCGGGGGAATTAAGTTGGGCACGCGTTCAATCGAGATCTCCTAGTGGCCGCCCTCGTGCCGACCCGGCCAACCCGGACCCCGTGCCAGCCTCGGTAGAAAGGCGCCATTGCAATCGGCATCCGGCCCTTGAGATGTCCAATGTGCTCTTCAGTTCAGTCAGGTTCGCGCCGGTGACGCAGTGGCTGGGCAGCGCCTTACCCATGCTGGGTCCAGCACGGGCCCCGTTGCGCGGCTTCGCCGCCGCGATCTCACGCAACTTCAATTCACTCAACCCCTCGTTGGGAATCCTGCGCAGCCTACGCTTTTCTGGGAAGCTTGCCTTGACATAGCTAGATGCTTGTGCCATATTCGCTACCATGCCTAGAAGAATGTTCTCCATCGAAAAGCGAGTCAGGCAAAATCTGGACGGTGCTGTCCTGGATCTCCAGCACGCCGCGATCTTCAAGTATGAAGCCCCGGCGGCTCTTATCGAGACTTTTCGGGCCACGTGGGGTGTGGGGCCACAGGGGGTTGTACTTCCCGTCACAGCTCCTGACGGACTCTTGTTTCCCGTTGAGGGAGTCGGGGAGCCGTTCTCTGCATTCTCCGGGCCCTTTGCGGGTGGTGCGAAGGATTTCCGAGAAGTCGTGTACTGCTTCAGTCAACTGGGTCTCGATATCTACTTGCTAGTTGATCCGACGATGCCGTTCAACAAGACGGAGGCTCTCCACGTCGTTGATATCGTCGGCGACTCCTCTGCCCAAGTTTGCACATCTAACCCGCGCGCCCAGGAGATTGTCGGCGCAATACTTGGGACGGGTATTGACATAGTGAATGAGACGACGAAATCAACAAAGGGGAAGCTCAGGGGTGTCATAATCGATTGCGTTGATTTATTACCGATGGGAGGGCGAGATGAACGGCTCGAACTTACGTGTTTCTGCCCCTCCTGCGAAAAGTACTTCAATGCGCAGGACCCGCTGATATTGAAACACTTCCGAACGTTTCCGAACCCGTGGAACCTGCTACTTAAGGTCGGCTCCACCGGGATCGGGCATGTTCATAATATCAGAGCGAACTCCACACCCGAGGATGTGGTCGGGCTCTGCCGCCAGAAGAACTACCATACAGTCTTCGAGGACAAGTCGACTTCCGCACTTCTTGGTCACGCGGACGCGTTATTAGAATACATCCGCGCCCGGCACAACTTGATAGTGACGTCCATTGGCAAGATGTTCCGCGAAGCGCTAGAAGGCCTCGATCAGCAACCCAGACGAATCATCCTTGGAGAGGGGCACCAGTACGACTGGACTTCCGGCTTGGTAATGGACTTATTGGATAACGTTGACGGAAGCACTCTCGAATATTTCGACGAGGTCTGGTTCAATCCGAGCTCAACAGAGATCTGCCTGGAGCGAATGCCGTTCCGGTCATACATGTGGGCACGGTCACGGTATTATATTGATTCATTTTTCCAACTCGCCGCGAATGCATCTGATCCGTCGCGCAGGACGACGCTCGGACTCGGCAGGCTCCCGGTCCCTAAGCTCAAGGCCTTACTCCACCAAAGGCTGAATCAGGCGATCGCGGGTGCCGCCTCAGGTCAGACGTCACTAGCCTGACTTTCGCAGTTCGCGGCGTTTTGGGGCGTTTTCGGGGTCCGCCGCAGGATTTACAATTGGCTAAGTTCAATGCTTGTAATGCGTGTTCTGTCCGGCCCGTCGAAAAAGTGCTTGAAAAACTCAGGGTGAAGA
>SYLY01000235.1 GCA_005808475.1 Acidobacteriota bacterium
AAGATCCGCTGCTCCAGGAACTTCTCGAAGGCCAGCCCGGAGCGCACCTCCAGGATGCGCGCCAGCGCGGCGATGCCCATGTTCGAATACTGCCACTTTGCGCCGGGATCGAAGTTCAGAGGCTGTTGCGACGCCACCAGGATCACGTCCGCCAGACTCTTGTGCAGCGCGCCGTGCAGTTCGCCGATGCCGGGCGGCGGGTTGAGTATCATGCCGGATGTGTGCGTCATCAGGTCGCGCACGGTGGGGAGCCGCGACGGCTTGCGAACGGCGCCGTCGTCACCCCGCACCTGGATTCCGCGGAACTCCGGCAAGTGCTTTTCCACGGGATCGCTCAGCGACACCAGCCCTTCCTCGGCGAGCATCATGACGCCGATGCAGACGATGGGCTTGGTCATCGAATGGATCTGGAAGATGTTATCGGTCTTCATCGGCTGGCGCGTTTCGAGATCGGTATAGCCGGTTGCATCCAGCGCGGCCACCTGTCCCTTGCGCGCCACCAGCGTCACGAAGCCGGCGGCGGTTCCCTTCTCCACGAACTGCTGGAGGCGTTGCGGAATCCGGGCGAGGCGGGCCGGATCGAGTCCGGTCTTTGCGGCGTCCTTGATCACGGGCGGTTCGGCGAAAACGAGAGCCGCGGCGGCGAGGCACACGAGTGGGCGCATATTCCCGAGCATTGTACCAGCATCGGGCGCTACAATCGGAGCCAAATGGTACACCTCATCGCGGTCGTATTACTCGGCTGTCTTGTCATGAGTGGCCAGCAGCCCCACAAACTGCACGGGTTGGATTTCGGTCCCTATCTAAACGCGGGGGAGAGTCCATCGACCCTCCTCACCGAGGAGCAACTGCGCCAGCGCATGCAACCGCTGGTCCCCTATACTAACTGGATTCGCACCTACGGGACGGCGAACGGGCTGGATCGCGCGGGCGCGGCGGCGCGGACCGTGGGCCTGCGGATCGCCATGGGCGCGCACATCAGCAGTTCGGCCACCGCCAATCAAGCGGAGATGGACCGGCTGGTCGCGGCGGCGAACCGGGGCGACGTGGATCTGGCGGTGATCGGCAACGAAGTGCTGCTGCGGGGCGATCTGGCGCCGGCCGCGCTGATCGAGCTGATCCGCGATTTCCGGCGGCGCGTTCCCACCGTGCCCGTAACCACCAGCGAGGCTTACAACAAGCTGCTGGAGTTTCCGCAGGTGATCCAAGAGGTCAATACGGTTTTGATGCACGCGTATCCGATGTGGGAGGGCTACTCGTTGCAGACGGCCATCGGCGTGGTGGACCGGCGGTACAAGGATGTGAAGGCGCTCGCCGGAAGCAAGCAGGTGATCGTGTCGGAAACCGGATGGGCGGGGGCGGGGGCGGCCAAGGGCGCCGCCGTCATGAGCCCCGAGAACGCCGTCTCCTACCTACTCGCGTTCGTGTCATGGGCTCGCGCGAACGATGTCCAGTATTTCTATTTCGAGGCGTACGACGAGCCGTGGAAGGCCGCCGAGGAGGATGTGGGGCCGTACTTCGGACTGTTCACTCCCACGGGCATTCCGAAGGAGGGAGTGGCCGCCGTTTTCGAGAACCTGACCGTTCCCGATTCCTGGAGCGGATCCGCGCCGGTAGGAACGGGCGGGCCTTCGATCGAACTGACATATGTGCCGCCGTTCGGACTCGTGTTCGACACGGCCAAGCGGCTGATTTACGAGAATTTGCCGGCGTTCGTGCATGGGACCGTTCGGGGCGCGGCGCCGGACGCGTGCAAGGTGGGGCTTTACATCAAAGTCGCTGACCGGTGGTATGTGAAGCCGTATGCCGATGCGCGCCGCGAGATCGAGATCCTGGCGGACGGCACGTGGCGCGGTTCCTATACGACTCCGGGCGGGACGGGCGACGCCAACGCCACTGAGATCGACGCGCGGCTGTTCTGCGGAACGGGAGTGCCCGTCGTTTTTGACGCGGCCAGTCTTCCTTTCGAAGTAACATCGCGGCCCGGCGCGGCGCGAACCCGAACGGCGGCGAGCATCTCGGGCAGGTCGGTTTCGGGCGCGACGATGCAACTAAGCGGCTTCCTCACGCGGAGTTCCCTGGCGGCGCCTGGCGGTTACTACTCCTTCCCCGACATCAACGATCAGCGCAACTACACGGTGACGCCGTCGATGGCAGGCGTGGTGTTCACGCCCGGCTCGCGCGATGTCGTCAACCTGGCGCCGAACGGCATCCGCAACGCCGACTTCACCGGGGCGCCGGAACCGCTCTCCGCGCCTCGGGTCGTGGCGCCGGTTCCCTCGTCGACGGTCGCCGTGCCTGGGATCACGTTTCAGTGGAACTCCGTTCCGGGCGCGACCGGTTACGATCTCATCGTGCACGACCGCTCGGTGAATCGGACGGTCTTCACGGGGAATCTCGCCGGCGCGGCATCCACCACGACGTTGATCAGCCTGCCGAACGGCGACTTCCGGTTCCTGGTGCGGCCGTGCTCGGGCGGCTTCCGAGGATCGCAGTGCGGAGCCTTCGCGAGCGTATTGTTCGCGGTCCGCGCGGCGGTTCCCGGTCCGGGCGCCCCGTCGGTGGTGTCGCCCGCGGCCGGCCAGATGCTGACCGAGTCGACCGCCACACTGCGGTGGACCGAGGTCCCTGGCTCGCAGCGATACGAGGTGCTGGTTCGAGATACGGCGACCGGCCGCGTGGAGCTGAACATCTCCACGCCGGAGTTGTCGACCATCCACTCGTTTCGAGGATCTCTCACTTATGGCATTTCGGTAAGGGCCTGCTCGGCGGCGTGTGGCGGATGGCCGGCGGAACGGCCCTTTTCGGTGAAGCTGCCTCCGAAGCCAACCACCGCGCCAACCGTCACGGTGCTACCCCAGGGGGCGGACACGACGGCAATCAGCGTCACGTTCACACAGGTTCCGGGCGCCGATTTGTATCAAGTGCAGGCGGTGCAATCGAACACGGGACCGGGCGGCGGAGCGTTGACCGTCGCGGCGAAACAGGCTTCGTGGGAGACCGTGCGGCTGCCTGTGCCAGCAGGTCCGATGGGCGTGGTGGTGGCGGCGTGCAATGGCGACGGCTGCGGTCCGAACAGCGCGGCGGTGAATGTCACCTCGGCGGGTCCGAATCCCACGCTGCCGGGCATCGGAACGCCGATGGCGGGCGCCGATTCCGGCAATCCGGTTCTGTTCACCTGGACGCGGGTTGCCGGCGACACCGGAACGAATGTCCGCTACCGGCTCTATGTGCAGGACCTATCGCGGCAGTCGGCGGCGCTCGACGTGTTTACGACGCAGAACTTCTGGTCCGCCCATTTCCGCCCCGGCGTGCGGTACGACGCGTTGGCGATCGCCGATGTGGCGGGGCAGATCCGGCAGGGTCCGGCGAGCGGGTTCGTGGTGCGCGGATCGAATCCGCCGAAGCCGGTGATGGTACAGCCGGCTCTGAACTCCACCGTTCCGGCGGGAAACACGTTTCTGGCGTGGACGCCGATCGATGGCGCGACGCTGTATCAATACTATGTGTCGGCGAACGGCAATGTCGAGCCGTGGGCTCGGGGCGTCACGCCGGGGCTGACCGTGCAGGTCCCGCTGAGCCCGAGCGTGGGACCGCCGCATTCGGCGACGGCCCGAGCCTGTCTGATTCCGGTCTGCGAAGCGAATTCCGATACCGGCTGGAGCGAATGGGCCGGGGCGACGAACTTCCTCGTCGCCCCTTAGACTTAGAATGGCCGGCTCATAGTCCGCGCCGCTCGTTACCGCCGCGCCAGCGTGGCGCGATGATCGAACAGCCGGTGATGCATCGCGAGCACGTCGAGTCCGAAGTCTCCCTTCCAGTCGCGCCAGACCGAGTGGCTGTGATTGGAAAAGGCCTGTGTGTTGTCGTATTCGATGAGGAATTCGGGAGATTGCACACGGTAGTAGAGGCCCTGCTCATCGCGATTGCCAACGGTCGGTCTGCCGATCACGATCGGCCGCAGCACGGGCCGCGAGGTCTTGCCCGCCCAGGCGAAGAACAGTTTGGCGGCCGGGGCGCCGCGGGCCTGCTTCATGCGTTTGTCAGCCAGCGGCGGAGCGAGGTTGTCCGCGTACTCGGCGATGAGCGTCATCAGCATTTCCCGCTGCCGGTCTGTCAGGCGCGACGCGGGTATTCCCTTCGGAGAGCCGTCCAACTTGGCACGCAAAACCGCCATGGTCACGATATCTTCGGGCGCCGCCTGATCGAAGATCGCCTCCTTGCGCTGGGCAGGATCGAGCGAGTTCACCAGATCACGCGCCAAGTCCTCCTCTCGGTCCAGAACGCGCATCCCTTTGTGTGGTCCCATGGGCACTTCGTGCGGGTTCGCGCCAAAGAACGTCGGGCTGGAGGAGATCACTTTGCCTTCCCGGATGGTGAAGTTCAGCACCACGTGGTGCCCTTCCACACGCCAGGCCCAGACGCCGGTGGCGGCCGGGTCGCCGAAGATGGTGAAGTGAAACCGTTCGGCGTCGCGATGGCCGGTGGTGTCGGCCTCAATTACGCGGACAATCTCCTCCACGCTCATGATGGTCGACGCCTTGATAAAGCCCACCTGGCTCAAGCCGGAAGCCATGAGCGCGTAGGCCAGATGGCGTTGTTTGGGATCCATCTGCTTGAACATGATGCCGCGGCGCTCATGCCCGTACTCCTTTTGGAAACCGTTCTCCGGGAAGTAGTGCCACTTCAGGCGCTCTGGGCTGTTCATGGGAAAAACGGATCCGTCGCGCTGCGCCGCGGTAAGCGAGTCGATGAAGCGATTAGCGGTCATCTCCATGAGCGCTTCCGGCCGGTGCACCTGGCTGGAAACCGCAATCGTGGCGCAGAATACGGCGGCCGCGGCGGTTCGAATCCGAAAGTTATTGTTCACGATTTTCCCTTGCACACCCAACGCGGCCCATGGGTTGCGGCGGCGCCGGGAGCGTCCTTTCGTTGCGGGTCTGATCGCCTGGGAGTATAGCAAAGCACCGCCCGCGAAGGACGGACGGAGCCGCCGGTCATTCGCCGCCATGGGCGTCACTCGCCACGGACGCGGATTATGGTACCTTAGCTCGCATGGATCGCCGACACTTCCTGCAGAAATCCGCGGCTGCCGCTGGGCTCGTCAGCCTGAACCAATTCCCCTACCACCTCTATGCCGGAACCAAGAAATCCGCGTCCGACCGGATCAAGCTAGGTCCCAAGGGCGTGGAGCTGAGCCGCCTCGCCATGGGCACGGGCACCAATGGCAGCGGCGGCAGTTCCAACCAGACCAAAAAGCTCGGCATTGGCGGAGTGGCCGACCTGTTCAAGGCGGGGCTCGACAACGGCGTCACCTTCTGGGATTCGGCGGATCAGTACGGATCGCATCCGCACCTTCGCGAAGCGTTGAAGAGCATTCCGCGAGAGAGAGTCACGATCCTGTCCAAGACCCACGCGTCCACCGCCAAGGAGATGCGCGCGGATCTGGACCGCTTCCGCCGCGAGTTGAACACGGACTACATCGACATCCTTCTGCTGCACTGCATGCTGGACGGCAATTGGAACCAGCGCAAGCGCGGAGCGATGGACGCGATCTCAGAGGCGCAGGAGAAAGGGATCGTGCGAACGAAGGGGACCAGTTGCCACGTGATCGAGGCGCTGCGGACGGCCGCCGCCGAGCCCTGGGTGGAAGTGGATCTTGCCCGCATCAATCCGGCGCAGGTGGCCATGGACGCCGATCCGGCGACGGTCATTTCGGTGCTCCGCGAGATGAAGGCGAAAGGCAAGGGCGTGATCGGGATGAAGATCCTCGGCGCGGGCCGGCTTCGCAACAAGGTGGACGAGTGCCTCCAGTTCGCGCTGTCGCTCGATTGCGTGGATTGCTTCACCATCGGCAGCGAGAGCCTTGCCGAGTTCCAGGATCTGACCCGCCGGATCCCCGCCGCCAGCGTGCGCGGATAAAGCCGCGAACGCCGTCAAGATTGTCGAATCCAAAACCCGCCCGTTTGCATCCAGGACACAAAATGAAAAGATTGACCTTTGCCATCACCGGCTCCGCGATTCTCGCGCTGAGCGGCTGCGCCACGGCTCCTCAGGAAGCCAAGAAAGACGAACCGAAGCCGGTGGAGTATGCCGCCCCGGCCGTACCCGGGTTCGAGGCGATGAAGATTCCGGCCGACAACCCCATCACCAAAGCCAAGGTGGAGTTGGGCCACAAGCTCTATTACGATAAGCGGGTATCCGGCGACCAGTCGAAGGCGTGCTATTCGTGCCACGTGAAGGAGAAGGGTCTGACCGACGGACTGGCAACCGCGGTGGGGGCGTATGAAGCGAAGCTGACGCGCGCCGCGCCGACGATGTGGAACGTGGGCTACATCCCGAACCTATACTGGGACGGCCGTTCGCCGTCGCTCGAGAAGCAGGTGCTGGGAGCGATGGCCGGCGGCAACATGGGCTGCGCCGGCAAGGACAAAAAGCCTTCGGTCGACGAGTGCGTGGCGCGGATCGCCGAGCCCTATAAGAAGGACTTCGAAGCAGCGTTCGGACCGGGCCCGGTCACCAAGGAGAACTTCGCCAAGGCTCTGGGTTCGTTCATGCGAACCATCGTGAGCACCGACTCGGCGTGGTTCAAGTTCCGCGGCGGCGACAAGTCGGCGTTGAGCGAACAGGCCCAGCGCGGCTATCAGATCTTCGCCGAAAAGGCCAAGTGCACCAACTGCCACGATGGATTGATGCTGACCGACAACCAATTCCACAACGTGGGCATCGGCATGGAAGCGAGCAAGCCCGACATGGGCCGGGGCGCGATTTCCAAGGACGAGAAGGACACCGGCGCGTTCAAGACTCCGACTCTTCTCGACGTTTCCAAGTCGGGCCCGTACTTCCATAACGGCAGCGTGAAGACGCTCGAGGAAGCGGTGGATCTGATGTCGAACGGCGGGAAGAAGAACAAGTTCCTCGACATCACCAATCTCAAGCCGGCGAACCTGACCAAGGCGGAGAAGGAAGACGTGGTAGCATTCTTGAAGTCGCTCGACGTCGTCTACACGATCGCCGAGCCTACGCTTCCTTGATCCACATGAATCGAAATTCTCTCTGGGCCAGCGCTTCGGCGCTGGCTCTTTCGTTTTCGCTAGGCCTTGCGTCGTGCGGCCAGCAGAAGAAGACCGTCGTCGGAGTCGTTCCCAAAGGGCGGTCGCACCTGTTCTGGCAGTCGGTGCACGCCGGAGCTGCGAAAGGGGCTCGTGACGCGGGCGTCGAGATCCAGTGGAACGGCCCGACGGGCGAGACCGACTACGCGGCGCAGATCCAGATCGTGGAGAACATGATCACGCGCCACGTGGATGCGATTTGTCTGGCGCCGATCGACAAGAAGATCATGGTCGGCGTGGTGGAGAAGGCGGCCGCGGCCAACATCCCGGTGGTGATCTTCGATTCCGGCATCGACACGGACAAGTTCGTGTCGCAGGTGGCCACCGACAACTACGGGGCGGGACGCATGGCGGCGGAGCGGATGGGGTCGTTGCTGGGCGGCAAAGGCAAAGTGGTGATGGTGGCGGTGCAGCCCGGCGGCGCTTCGACCATGGAGCGGGAACGCGGGTTCGAGGAAGCGCTGAAGGAGAAGTTCCCGGGGGTTCGGTTGGCCGACAAGCAGTATGGCATGGCGGACTTCGCCAAGTCGATGGCGGTGTCGGAGAACATGCTGACGGCGCATCCGGACATGGATGGGATGTTTGCGTCCAACGAGTCGAGCACCGTGGGCGCGTCGCAGGCGGTGAAGGCTCGCAAGAGCAAGGTGAAGCTGGTCGGGTTCGATTGGAGTCCGACGCTGCTCGAGGATCTACGGGCTGGCGTGGTGGACTCGCTCGTCGCACAGCATCCGTTCAAGATGGGCGAGGAGGCAGTGAAGGCGGCGGTGGCGAAGCTGCGCGGGCAGCCGGTCGAGAGGATCAACAACCTCGCTCCGCGGCTGATCGTCAAGGACGACCTCGACAAGCCGGATGTCCAGGCTCAGTTGAACCCCGATCTGAAAAAGTACCTCGAATAGGGGGGGGCCGCCGGGAGCACGCAAACGCCCGGCGGCGTTGTTAGTTGACCTGATTCAGCAAGGTGGACACCTTCGAGAACGTCTTGCTGATGTTCGGCGCGATGTCGCTCGGGAACACCGCCGCCACAGCCACGGCCACGAAAGCCGCTGTCAGGGCGTATTCCAAGAGATCCTGTGCGCGGCGGTCCCTCGAAAGCCGCGTCACGGTCTCCCGCATTGATTTCCACATAGGGGTCTCCTCCAGCAGTCCATTTCAGTATGCCCCTTGGTTGGGGAATTCGAAAGTGGGAAACGCCTGTAGAGGAGACCCCGTTGCGACTTAGCTATGGCGCCGGGTACCGTACTACGGAATAGTTCCGTAGTGTCACCGTCTCCGCCGACGCCGACCCCAGGTTGCCGCGAAACTCCACGGTGATCGGAGCGGCCAGATTCTCCGCCGCCGCTCCCACCCCGGAATCGAGAGCCGCCGCCTGTCCCCAAGTCTGCGACGACCACTGCGCGCCCGAGGCGTGGAATCCAAGACTGGCGCGGCCCGAGAGCATCGCCGAGCCGGCCGCGGCGGTCCGCGAAACCACCAGCGCGGCGCCGAACCGGACGTCGGCCTGCCAGCCGGTGGCCGAGCCCTCGTGCGTATAGTCGAAGAGCAGTTCGAGCCGGTCGCCGGGTCGCAGCAAGCCCGCCGGGATGGAGCATGACCCGAGCATCGTGGAACCGGTCCCGCCGGTGGCCGCGCCGGCGTTGGTGCACACAACCTGCGGCAGCGTTCCGCCCGTCCCCGCGGTCCGGTAGGACGCGAGTAGGACATCGCCGGGTTGCGGTGTGGACGGCGCCGAGAACGTCACGGTGGCGCCGGTGAGATCGTAGTCGAGGAACCGCTTTTGCAGGATGCCGTTGCGGTACATCAACAGGCTGGACGCGGGATTGGGCGCCTGCGACAGAACATAGGCCACGTTGGACCCGTTCACCGAACCCGACGGGGTCTCGCCGTCGACGAAGGTGCCGGTGACCGCAGTGGCCGCGCCGCCGCACGG
The DNA here is from genome assembly GCA_005808475.1 of Acidobacteriota bacterium. Lineage (GTDB taxonomy): Bacteria > Acidobacteriota > Terriglobia > Bryobacterales > Bryobacteraceae > SYLY01. Next base: position 9,040 of record SYLY01000235.1, read on the forward strand.
TCCGCTCGAGCCATCGACGCGGACGCAATCGGCCGGGTTGCCCGCCGCCGATTCGATCGCGCCGTCGTCATTGATAATGGCCGCGCGCGGATGCGCGAACGTGACGCTCTTTACCGGCCGCGTGTCGAGTTCGTTCCGCAGTCCGTCGACATCGGTGATCTCGATCGCGGTGACCGCGCCGGATTGCGCGGGTCCTAGAAGAGGATCGGGAATCCGGATGTCGCGCACGCGCACCAGGGCCGCGCTCGCCGGAACCGCCCAGAACTCGGAGAACTGAATGCTGCCGTTGGCCACGTACCGTACCGAATAGTAGGCGCTGCCGGCGGCCGTCGTAGTCGGCACAAGGCGCGCGTTGAGAAATCCATCCGTCACGCGGAGCTGGATCCGGTTGCGTCCGATGAACGAAGTGTCGCTCGCGTCGAAGCTGCGCCACTCGATGATGACATAGCCGTCGAAGCGAGAACCGTCGGCCTTGAAGACCGTATCGCGAATGGTTGTGAGCGGCGGCGCCGCCTGGATCGCGGCCGCCGAAAGCAGGACCGCCGCGAGTAAACGTCGAATTGGCAATGGAATGCCCTCCGCGCGCGAGTTTAGCGCGCGGGTGTCAAGCGAGGGGCCGAAATAACGGCGCCCCGCCAAGCGGGCAAGTCCATTCAGATGATGGAGTTACATCCGTTTTCGATTTTTTTTCGAAACGTGGGAACGGCCGTCTGCCTCAGCCCACGCCTTCACGCCGAGGCCGCTTTTTCGCCGGCCGCGCGCCAGGAGGCGATGGCCGAAGGAGTGATGCCGAGCCAGATGGCCGCCAGAGCCACCACCGGGGCCAAGCCCGCGCAAAGGATCGCCGTTCCGAACCCCGGGTCCATCGCGACCAGCGCGCCGGTCGCCAGAGGCGCGGCGATGCCGGCCAGTTGCGCCACGAAGTTCTGGAAGCCGATGACGCGGCCGATCCACTTGGGCGGGGCGACGATGTGGGTGATCGACCAGTAGTTGCCCACGGCGAATCCCATCCCGCACATCGACAGCAGAAACAACGGCATCACGCTCTCGCGTGGCGCCCAAGGCAACGCCAGGAGCGTGGTCGCCAACAGGAATCCAACGGCGACAAATCCCTTGCGGGCGGCGAGCGGCGTGTAGCCTCGCGCCACCACCCGGTCGGCCAGCCAGCCGCCGGCGAGATTGGTCGCGGCCGTGGCGGCCAGAGGCACGCCGAGCGTGGCGCCCATCTTCAGGTTCGACATTCCGTGGACCTGAACCAGATAGGTGGGCACCCAGGTGAGGATGAAGTACCAGTAATAGGAGTAGAAAAACGCGCCAGCCGCGATCGCCCAGAACAGAGGATGCGAAACCGCGGCGCCGAACGAGAATCCGCCGGTGGACGATTCGCCGGAAGCGGGGGTTTCCTGGCGGGGGGAGGCAGCCGCGAGGGACCACGGAATCAGCCAGATCAGGCCCGCGATGCCGGTGAGCACGAACAGATGCCGCCAACCGGACGCCTCGAGAATCGCCGCGCCCGCCAAGGTGCCGATGCCGGGGCCGAGAAGCGCGCCCGTTGTGTAGATCCCCGTGGGCAGCCCCTGCTCCTCTTCGCGAAAGCTGCGCTTGATGTACGAGATGCTCGCGATGGGCCCGATCGACTCGCACACGCCGAGCACCAGCCGCAGTGCGAAGATCGCGGGGAACCCGGATACGAATCCGACCGCGGCGCCGGCCACCGACCAGAGTCCCAGCGCGACGAAGAAGCTGGCCTTGATGCCGAAGCGGTCCACCACGTAGCCCGCCGGAATCTGGCAGACGGCATAGCTCCAGAAGAAGGCGGACAGCAGCAGACCCGTCAATTCGGGCGTCAACGAAAGCTCCCGGCGGATCGCGGGAGCGGCGATCGAGAGGTTGCCGCGGTCGATGTAGCTGATGAGCGTACCGAGGCAAATCAAGACGACGGTGATCCAACGGCGGTTCGTGTGCAACGCCCATTCTATTCGGTTCGCGAATGCGGTACAATCGACCAAATCCGAAAAGGTGATGATATGGGGTTCCTAGGATCGCTTTGCCTGCTTTTCGCGGCCGCGGCTTCGGCGCAGAGCACCGGGTCGATCACCGGACAGGTGACCGACCAAACCCAAGCCGCCATGCCGCGAGTCAAGATCGCGGTGACGGCGCCGGGCACCGGGTCGCGGTTCGAAACCTTCAGCAACGATACCGGCAACTTCACGGTACCTTCGCTGCCCCCGGGCGCCTACGTCGTGACGGCGGCGATGGAGGGTTTCAAGAAGGCGACTTCGGCCCAAGTGCGCGTAGGGACCGGCGCGACCGTGCAGGTGAACATGGTGCTGGTCACCGAAGAGTCGAAACAAGTGGTGGAAGTGACCGCGGACCCGCCCGCGATCGAGTCGCAGATCTCGATGGTCTCGAGCACGATCACGCAAGAAGAACTCGAGCGAATGCCCATCGCCAGCCGCAATGTGCTCGATCTGGCGATGACGATCCCAGGCGTCACGGGGGATCCGGGCTCCGACGAGGGTGGCATCTTCCTCGACGTGCCGAGTTCCGGCGCCGGTTTGAACATCAGCGGCGGCAGAGCGGGCTCGTCCGCGATCCTCGCCGACGGGGCCAGTTCCACCTCGCTCGGCATCGGTCGCGCGACGGTCACCTTCTCGCCGGACACCGTGCAAGAGGTCAACATCATCACGTCCACGTTCTCCGCCAAGTACGGCAATTCCGGAGGAGGCGTGGTGCAGACCGTGACGCGGGCCGGAACCGACCGGTATCGCGGCAACGTCTACTGGCACCACCGGAATCCGTTCCTCGCCGCGCGCCAGTTCAACCGGCCCATCGAACCGCAGGGGCGGCGCAACGAGGCCGGGATCACCTTCAACGGCCCGGTCAGGATTCCGAAGCTCTACGACGGAAAAGGACGGACCTGGTTTTTCGTGGCCGCGGAGCCCAAACGCTGGTTCGACCAAATCGATATCTACGACCGGTTCCCTACGGCGGAGGAGCGCCTGGGCGATTTCCGCAATGCCTGGGTTCCGCCGGGCCAGACTCGGCCCAAGCTGCATCAGAACGTCCGGTGCGCGCCCACTCCGCAGGACTGCCGGCACCTTCTGCCCGTCCACCGCCCGGCGAGCACCGCCGAGTATCCGCTGTTTTCGGCAAACGATCCCGACCCTTCGAAACGGGGGTACGTGATTCCGCGGAACATGATCGATCCGCTGTCCAAAAAGATCCTCGAGGACGTGCCGATGCCGAACATGCCGTTCGATGCGCAGGGCCGCAATTACTTCGGCACACGCGGCGTGGACGGCCGCTCCAACCGGGTTCTGGTCAAGGTGGATCACAACTTCTCCTCGAGGAACCGCGTCTCGCTGAACTACCGGGACGTGCCGAACTACTCCGACCGGTTCCGCCTTCGCAAGGACGACATCTTCTTCTCCTTCGCGTCCGACCAAAGCCTGACGCGGCAAGGCCTGCTGAGCAACACCTGGACCGTGTCCCCGTCAGCGGTCAACGAACTGCGCGCCAGCTACACGTACTTCGATTCCAGCCGCACGCCGCCGGGTGAGTTGGCGACGCGCGATTTCACCAAGGAAAAGTTCGACCTGCCGAGCAACGCCGGATTCGGACATCCGCAGTTCGGCGCGGGCTGGGGGACGTATGGACTGAACAACGGCGGCGAGTTCGGACTCGGCGCCTATGTGGAGCACTCCTATCAGCTCGGCGACGATTTCACCGTGATCAAAGGCAGGCACACGCTCCAGTTCGGCGGCGATTACCGGCTGGGGATGCTCAACGTGAAGTCGAGCGGTTTGGCGTTCATCTGTTGCGGAACCTACACGTTCGCCGCCACCCAGACCAATTCGGGCAACGCCAACACACCGGGTGGAACCGGCGGCCAGGCGTTCGCGGGCTTCCTGCTGGGCGTTCCGAACGCCATCTCGCTCCGCAACCTGGTGATCCCTTATTACTACCGCTGGGCCACCGCCGCCGCGTATTTCCAGGACGACTTCAAGATCCGCCGCAACCTGACCTTGAACCTGGGAATCCGCTGGCAGTACAACTCGCCGCGATGGGAGAAGTTCAACCGCCAGGCGTCGTTCGACTTCGACAATCCGATCGAGAGACGGGACCAGGAGGGAGATTTGACCGGGTTCGCGTTCAACTACCTCTATTCGGGTTCCGATGGCCGGGACCGGTATCTGGAAAAGCCCTTCCGCAAGAACTTCGAACCGCGCCTGGGGTGGGCGTGGCAAGTTCCCTGGGGTCCGTTGAAACAGCGGCATATGGTGATCCGGGGCGGCTACGGGATCTCGCATCCTCCGGTGACCGGACGCGGCCGCGATCCGATCCCGAACTTCGGCGCGGCCTCCGCCGGAGCATGGGGCTTTCTGCGTTGGCAGTCGAACACGGCCGTGGCGGCGCGCACTCAATCCCGGAACCCGGACTACGTCATCAGCATCGGAAGAAACCAACCGGTGACGCAGTACAATCCGGTTACTCTCGAGATTCCGCGGGACGGAAAGCTGTGCATCGGATGCAGCAACGTGCTGGACCCGCGCGTCCCGGCGGGAGCGCGGGTCATGTTCTCCCGCGACACGAAATCGTCGTACATTCAGACCTGGAACCTGACCAATCAATTCGAGGCTGGCGGGTCCACGGTGGTGACTTTGTCTTATATGGGACAGCGGGGCATCCATTTGCTCTCCCCGTTGCTGGGAATCAACAACCCCGACCCGGTGGCGTACGGCGATCTACTCGAGGAGGGCGGAGATCCGCAGGAGTTGATCGAGGATACGTTCGGGCGCGTGGACAACCAGGGCAATCCGATCCTCCGGCCGCGAGTGGACTACCTGCGGCCGAATCCGCTCGCCGGCGACGTCAGCCTGGCGGGACTGACAGACTCGACTTCGACCTACCATGCCGGGACGGCAGCGGTGGACCGCCGTTTCCGGGGTGGGTTCGGATTTCGCGCCAATTACTCGTGGGCAAAGTCGATCGACACCAGTTCGGACGCCAGCCTGAACGCCCCGGCGGTGACAGCGATGTGGGGCTTGACCAGGATTCAGAATCCGCGGGACCTGCGGTCCAACCGGTCGGTATCCACGTTCGACGTCCGGCACAGGATCAACTTCGCGCTGACTTCGTGGGATCTGCCGTTCGGGAGGCGGAAGAGGCTCTGGACCAACGCCGGTCCGAAGACGAACGCAGTCGTGGGGAACTGGTCGGTCACTGGCAACATGTTCCTGTCGAGCGGGGTGCCCTGGGCGGTAATTCTCGGCAACACCGACTCCAATGGCGTGCCGAGCGGCGCGGTGGGCAACGAGCGCGTCCGGCCCGACATTATTCCGGGTGTGCCGCTCCGCAATCCCCGGTGGTCCAAGAACGTGGCGAACGACGTGCCCTACGTCAACCCCGAAGCGTTCGCGCGGCCGGATTTCGGGCAGATCGGCAACTCGCCGCGCACGCTCGACTACTTCCGCCTGCCGTGGAGATTCAGTTCGAACCTGAGCCTGTTCAAGGAGATCCGTCCCTGGAAAGAGCGCTCGCGGTACTTCCAGTTGCGCGGCGAGTTCTTCAACGTGACCAACACGGCGACTTTCAGTTGGGCCCCGGGAGGCACGAGCGACGCGCTGTTCAGCAGCGCTCCGCCGGTCTGCCGCACCTGCGTGAAGCTCGGCGGCCCGATGCCGTATCTGTTCAACCTGGGCGGCGCCACGTTCCCGGTGGGTACGCGGGAGAACATCCTGGCCACCAGCTACAATCAGAACTTCGGCAAGCTGTGGCGCGACCGCAACGGTCCGGGCAGGATCGTCCAACTCGCGTTCCGATTCTATTTCTAGGGGAGATGGAGATGCGCTGGATCGCGGTTCTTTGCCTGGTGGTTCCCGCCACGGCGCAAGTCCGCTTCGAGGAGAACGCGGGACAGGCGCCGGGTTCGGTCCTCTATGCCGGACGCGGCCCGGGCTTCGACGCGGTGCTGACCGGCGACGGCGTGCGTTGGGCCGAGGGCGGAAGGGTTCACCGGCTCCGCTTCATTGGCGCGGGGGCGCCGGCCGTTCGCGGCGGCGGGCCGCTCGACGGAAGGGTCAATTACCTGGGTAGGGGCCGCTCGCACACCGGAATCCGGACTTACGAGCACGTGCGGTACGAGGGCGTCTATCCGGGCATCGACGCGGTCATCCGCGGAAACGCCGCCAACCAACTCGAGTACGACTTCGTGGTCGCGCCGGGAGCGGACCCAGGCCGAATCGCACTGGATCTCGACGGACCCAAGGCCGAGCCGTTCGCCTACCAGGACAGCGGCGGAAAGCGGCTGCGGGTGGACGCGAAGTACAGAATCCTGCCCGGGGGCCGGACCGGATTCCGGCTCGGCGCCTACGACCGGTCCAAGACGCTCGTCATCGACCCGGTCGTCACCACCGGAACCTACTTCGGCGGCGTGGGAGGCGGCTTCGCGGAATGCGTAAAAGTGGATAAACAGGGATTCGTCTATATCGCGGGCACGATCTACTCGAATCACCTGCTGCTCGAACAGCCGCTCCAGGAATACTTCGCCGGCTCGAACGACCTATTCGTCACCAAGTTCGATCCGTCGGGCACGAGACTGATTTTCTCGACCTATTTCGGCTCGATCGGCGACGAGCGGGCGCTCGACATGGCGCTGGATGCCCAAGGGGCCGTCTACATTACGGGCTTCACCAGCAACCCCGAATTTCCGGTAACCCCGGGCGCGTTCCAGACAAGGTATGCGGGCGGATCGGTGCTGAACGGCGGCGACGCGTTCCTGGTGAAGATCGCGCCGGCCGGCGACCGGGTGGTCTACGCGACCTACTATGGCGGCAGCAAGGACGAGTATAGCCGGGGAGTCGCGGTGGACTCGACGGGCGCCGCGTACATCACCGGCGGGACGCTGTCGCTGGATCTGCCGCTGCGCAATCCGGTGCAGGACCATCTGGAGCCCGTGCCGGACGGCCAGCCGACTACTTATATCGCGCGCGACTTCTTCGTGGCGAAGTTCACGCCCGATGGGTCGGACTTGATGTACTCGACATACGTAGGCGGAACCGCGATCGACGAAGGGTACGGAGTCCGGGTGGATTCCAAACAGCAGGCGTGGGTGTTCGGCAGGACGCAGGTGTTACCGGGCAGCACCCCCGCGCGGCACGACTTCCCCTTGGTGAATGCGATCCAGACCAATTTCGGGGGCTCCACCAACGACATCGTTCTCATGAAGTTTTCGCCGGACGGCCGCGAGTTGCTGTACTCGACCATCCAGGGAGGCAGCGGCGACGATTTACCGAGAGCGGGAAGCGGGATCGAGATCGACGGAGACGACTTCGTGTACATCACCGGCGATTCCGGCAACACCGCCTTTCCCCGCCCCGCGGGAGCACGGCTGGGCATAGCGGGCAACCGCGAAGTGTTTATCGCCAAGTACTCGCCCGATGGCAAGGTGGTGGCCGCCAACATCTTCGGGGGCCAGATGAACGAGAACTCGTTCGGCATCGCCGTGGATGGAGGCAAGAATGTCTGGATCGCGGGGTTGACGCAGTCCAGGAACTTCTACCTGAAGAACGAGTTGCAGAGTAAGATGGGCAGCGCGTGCACCAGCGACACGGTCAATTGCGCGACGGCGGACTGGTTCGTCGCCAAGTTCAATCCCGATCTCACCGAGGTGCTGTTCTCGACTTATCTGGGCGGGAGCGCGGCCGATCAGGCGCGCTCCATCGCGTTGGACCCGAACGGCGGAGCGTGGGTGACTGGGTTGACGCAGTCGGCGGGGCTTCCCGTGGTCCAGCCGGTGCAGGACCGGTTCAACGGCGGCGGCGCGGTGAACGTGACCTATCTGGTCCGCATCGCTCCCGAGTGATCCTCGGCGGAGCGGACCAGCCGGTCTCAGCCGCTCTTGGGACGCCTGGGCCGCTGCTTGGCCGGGACGGATTCGATTGGGGCCGTTCCGCGCGGCCTCCGCGTCGATCAGCGCCGGCGCATCCACGCAAAAGCGTCGCGAGTTGAACGGGCGGTCGAGGGTTCGTACTCGGCGCAACATGAACATGCCGCGCAGGTAGATAGAGCCTGTCCCATAGGGGACGTTTTTTGGAAAAATGGCGTGGATGAAGGTGCTGGAAGTGGGTGAGACCGGAGGGGCGCCGGAACAAGGAACACGGAATTTGTTTGAAGTGGGGAAAAAAAGGCCTCATGATAG